>LIUG01000141.1:0-12139 GCA_001462245.1 Candidatus Fibrimonas termitidis
AACTCAATTTTTCTATGAGTTCCCAAAAAATAGATTTGAAGGAAATAGAAAAAATAGTGAAGAATATTGAATTTCTTGAAGCAAAAGAATTGCCGGACAAATATATCAACGGTGCAATAGACTTGGTCTTTCTTGGCAAGGATGGCAAATATTATATTTTGGATTGGAAATCAAACAGCTTGAACGACTTTTCGCAAAACGGAATGGAAGAAGCTATGCAAAATCATGGTTATCATCTGCAATATTATATTTACGCTGTTGCATTGAAAAGATGGCTGGAAAAAACGCAGGGAAATTTTGATTTCAAAAAACAATTTGGCGGAATATATTATATTTTTATAAGAGGCGTAAATGAAGAAAATTTTGATGGAATTTATTATGCGAGTGGAGAGGAAATAACGGATAACGTTGTAAAATTGGATGAGAGTTTTTATGGATAAATTTTTACTATCGTATTTGGAAAAGAAATATGAAGTTCGAGAAGGAACTCCGCTTTACACGATTGCAGAAAAACTCCTGCAAAGATTGTGGCAGGGCAGTGTGTGCATCTCTGTGGAAGGCGACTTGGCAAATTCCAAAGCCGTTGGCAAAAAAGGCGACACTCGCCCTTTGATTTTTGATGAGGGAAATTTATATATACAGAGATATTTTGTTTATCAAACAAGAATTTTGAAAAGAATTGAGGAACTGAAAATTCATATAATAACAGGTGGCCCCGGAACCGGAAAAACAACATCACTCTCAGAAATTTTAAAAAACAGATTGAACGAAAAAATTCTTCTTGCCGCTCCAACGGGAAAAGCCGCTCTTAGAATGAGGGAGTCTTTATCAAAACAAGGCATAGCGTTGGAAGCAAAAACATTGCATCGCTTGCTCGGTTATAAAAATTCACTTGAAGCAGATATAATAGCTATAGACGAATGTTCAATGATAGATATGTCCATGATGTCTAAATTATTAGATGCGGTTCCTAACAACTGTGATTTATACTTGCTTGGTGATAAAAACCAGTTGGCTTCCGTTGAGGCCGGTTCTGTTTTTGCGGATATTTGCAGAAAATATAAACATATTTGCGAAGAACTCAAAATAAATTACAGAGCAAAAGACGCTCCAGGCATTGAAAAATTGAGCAAGCAAATTTTAGAGAACTCCGTAGAAAATTTTGATAACGAAAATGTCCATTATCTTGAAAATGACAATTTTTCCGGTTGGTATGAAAACCTATTTAAGGCAGAAAATCATGAAGAAGCATTGAAGTTTTTAAAAACATTCCAAATTTTATGCGCAACAAAAGTCGGCAAAAACGGAACCGAACGTATTAATAGGGAATTGTGTAATGAAAAAACGAAATTTACTCCGATAATAATCACGGAAAATAATTATCAGCTAAATCTTTTTAACGGAGATGTAGGAGTTAAAGATAAGGAGCGTGCATATTTTTATGTTGGCGAAAATGAGATAAAATCTTTTTCAATTTTAACTCTGCCAATGCATGAAGCGGCTTTTGCGATAACGATCCACAAATCCCAAGGTTCCGAATACGAACGTGTTGCAGTGGTATATCCGGACAGAGAAATGGAAAATGAAAACGAGCATGTCTTTTTAACCAAGGAATTGCTATACACAGCCATTACCCGTGCTAAAAAAGAATGTTTTATTTTGGGCAATAAAGAGGTGCTTGCAAATTCATGCAAAAAGGAAATTTTCAGGGCGTCCGGGATTAGATAAATTAATCCTAAAAATCAAGGAGTCAAAGTAGGCTGCCTGACCACTAGCCACTGCTAGTTAATCAGCGTTTACTTTACTATATTACATCGAATCTTTACTTAAAAACAAGGAATTTTTATGAAAGCAACGGTACGGTTTAAGCAGTTGGCAACGGCGATGGCTGCCGTTATTCTTTTTGCAGCGGGTAGTGTTTCGGCAAAGTCAGGCACAACCTTTGTAGATGACCGAGACGGTAATACTTATAAAAAGGTACAAATCGGGAATCAGGTGTGGATGGCTGAGAATTTGAATTTCGATGCCGCTGGCAGTAAGTGTTATGGTAATAATTCGGCTAACTGTACCAAATACGGTCGTCTGTATAACTGGGAAACGGCTATGAACGGAGCAAAGAGTTCGGAATCCAATCCCAGCGGAGTTCAAGGCATTTGCCCGGATGGTTGGCATTTGCCGGGCTTCGATGAATTTGGGATGTTAAAAAAATATGCTGGCGGTCAGGAAAGAAAGGGAAGCGGAACGAAGTTGAAGTCATCAACAGGTTGGAATTGGAGTGATTATTCAAAAAAATCAGGTAATGGTACGGATAATTTCGGATTTTCGGGCTTACCCAGCGGCGACAGCTACGGCGACAAAGATCACCAATTCATGCATGTCGGCGAAGAAGGCTATTGGTGGTGTGCCACAGAGAATCATGCCACCCAAGCCAATGGTTGGGGACTAACGGCTGCACATGATTTCTTGAACGATGTCTATCGCGACAAGTCGAAATACCTCTCGGTTCGTTGCGTTCAGGACCAGACGAGTGATAACGGTAGTACTGTGACGAGCGATGGTGGCAGCTCCACGAGCGACCCGATAGCTGCGGCGGAGGAAGCGTATAAAAGAGGTAAGAAGGCACGCAGTCAAGATTTAGCTATCGCAGAATACACGGAGGCAATCAGACTTAACCCTAATAATGCTAAGTATTATTCCGCACGAGGATATTCGTACAGTAGAAAAGATGAACGTGACAGTACCATCGCTGATTACACCGAAGCAATTAGGCTTGAACCTAAAAATGCTGAGTATTACTGCGAGCGAGGGCATGTGTACCGAATCTGGAAGGAAGACTATGACAAGGCTATTGCTGACTATACGGAAGCAATTAGGATTGAACCATATTATTCAACATACAAATGGAGAGGCGAAGCCTATTTGGGGAAAAAAGGGGGATATGACAAGGCCATTGCCGACTACACAGAAGCAATTAGGCTTAAACCAAATAATGGTAACTACTATGATAGGGGAAATGTTTATCTGAAAAACGGTGATTATAACAAAGCAATAGCAGACTACGAAGCGGCTCTGCGACTTGACCCAAATGATTCGTATTCAAAAGAAAAAATCGCAGAAGCCCGTCAGAAAGCCGGTTATAGCAGTAACGATAATTCACAATACACACAATCACAATACACAGCACCTGCTGCTCAACAGGCGTCGGTAAACACCGGTCCCATAACGGTAAACGTTACACATAATTACATTCTTATCGGCAATCTGACCGCTTATATTGATAACGCCGGCAATATAAATTTCATAAATGCTACACAGGCAAATATAACCGCACGTGTAACGATGTCAAACGGCACAGTGCGAAATTTTAATGTATTGCCTTTTGGCAAGATAACAAGCGCAACTTATGTGGGAAACGGCATAGGTATCTCACGTTTGGATATTGCGGGCGTTTCCGTACCCTCCACAGCTGGCGGTACGCCTTCGCAAAGACAGAGCACTAAACGCCGCCGCTAGCTTTGGACTGTTTATGTGTATAGATTTTTCTAGATTTATTCAAAATAATGGCAAATTCTACTCCCAGGGGAGGCTCACGATGAACAAAATCTTCTCAATAGCTGCAATAGCTGTAATAGTTGCTCTAGTCACAACCATTTCTTTTGCCGAAGAAAGACGCTCAAAAATCGGTATCCGAGCCGGATTCAACTTATATGACCTAACCGGAGAAGGTTCAAACGATATTGATTTGGGACTTGGAGGCGGAGGCGGGTTGGTTATAAACATTCCGATAAACGATTTCTTTAGCATTGGCCCCGAAGTGAGTTTTTTTTATAGAAGATTGTTTAACATAAACTATAAAGACGATAGCACAAAAACAAAGGCCTATGAGAGCGAACTTGCCATAAGCCCAGCATTAATGCTTCAAGTCACGCCCGATAAAGGGCCGCTTTATATGGCCACCGGAGTTCAATTTGATATTCCCCTTTCACCCGAAGTGATCCGGAGAGTTACATATAACGGAGATACCAAGAAAAGCACTGAAAAATTGGACGATAGATCAAAATTTGATGTTGGTATTGTCTTTGGGACCGGCTTTTATGCTACTTCGCATTTAGGGATTGATTTGAAATGCGTTATCGGTTTGACAGATCTCATAGATGAGAAAGATGCCGATGGCCTTTCCTTTAATCAATACGGCATTGGCCTAAGCTATTTCTTC
Organism: Candidatus Fibrimonas termitidis; assembly: GCA_001462245.1. Lineage (GTDB taxonomy): Bacteria > Fibrobacterota > Fibrobacteria > Fibrobacterales > Fibrobacteraceae > Fibrimonas > Fibrimonas termitidis. The sequence goes on from LIUG01000141.1 coordinate 4,217, forward strand.
TAGGTGTTTACTATAGCAATGGATGCCTTACATCAGAAGCTGGAAGAATTAAAAGCCTATCTGCGCTCGCTTGAAAGTGTTGCGGTAGCTTTTTCGGGCGGAGTGGATTCAACATTTTTGCTGAAAATCGCTCACGATGAATTAAAAGATAAAGCAATTGCTGTAACTGCAAGTTCATATTCTTTTCCTAAGCGGGAACTGAATGAAGCTGCGCAATTTGCAAAAGCGGAAGGGATAACTCATATTATCTTTGATTCAGAAGAATTGGATATTGAGGGATTTTGCAAAAACCCGATTGACCGCTGCTATCTGTGCAAAAAAGAATTGTTCGGCAAAATAAAGGAAATTGCGCAACAGCAGAGTACCAAATTCATGGCAGAAGGTTCCAATACCGATGATAACAACGACTACCGCCCCGGCCTTGTTGCAGTACAAGAATTTGATGTAAAAAGCCCTCTGCGTGCCGTGGGGCTTTCAAAGAATGAAATTCGTTTGCTGTCAAAGGAGATAGGGCTTGCCACATGGGATAAACAGTCTTTTGCCTGTCTTTCGTCGAGATTTGTTTACGGAGAGACCATTTCAAGGGAAAAATTGAAAGCAGTTGATTTATCTGAGCAACTTCTTTTGGATATGGGTTTCCGGCAGGTAAGGGTCCGTGTTCACGGAAATTCGGCACGTATTGAAATATTGCCGGACGAATTTTCAAAGTTATTGACCCCAGCTACTAGGGATAGCGTTTATTCCAACCTGAAAAGTTTTGGCTTTACATATATTTCTTTGGATTTGCTGGGATATAGAACAGGCAGCATGAATGAGGAGCTTGGGTAATTTTCTACCTTCTACCCCATGCTTAAACGAGATAAAATTTCCATATCTTCTTTAATGGACACAAGCGGTGTTGCTTTTGGAACAAGCGGAGCACGTGGGCTTGTTAGCAATATGACAGATGAAGTGTGTTTTGCTTACACCCTAGGCTTCTTGCAACATATTTACGATTGTACAAAAAAAAATGCAAAAAAAATTGTAGCCTTTGGCGGTGATTTACGGCCTAGCACTCCTCGCATAATTGCGGCTTGCATGGCTGCAGCAAAGAGCTTGGGGTTTAAATGCGACTACCAAGGATTTTTGCCAAGCCCCGCACTCGCACTCTACGGAATGAAAAACAAAATACCGAGCATCATGATAACAGGCAGCCACATACCCGATAGTAGAAACGGCATAAAGTTTTGCAGCAAATACGGCGAAATAACAAAAGCAGATGAATTAAACATTCGTGCGCAATATGTGGAAATCCCTGAAGTTGTAGAAATGGAAGCATTGCCGAAAGCTAATGACAAAGCGCTTAAAATGTACAAGGAATATATTTTAAATTTATTTCCGGAAAATTCCTTGCTGGGAACAAACATCGCATTTTACCAGCACTCCGCAGTCGGCAGAGATATTGCCGTTGAAATTTTAACCGAACTCGGAGCAAACGTTAAGGCTCTTGGGCGCAGCGAGAAATTTATCCCTGTGGATACGGAAGCTATTCGCAAGGAAGATGTGGATTTTGCAAAACAAAATTGCTTAGGCAGTGATTTTTTTTGCATGGCAAGCACAGATGGAGATTCCGATAGGCCCCTCCTCTCCGATGAAAACGGAAATTGGTTCAGAGGTGATTCGCTGGGCATTTTAGCAAGCAAAGCACTTGGAATTCAATCGGTGGCAATTCCGGTGAGTTGCAATACTGCTGCTGAGAAAAGCGGATTTTTCAGGCAAGTTTTGCGAACAAAAATAGGAAGCCCTTTTGTGATTGAGGGAATAAAAAAACTGCAGGAGAAGTACAAATCCGTTGCAGGTTACGAAGCCAACGGCGGTTTTATAACCGAGGATTTAACAACCAGAGATGCACTTACCCCTATAATCGCAACCATTGTTGAAAGCAAAAAACAAAAATTGAAACTCTCGGAATTTTTTGCAAAACTGCCGCAGAGATACACTGCGAGCGGTTTAGTGAAAGAGTTTTCACCGGAGCTTGCGGATAAGAAATTGGCCGAACTGCAAACCAGCGGTTTTGATTTTTTAAAAAACGAATTTGCGAAAATTGCCGGAAAGCCGGTTCTGGTAAATACCACAGACGGCTACAGAATGGAATTTCAAAACGGCAACATAATTCACCTGCGCAAAAGCGGGAACGCACCGGAATTTCGTTGCTACACGGAGAGCAGAACATTGCTTGAAGCGGAACATTTAAATTACACATGCCTGAAAATTTTGGAGCGTTGGAAAATAACGGAAAACCTAACTCCGGAGCAACACAAACTTTTGGAAAAAGATATAAACTCCCAAGACTGGAGGCTCCTAGCCGAACTAACCGAAATGGCTCATAAGCAACTCTCGGGCGAAACAAAGCAGGAAAAAGATTCCATAGAACCTGTGGGTTTTGAAATGCTGCGCGATAATCCTAAGTTCGGCGAATTTGAACAGCTCGGGAAGGAAATTTTGAAAAACGGCCATGCGGCGGCATTTTTGCTGGCAGGCGGGCAAGGTTCCAGACTGAATTTCAACGGGCCAAAAGGCACATTCAAATTGGAAGCCCTTAACAAATCCATTTTTCAAATACACGCAGAAAAACTTTTGGAATTGAAAAACCTTTACGGAAAAGACATCCCTTGGGTTATAATGACAAGCCCATTGAACAATAAAGAAACAATGGAGTATTTTGAACAAGCCGATTATTTTGGATTAGACAGGAAAAAAATTAAATTTGTTGAGCAGGGCACTATTTGCGCAATAGCTCCAAACGGAGAGCCTATTTTTGATAGCAACGGGCGTTTGGCACTCATTCCGGATGGAAACGGCGGTTGTTTCAGGGCACTTTCTGCAAGCGGGGCTTTGGAATGGTTGCAAGAGCAGAGAATAAAATTTGTTTTTCTATACGGAGTTGATAACATTTTAGCCAAACCTTGCGACCCTGTATTTATAGGGGCTTTTGCAGATTCAAAAGCAGCGGTGGCTTCAAAGGTTGTGAAAAAGAGAAACCCGGAAGAAAAAATGGGCGTATTCGCTTTAAAAAACGGTTTGCCGGCAGTTATAGAATACAGCGAAATTCCAAGCGAAAAAATTGCGGAATTTGACGGAGGAAACATAGTTGCGCATTTATTCACAATGAATTCCCTTAAAAAATTAGAAGACGAACCCCTGCCTTGGCATTTGGCTGTTAAGCGAGTTTGCGGCATAGACGGAGCCTTTAAGTTTGAGCAGTTTTTATTTGATGTTTTCCCAAAACTCGGTTCAATGTTTTTAGCGGGCGTTGTGCGAGAAGAGGAATTTGCTCCGATAAAAAATGCAACCGGCGAAGACTCACCGGAGAGTGCGGTGGAGATGTTTAAGAAGTTGAGAGTTGAGAGTTAGAAGTTGAGAGTTGATTTAGTGTTAGCAGAGCTTCTTTGGTTTCTTTTACGTCGTGCACACGCAGGATTTTTACGCCTTTTTGCGCAGCGATAATTCCGGAGATCAGGCTGGGGATTAGGCGGTTGCTCTTTTCCAAGCCCTTGATTTTGCCGATGTAGCTTTTTCTGGAAACTCCAAGCAAAACCGGATATTTTGTTTGGCATAGCTCGTTTATGTTTGCTATTAATGCAAGGTTTTCTTCTTGGGTTTTTCCAAAGCCTATGCCGGGGTCTATGAATATGTTTTTGCAACCGTTTTTTTCCAAGAGTTCCGCACGTTTCAGCAAATAATTTTTCACATCCGCTATGGAAGAGGTGCCGCCGGCGTACTTCAATATGTGTTGCAAAACTGCGCTTGAGTTTGTGTCTATTATTGTTCTCTGCATGTTGCTATCATGCTCCATTGCAGAGATGTCGTTTATTATGCTCGCTCCGGCTTTGGCCGCTTTTAAGGCAACGCTTGCTTTGGTGGTATCTATGGAAATTTGGAAATTTTTTGTGCTTTGTTCCTTTGCAAGCATTTCTATAACCGGGATAACCCTAGCAAGTTCTTCTTCTTCGGAAACAGGGGTAAAACCGGGGCGTGTGCTTTCCCCTCCGATGTCCAAAATATCCGCGCCTTCGTCTAACAATTTTAAGCCGTGTTCAAAGGCTTTTTTTGGCTCGCTATGCTCGCCGCCGTCAAAAAAACTGTCCGGAGTGCAGTTTATTATGCCCATTATTTGCGGGAGGGTCATTAGAGGAACTTAGAAAATTCTAAATTACACCCCTCACCATGGATATATCACCCCAATACAGGTTTGATTCATTTGCAGAAGGAGAATCTTCAAGGTTGGCTTATGCTGCTTGCAAGGCTGTTGCCGAAACAGGTGAGCTTCACGGCAATCCTCTGGTTCTGATAGGCGGAACAGGGCTTGGAAAAACCCATTTGCTGCATTCAATAGCAAATACCCTGCGTTCAAAAAACTCCAATTTAAAGGTAATCTGCTCAACCGCTATTGAATTCTACGATGAATTTGCAAAAAGCATGCAGTTGAAAAAAGAAAACAATTCACAACCCATAGAAGAAATGTCTGCAAGGTACCGTAGCGCAGATGTATTTATACTGGATGATTTTCAAAATATTGCGAGCAAAACCTATTCACAGCACGAATTGCTCCAAATCTTCAATACCCTGCTGCTTGCAGGCAAGCCTGTGATTGCGGCATCGCAGGTTTCGGTATCCGATATGGAAAATTTGAATGAATCGCTTCGCTCCCGTTTAACGGGCGGTTTAACAATCCAAATCTCTCCGCCGACCTTGGTTGATAGGCTGGCTATTTTGCGAAAAAAATTTGATATGATAAGGCTCAAAATAGATGAAAACGTTTTATTATTCTTAGCGGAGAGAACAAGCGGCACAGCAAGCGATTTGGTTGGCATAGTGAGCAATATCAGATTTAAAGTTATGCAAAGCAATAAAAACGCCGATTTGGAGATGGCAGCGGAAATTTTGGATGAGCATTTTTCAAATTCCCATAGAACTCTTACCATGGAGGCTATAGTAAAAGCCGTAGCCGTAAACTATGGAATTTCGGTTGAAACTTTGAAGTTAAAAGGGAGAGGCGGCAAAGAGGCTGTTTTGGCTCGCCAGGCAGCTATGTACCTTATGCGAGGCTTGTTGAATAAAAGTTTTGAATATATAGGAAAATATTTTAATCGGGATCATTCCACTGCTCTTTACGCTTGCAAATCGGTTGAACAAAAAATGAGAAAGGATATATCTTTTGGTTTAGAGATTAAAAGAATAAAGAAAAATTTATATGAATAGCGTTTTGCCAAATGGCGTTAGCATAGCAACGGATTATATGCCGCATGCTTCTTCTGTGTCTGTGGGTTTGTGGCTGCCTGTGGGTTCCGCTTCGGAAAATCCGGGCAATAACGGGCTTAGCCATTTTTACGAACATCTTGTTTTTAAGGGAACAAAAAATCGCTCGGCTTTTCAGATTGCAAAAGAGATAGAAGATTTGGGTGGAAATTTGAATGCTTATACTTCAAGAGATGCAACCTGTTTTTATATTCACATTGCCAAAGAGCATTTGAAAACCGCAGTTTGTGTTTTAGCGGATTTAACGATGGAGCCAAAACTCTCGGCTATTGATTTTGCGAAGGAAAAAACCGTTATTTTAGAGGAGATAAATGCTGTAGAAGATAATCCGGAGGAATTTTTGTATGATTTTTTTCACAAAGAGCATTTTAAAAATTGCGGACTCGCATTCCCAATCGCCGGCACATTGAATTCCGTTGAAAATTTGAAAATCTCGGAAATTCGCAAACGGCAAAAATTTGTTTTGGAAAAATTGCCTATTTTAGTAAGCGTAGCAGGGGCGGTTGAGCATAGCGAATTGTTGGAAAATTGCGAAAAGATTTTTTCTAAAAAAATCGGTGCCGAAAATCAACCGCAAATAACTTATACTGCAAATTCCGGAACTGCGATTTCGCAAAGGCATATTCAGCAGGCAATGGTTTTGTGGGGAATTTCCTGCGAGGGCTTGACTGCAAAAGAGCTACGCTCACTGCAAATTTTTAACCATATTTTCGGTTATGGGTTTACGAGCAGGCTGTTTCAGAACATCAGGGAAAAATACGGACTTGTGTATTCCATAAATTCTTCTATGGAAAATTTCATCCAAAAAACAGTAAATCAAAAAAATCTTTCCATATTTCAAATTTCATTTGCCACCGAACCGCAAAATTTGGAGCGTGTTTGTGACATGATTCGCAAAGAGATGAGAATTTTTTTGAAAAACGGTTTCTCAAAAAACGAGTTGGAACGTGCAAAGCAGGGGCTTATAGGTTCTTACAGGCTTTCCAGAGATTCTTTAAACAGCCGCCAAAATCGCCTCGCTCGTCAGGTGTTAAAATACGGACACACAATAAATATAAGTGAAACGGAGGCAAAAATAAACCAAATGGAAGCGGACTATATTGAAGCCTTTATTCAAAATTTCATGAAAAATTCCAAATGGACTTTCTCTGCGCTTGTGCCTAGGAAATATAAAATAAACGCCGATTTAGGGACACCCACCATTACTTTCCAAGTTTGCTAAATAAGGTGCTTTTATCCACAAGTATCCAATCCTTCAATCTCCTTTTCCGACAAACCGGTAACCTCGGCAATCAAGGCGATGTTTAAGCCTTTAACCTTCATCTTAATCGCCGTTTGCAAAGCTTTTTTTTCCATGCCTCTCGCCTCTCCTCTCTCATCGCCAATGGCTATACCTTCTTCCCGGCCTTCCTTCTTGGCACAAATCAATGCCGCCTGCTGGTCGTATTTGTTCATCATATTTGACCAATACTCCGATTGTTCCTCTGGAGTGAAATTAGTAAATTTCGCTATAGAAAACAAACGCTCGAAAAGACTTCCGCTGAGCTGCTCGGGCCTTTCCTTGAACTCATGGGCATGGCGAAGAGCAAAAATAAGCCGGTCTCGGAAAGTCTCGCATTCATCCAAAGATTTGCTGAATTTTGTAAGCCTCACAAACACAAGGTTTATGAAATTGTACCTGATTTCCGGGTGTTCCTCGTTGGAAAGGGAAAGGTATTGTACTACATCTTCGTTATCCTTTCCAAAATCAAGGTCGAAATCCAAAAAACTGAGGGTATAAACCGGTGGGTAGTCAAAATCCCACTCGCCTTTCACGCCATTGTTGGCGATAGCCATGCATATATAAAAGAGGGTTCTTTTTATGAAATGCACCTGTCTGCCTATTTGGACTTCCACAATGAACCTGTTCCCCTGTGTGTCTTGGCATCTTATGTCAAATATGGAGTCCCTGTTGTGCATAGCCTGTCCTTTCACATATGGGTTTTTAATGACCACGTCCGTTATAGGCTGTTTCAGCTTTTTTTCCAGAAAGGCATTGAGCAGCGCAATGAGCAAGTCTTTGTCTTCTTCGGTTGCGAAAGCCTTTTTGAAAGGCAAGTCTAGCGTTAGATCGGCGTATCCTTCTTGTGGTGCCTGGTCTTTTGTTTCCATTTGGAAAACCTCCGTTTTTTTGTCCATACTGCTTAGACGCATTTCGGAGGAAAAAAAATACGGAAAAATGATTTTTTTGAATTTGGCAAACAACTGTTGACGGTTTTTTGGGTAAGTTAGTCCCACCCCGTCAAGCCCACAAGGGGCTTGCCACCCCGCCCAGGCGGGGAATAATTCGGGTCTAAAAGAGTCTACGCCGAAACTAAAAAAGTCAAATTTGTGTCTAAAAGAGCCTACGCCGACACAAAAAGGCTCAAATTCGAGTTTAAAAGAACCTACGCCGATGCTAAAAGACCCAAAATCGGGACTAAAAAAGAGCCTACGCCGACACTAAAAGCATCAAACTCGGCTCTAAAAGCCTCGATACCGACACTAAAAGAGTCGAAATCGAGTCTAAAAGAGCCGACACCGACTCTAAAAGAGTTCAGAAATTAATCCTGGGCAAGGCACGCCTTGCCCAGTGTCCACTTTAAA
>LIUG01000141.1:12383-14003 GCA_001462245.1 Candidatus Fibrimonas termitidis
AGTTACACATGAGAAACGGAATATGGGAGTTAATTATGAGCAAAACAAAAGGTTTTCTGTTGGCGGTCGCAGTAGCGGCCTTGGCATTCACATTTTCCTGCTCGTCTGATGATTACAAAGACGATGGCGGCGGCAACGGCGATAGGGACAGCAGGTTAGTTACTGGCTCTGACGAGGCGTGGATAGGATTATACTATGACGATGAGGGCATTATCTTTTGGAGCAACGGCGAGTTTGCTATTATTGAGTTGTATGACGGCACGTGGGAGCTTTCTGGAGGCACATGGACTACGAGAGGAAGCGAATTGATGCTTTCCAACGGATCTTATTCTGAAACCTTTGCTTACAGCGTGTCCGGTAATATGTTGACAATAGGTGGGGCAGTCTTTATAAAGACGAGTGGCATAAATTTTGGAGGCGGGGGTGGTTCCAGTTCCTCCGTTGGCGGGGGTGGCGGCAGGTCATCATCTAGCGTAGGTAGCGGGGGGTCCAGTTCTTCATCTGCTCGGAGTTCCAGTTCATATGGTGGTGGCAGCACCTGTAGTGCTAATTTTAGAACCGTTAGAATAGGTTCTCAAACTTGGATGGCGGAGAATTTGAATTGCAATGTGAGTGGTAGTAAGTGCTACGACAATAATCCTTCCTACTGTAGTACTTATGGTCGTTTGTATAATTGGTATACGGCTCAGTCAGTTTGCCCCTCTGGCTGGCATTTGCCAAGCATGGAGGATTGGGAAGTGATGACGGCTTATATCGGAGGTGCTAGCACTGAGGGAAAAAAGTTGAAAGCAACGAGTGATTGGAACGGCAATGGCACAGACAATTACGGCTTTTCGGCTTTGCCTGGCGGCGGCGGCTTCTCGGATGGCAGTTTCTACGGTGCCGGCTATTACGGCTACTGGTGGAGTTCCACAGAGAACTATACCGCCTACAGCCGGGTCATGGGCTACGGCAACGAGGACGCATACTGGTACAGCGACGTTAAAGACCGCTTGTTTTCAGTTCGTTGTCTGAAAGACTAAAGCGTAGCTCACCGCTAGCCGTAGGCGGGCGGTGCAATGCAAAGAATTGTGCCATGGTGGCACGAACTTGCCAAGCCCCGACTTTTCAATTATTCATAAATTAACCGTAGCCACAAGAAATACCGCAGATTTTAAAAATTTTAAGAACTTGTCTGTTTGGAACCCTTGGATATAAAGGTTGCCCGTAGAGGGCAACCCAAACCAAGATGTGCAAACAAATGCCAGACACCCCCGATGAAAAATCCCCTAAATCCTAAAAATCGGGGGCATCGGGGTTCTGACTTTTTTCTACATTCCCTTTCATTAGGGAATATTATTTCACCTACATTCCAGTCGCCCTAATGCAAAACCTCAAAATTAGGAGATTGTCTATTATGGGCAAAAAAGAAACTATAAGTGTGCAAGGAACGGAGATTGTTCTTTTGCCGAGTAAAAGTGAAGATTACATATCTCTTACGGATATGGCTAAACATAAAAATGCTGATGCTACAGGGCTTGTTATAACTCACTGGCTTAGAACCCGCTACACGATTGATTTAATCGGCATCTGGGAAAAAATCAATAATCCGAATTTTAATGTTACCGAATTCGGTAACAT
>LIUG01000141.1:14075-28835 GCA_001462245.1 Candidatus Fibrimonas termitidis
GTTACCGAATTCGGTAACATTAAATGAAGTTGAGAATAAAAAGTTTTTAAAATAAACAGGCACCCCGTTAATGCCGGAAATGCTCACAACCGTGATGTTGCCCGTGAGGGCAACCCAAACCAAGATGCGCAAACAAAAGCCTGATACGCCCCTAAATGCAACGAACGCTTTATAAAGAATCAAATCTTTTGAAAATATAATTCCTGTATGGGCATTTTGGCATATTCTCTTCTAAATATTTCTTCATTTTTTCCCATGGAACAAAGCCGCGTTCAACGGCGATCTCTTCCAAACAGGCAATTTTCAATCCTTGCCTTGATTCCAAAGTGTAAACAAAATTGCTGGCTTCCAAAAGAGACGCATGGGTGCCTGTGTCCAGCCATGCAACGCCACGTCCTATCTTTTTTACAAACAAGGTCCCCTCTTGCAAATAAGCCTTGTTCACGTCCGTGATTTCCAGCTCGCCACGTGCACTGGGCTTTAGGACTTTGGTTTTTTCAAGAACGGTTTTGTCGTAAACATACAAGCCCGGCACAGCGTAATTGCTTTTTGGCTTTGCGGGTTTTTCTTCCAAGGAAAGCGCTTTGCCGGAACTGTCAAATTCAACAACGCCGTAGCGTTCCGGGTCGTTTACCGCATAGCCTAAAATTTTTGCCCCTGTAAAATCTCGCTCGGTCGCCATTATGCCGTATAAATCAAAGGAACCGTAAAAAATATTGTCGCCTAAAATTAAGGTGCAAGCCTCGCCTTTTATAAAATCCTCCGCGATCAGGAATGCCTGCGCTATGCCCTCCGGCTTTGGCTGAACGGCGTATTGAATATTTATCCCCCACTGGTTTCCATCGCCGAGCAAATTTTTGAAGCGTGGAATATCATCGGGGGTGCTTATAAGCATTATGTCTTTTATCCCACCCAGCATTAGCACGGAAAGCGGGTAATAGATTATGGGTTTATCGTAAACGGGCTGCAACTGCTTGCTCGCAACTGCGCTCAAAGGATAAAGCCGAGAACCGGCGCCACCCGCTAATAAAATACCTTTCATTTATAGGAAAATAGAAAAATCAACAAAAAAGGGCAAGGCTCGCTGCCTTGCCCATACAAATGTGTTCGTAAAATCTTTTAGGAAGACGCTTTTGTGAATTTTTCAAAATTTGCAACGTCTGCATTCTTTTTAGCATTCAACAAATCCAGAAGCCACCAAATACCGCAACCCCCACATGTGAGCAGTTTGGCTATTGTCAATTCAATCCGTCCCATCACAAGTCTATCTAAGCTGAAGATAGCCATAAGTTGAACGAAATCCGGCTTTTGATAATCTTGCGTTGCAATGCTGATAAACCTGCTGTCATCAAGTGACTTTAGTTTCTCTTTTACTTTTGATTTATTTTCTTCCGAAAATTTTTCACCATGTAAAGCTAGAAACAAGCTTATTTTCGACTCATCCATTTTTTACCTCTCTGGTACAGTTATTTGCCGTATAATATAGAAAAAGATTGGATTAATGTCAAGGAAAAACTGAAAAATTACGATATATAAACCAAAAAATGACAATTACTACGGTCACCAAGAGCGCTTTTATTCCGTATAGCTTGTTATATATGTTATTTAAAATAATATTGTTATTGTATTTAAATAAACCAATAACTAATCCCGGCAATATATATGGAATCGCAAAAAAAAGAAGCGCATTTGCACGAATTGCATTGCCAAACTCCAAATTGAGCATATAATAAACCATGCGCTGTAAACCGCAACCGGGGCAATCCAAACCGGTTAGCAGTTTAAATACGCATTTCGGGAAAAAAACCGTGCTTTCCGGATCGAACTTTCTGAAAATTATAATCAATGGTATAACAAGCAATCCGGCAATGAGTGCTTTTTTTCTGTTAGTAATCATTGCCGCATTCTATTTTTGCTTTATCACCCTTCCTTGGGAATCGGTGAATTTACCTGTTGCAATTATAATTATGTCTATTATATACCAAATGCCGCAACCGGCTCCCGTAAGCAGCTTTAAAACGCCAAGCCCAATTTGACCCACATAAAATCTGTCTATCCCCAAATAACCGAGGAAAATCGACAAGATAAGCGTCACAGTCCAATCGCAGGGGGAAATATTTTCCTGCGGTGCTTGATTGCTCACATTGCTTACTGGTTGGCCTTGCTGAACTGCTTGGCTTTGTTGAACTATTTGCGCTCCGCAAAACTCGCATTTTTCGCCTTGCGCCGGCGCCCCGCAATTCGGGCAGTTTCTACTTTCCATTTTTTACCTCACTTTGCTATATCAGGGCACAATATAGAAATAATAAAAAATTACTTCAAGTCTTAAACTTGCTCACAATGGAATCCAGGTGCTCCGCCATGGATTTAAGCGTGCTTGCGGCTTGGTTCAATTCGGCGGAATCGGAATTGGACTTTTTTGCGCCTTGGTACATAACACCTACGCTTTCCGAAACGCTCTTTGTGCCTTGCGCCACATTCTCAGCGTTTTGGGCAGAAGCCCTAGCAGCCTTGGCTACCTCGCCTATTGAGCCGACTAATTGCTTTGCACCGGTGTTGGCTTGCCCGGCATTGTTCGCTATCTCATTGCTCGCTTCTGTCTGTTGCTTTACGCTGCTCGCAATTTCGTCTATGGATGTATTTATTTTGGTTATTATGCCTGATACATTGCTTATCACTTTAACAGCATTGGTCGTGCCGCTCTGAATGCCTTCTATGCGGCGGGCTATATCATCTGCGCTTTGGGAGCTTTGGTTCGCAAGCTCCTTAATCTCGCCGGCAACAACAGCAAAACCCTTGCCGGCCTCGCCCGCAGAAGCCGCTTCTATGGTAGCATTCAACGCCAATAAATTCGTTTTGTCCGCTATTCTCTTGATTACATCTGTCACCTGACCTATCTCTTTTGCCGCAACGCCAAGCTTGCCCATAACATCTGTGGCTTCACCGGATTTTTGAGTGGCATCTTTCGCTATTTTGCGGGACTCATCTGTGTTGCCGGTAATCTCCGCAAAACTTGCGCTGAGTTCTTCCACCGCGCTGGCAACGGAGTTCATGTTCATGCTCATTTGCTCCGCAGTGCTCGCAAGCTCGTTGGCATGGGCACTCGTTTTTTCGGCATCGCCCGCTATTGCTCTCGCATTCTTGCTGGCCGCCTCGGTTGCCTTGGATGCGCTCTCGGACTGGGCAAGTGAGGTTTCCGAGGAATGGGATAAATTACCGGACAGCTTGTATAAGGTTGAGGAAGTATCCAAAAGACCTTTCGCTTCTTTCTGTGTTATTTTTATTGTTTTATGAAGTTTATCTATGAGTTTGTTCAATCCGCTTGACATTTGCCCTATCTCGTCCTTGCCGCCTTCTGCAAGCCGAATAGTCAAATCACCTTCGCCCTCGGTCATTTTGGCGAGCAGCTTAACCATGCCGTTTAAAGGCTTAAAAGCTTTTGCCATCAGCAGGAATAAAAAACTCGCCCATAAAGAAAGGGCAGCTACAAGAACCCCCATTACCATTTTCCTCACCCGGAGTTCTTCTTCTCGCAAAGCGATATGAGGTACCGAATATCCTATAGACCAAGGCAGTTCAAGTCCATTAGGCTTCATAGGAACGTAAGCTGCAACGGAGACTTCCCCGTTTACACTGCTTTTATGGATTATCACACGTTCTTCGCCCTTGCGTATGGCATTCTGCAAATCCTTCTGCTGCTCGTCGGGCAAATCTTCGCCCACGGGAACGAGAAGCCGGTCTCGTTTGGGGTGCGCCACCCTTAGCCCTTCGTTTGAAACGAAAGTCACATAAGAGCCTATGGATTTATCTTGCATTCCGTCAAACAATTCTTTTTGCAAGGCGTCAAGTTCCAAATCCATTCCAACCACGCCGGCGAATTTTTCGTCCACAAAAATCGGGTATGTTAAACTTATCATAAGGAGTTCCGGCTCCTTTTCATTATATTTCCACTTGTATGGTTCCGTTAAATTCGGTTTGCCGGTTTTCTTTGAACCAAAGTACCATTCGACATCCTCTCCGGTATTCATATCGTAAGATTCTTCGGAAGAAGTTTCTACACCACCGGTTGAAGGACAGAAGGCGTCTATGGAATAAGTGTGCCCGGGTTGCGTTAGCTCTGCGCTGAAAAAAGAACCCGGCTCAAAATTGACATAAACACTGGAAACAGCAGGCAGTCCGGTCAATTTTAGCAATAATTTCAATATCTGCTCTTTCTTGGCTTCATCATCCAAATCTCTAATCATGGATACATTGCTTTCCAAACCTTTGAGTTCAATCAACTTTCCCGCTAGAAAAGCCCTCACTTTGTTGGAATAGTCTTGGGACCGAGCTTTTGCCGTATCAAACTGAGATTCCCGGCGTACTGCGGTAGAATTGGATAAAACGGAAGCGACAAAAGAACCTACCAGTATTGCGAATACCGCAAACATGATTATTGGAATTTTGTATTTAAGTTTCATTTTAGCCTCCGTTCAAGTTTCAAATTTGCTCACAATAGAATCCAAGTCTTCGGCCAAGGATTTAAGCATATCTGCGGTTTTGTTTAATTCGGCGGAATCGGAATTGGACTTTTTTGCGCCTTGGTACATAACACCTACGCTTTCCGAAACGCTCTTTATGCCTTGCGCCACATTCTCGGCGTTTTGGGCAGAAGCCCTAGCAGCCTTGGCTACCTCGCCTATTGAGCCGACTAATTGTTTTGCGCCGGTGTTGGCTTGCCCGGCATTGTTCGCTATCTCATTGCTCGCTTCTGTCTGTTGCTTTACGCTGCTCGCAATTTCGTCTATGGATGTATTTATTTTGGTTATTATGCCTGATACATTGTTTATCACTTTCACAGCATTGGTCGTGCCGCTCTGAATGCCTTCTATGCGGCGGGCTATATCATCTGCGCTTTGGGAGCTTTGGTTCGCAAGTTCTTTAATCTCGCCCGCAACAACAGCAAAGCCTTTGCCGGCCTCGCCCGCAGAAGCAGCTTCTATGGTGGCATTCAACGCTAATAAATTTGTTTTGTCCGCTATTCTTTTGATTACATCTGTCACCTGGCCTATCTCTTTTGCCGCAACGCCGAGTTTGCCCATAACATCTGTGGCTTCGCCGGATTTTTGAGTGGCATCTTTCGCTATTTTGCGGGACTCATCTGTGTTGCCGGTTATCTCAGCAAAACTTGCGCTGAGTTCTTCCACTGCGCTGGCAACGGAGTTCATGTTCATGCTCATTTGCTCCGCAGTGCTCGCAAGCTCGTTGGCATGGGCACTCGTTTTTTCCGCATCGCTCGCTATTGCTCTCGCATTTTGGCTGGCCGCTTCGGTTGCTTTTGATGCGCTCTCGGATTGGGTAAGAGAGGTTTCCGAGGAGTGGGATAAATTACCGGACAGCTTGTATAAGGTTGAGGAAGTATCCAAAAGACTTTTCGCCTCTTTCTGTGTTGTTTTTATTGTTTTATGAAGTTTATCTATGAATGTGTTCAAGCCCTTTGACATTTCCCCTATTTCATCTTTGCCGTGATCTTCAAGGCGAATGGTCAGGTTTCCCTCGCCTTCGGTCATTTTGCCGAGCAGCTTAACCGTGTTGGTCAAAGGTCCAAAAACCCTGCCCATTAACAGGAGCAAAAAGACGCCCCATATAATATCAATAATGCAAAGAATGGCTATGGTTCTGTACCTCACACCCAGTTCCTCACGTCGCAGATAATTATCTGATATCGCATAACCTATAGACCAAGGCAATTCCAATTCTTTGGGTTGCAAGGGAACGTAGGCTACAACGGAGGTTTCCCCGGTCACACTGCTTTTTTGAACCATTACACGGTCTTCGCCTTTGCGTATTGTATTAAGCAAATCGTTTTGTTCTGCAGTGGGCAAATCGCCGCCTGCTTTAGTGAGAATATTATCAGGTTTAGGATATGCTGCTATTAAGCCGCCGTTTGAAACGAGAATTGCATAAGAGCCTGTTTCGTTGTTTTGTTTTCCGGTGAACAGTTCTTTTTGAAGTTCATTTAAATTCAAATCCATTACCGCCGAGCCTGCAAATTTTCCGTTTATAAAAAACGGATAGCTAAGGGTGGTGAGTGTTTGTTTTTCGCCATCGGATGTCCGCTGGTATGGCTCTGTTAGCTGTACTTTTTTTGGAGCATTTTGGCTATAGTCTATATGAACATCGGAAACAACCGTTTGTTCGGTTAATTTTTGCAGTGTTTTCCTCACACGAACGGCTTTTGTTGCATCGTCCAGGTTTTCCATTAACGCTATGCCGTTTTCCACTCCTTTTAATTCGCCTATTCTTTCTAATATAAAAGATTCTATTTCATCGGAATAATTTCGCGCTTTGGCTATTGCCGCTTCAAATTGAGATACCCTTCGTGTTTTTGACGAGCTGGAGAGCGCGTAAAAAACAAGCGAACCTGTAAGCAGCACGTATGCTGCGAACAGGATCAAGGGTAATTTGTGTTTAAGCTGCATATTAGAAAATAAAGCTTATGCCAACCGAGGGTACCAAAGCTGTTACGCTATAGCGTCCGTTAAGGCCATCAGCCTCTCCCTTTTCAGGATTGTTCTCGGATGTTGACTCTCTGCCCAATTTGCCGGAACCTTTCGAGTAGAGGAAAGAAGCATCTATGGAGAAATTTGGTACGGGACGGAAAGAAAAGCCTACGGTGGTGCCGAGTTTATTTGTGCTCGGGGATTCCGGGGTTAGATAATCATCATCCACGGGGGTTTCATCATAGTACATACCCAAGCGCAAATCCAGTTGGTTTATTACCGTATATTGCAAACCAAAGCGGTAAGCATCGGTGATGTGGTAATTTTTCTGTGACACTTGCTTTCCTAAATTATCAAACTCCAAGGTGAGTTCATCATAAGCATTCCAAAACACCATCTGCCAATCAAAGGCTAAAAGCAATTTAGGTATGGGGCGGAAAGAAATACCGGTATTTAAGTTGGCCGGCAGGGGAAGCTCCGCTACAAAATTTTCTTGTTCGAGGTCAGGAATGGCAATTGGAGAGATTGGGTCTCTGCCCATAGCGGATAAATAAGGGTTAACTCCACCTATTACGGTATTCAAGGTTTTCAGTTCCGCATCAGTTATTGTTTGGGACATTTTTACTTTGCCTTTTGAAACTTTCATCTTAGCTTCGGAACGGTAAGCAACACCTAAAGAGAGTTTATTCGGAATCAAATCGTATAGAACACCTAAGTTGGCACCCACGGCTACATCAGCATCGCCGGAAAATGTTGCGGATGCCGCATTGACATCTGCGTATTTATCTGTAACGTCTATAAGTTGTTGTCTTAGCGGTGGATTTGCTGCGAGAAAAGGAGCTACTTCTTTGAGTCCATTAAATTTCCCGGCAGGAATTAATGCCTTGCTCTGCTCAAAACTTCCGAAATAAATAGCCGGGCCTACACCAATGCTTATATCATCGCGAACTTTAAAAGCCACGGTGGGTTGAAAAGCGTAAACTGCCAAAGATATATCTTGCAAAAGAGCGGAGCCTTCCCAGTCTTTGCCATAATCGGCGGAATTGCCATAAGGTGTTGTAAAGCTAATACCGGCAGAGAACCAATCAGTTACGCTGGAAGCCACATAAACATAAAGCGGCGTTCCCATCTTAGTATTTTCGGCTTTTCCTTGAAGGCCCTGAAATTCTACCGTAGGCATGATAAAAGTCACACCACCGGAAATATCCAGTGTTCTATCCAAGAAGCCTAGAGCGCCGGGGTTAAAGTGCATACTCTCTGAGCCTAGTTTTTGACCGGCACCAGTATGACCCATACCCAACTGCTTTGCGCTAAGGGTATTGATTTGATAGGATTCTGCGAAGAGCAGGGAACAAGTTGCCAAAATTGCAAACAGTGTTTTTTTCATATGGGGACCTCGTTTTTAACGGTTTCGTAACAGGAAGGTAGAAAAAAAAATGACAAAATCAAGATGTCAATTTTCACACTCATGAACTTACCGTCAGTTTCGCATTAAAATATAGAAAAATAAAAAAACTTTGTCAAGTTTTTTTGACAGTTTTTTTTGAAATCAGTGGCTATTAAACAAAAACAGCATAATATCCCCGTCTTGCACCTCGTAATCCTTTCCCTCGGTGCGCAGATGGCCGGCATCTTTTGCCGCATTTAAGCTTCCGTATTTTTCAAAATCGGCGTATGATAAGGTTTCCGCTCTGATAAAGCCCTTTTCAAAATCGGTGTGAATAACGCCTGCGCAGGCTGGGGCTTTCCAGCCCTTGCCGAATGTCCAAGCACGAACCTCCTTTTCGCCTGCCGTGAAGAATGTTTGCAACCCCAAAATGGCATAGCCCTTGTGCACCACCTGGTCCAAACCGCTTTCCACCATGCCTAAATCTTTGAGAAACTCGGTCTTTTCCTGAGCTTCCATTGAAGACAACTCCTCCTCAATTTTACCGCAGATAATCACAACATCCTCACCACGCTCGGCGGCGTATTTTTTTAGCTCCTCCGTATAGGCATTGCCCGTTAAAACATCGCCTTCGCCAACATTTGCGCAGTAAAAAATGGGTTTTGCGGTTAATAGCGCAAGCTCAAAAATAATCTCTTGCGCCGCTTCGCTTTTTTCAAAAGCTCGCGCTGCTTTTCCCTCGCCCAGGTGCTTGTAAAGCGCTTCGCACACCGCTAATCTTTCCTTTGCCTTTGGTGTTCCAACTCTGGCGTTTTTGGTTTCTTGGGCAAGCCTTTTTTCCACGCTGTCAAAATCTTTCAGTATAAGCTCGGTTTCTATGATTTCAACATCCCGCAGAGGATTTACCGTCTCATGCACATGAATAATATTTTCATCGTCAAAGCACCGAACCACCTCCATAATGGCCTCGCATTCCCTGATGTGTGTTAAAAACTGATTTCCAAGCCCTTCCCCCTGAGCGGCCCCCTTAACAAGCCCTGCAATATCCACAAATTGCGTAACAGCCGGAACAACGCTCCTTGGCTTATAGGCTTCAACAAGAACATTCAACCGTTTATCCGGCACATTTACCATGCCGATATTTGGGTTTATGGTGCAAAAAGGGTAATTTGCGCTCTCTGCTCCCGCATTTGTTATTGCATTAAAAATAGTGCTTTTGCCAACATTAGGCAAGCCAACGATACCACATTTAAATCCCATAGGGGGAAGATAGAAAATAATACATTTTCTACATTCCTCTGCGATGGCACACTATATCATAAATAAAGTAGGCAACTACACCTCCTTATTCGTCACGCAATTCTCCATCCATTCAAAATAAGGGGCAAAAGCACCTACCCCGTTGAAAAACAGAATCTCCGGGAGTTCATAAGGATGCCGCTCCAAAATTGCCTTTTCCAACGCCTCGTGGTGGTAAGAGGGTGCTTTGCAAATGAGCAACACTTCGTTTTCATCTTCTATTTTGCCCTTCCATCTGTAAATGGAATTTATGGGCATAAGCTGAACGCAAGCGGCAAAACGGTTTTCCACCAGTTCTTGCGCCATCTTTTTTGCACTCTCCATATTCGGCATTGTGGTGGTGCACATCATTGGGTGAGACATATCTCTTCTCCTATTAAAGCAAATGGTTCGGCATTTTTTATTTCCGCATTTATTCTGTCGCCTATCTTGTAATCGCCACGCACAGCAACCGGTTTGTAGTTGTTTGCCCTGCCAATCCAAGACTCTCTTTTTCCATGTTCGTCTATTAAAATACTTAATTTTTTTCCTATATATCCTGAATTATTCTGCAATGCGGTTTCCGTGAAAATCTTTGTGAGTTCCGCACTCCGTTTGTATTTTTCCACACTTGGAATTTGCCCCGGCAAGGTAGCGGCAACAGTTCCCCTGCGAGGGACAAAGCGGGTTCGGTTGCAGCCCGTGGGTTTGCTCCATTTAATTATATCCAAACTCTTTTGAAAATCCGCTTCCGTTTCTCCCGGAAAACCGACTATTATATCTGTGGAAATAGCAAAATCGCTGAACCGGGAATAAAAAAATTCAACGAGTTTCTTGTAATCCTGAGCGGTATGCTTGCGTTTCATCGCTTGCAAAATTTTATCGCTCCCGCTCTGCACCGGCAAATGCAAAAATCTAAATACCCTTTCGTCTTTATAAACCTCAGCCAGTTTTTCCGAATAGTTCAGCGTGTGCCTCGGGTTTCCCATGCCCATTCGTATGCGATAGTCCCCTTTTGCTTTTGATAAAATTTGCTTCACGAGTTCTGCCAAATCCGTTCCTAAGTCAAAACCATAACAAGCCGCATCTTGTGCCGTTAACCAAATTTCCTTGCAACCGCTTTCGGTTAAAATTTTCACTTCTTTTACAACTTGCTCCGGAGCATAGCTCCGCAATCTCCCTTTTACCATTCTCGTTGAACAAAAGGAACAGGCATCTGTGCAGCCCTCGGCAATGCTCACAATTCCCACAATGGGATTTTTGCGAATTTTCGGCAATCCCAATTTCGGTGAATGCTCTTTTTGGGTGTCTAAAATTGTTTCGCCTGCTATCACTTTTTTTAATATGTCGGGTATTCTTTCTACAGCGTGTGTACTTGCCACGGAAATTTTGGGATCTATTTTTTGCAAAGCAACGATGAGTTCTTGGGTTATGCAGCCGGTCACCAGCATCGGGATTTTCGGGTAATTTTCTTTTGCATTTCTTACGGCTTTAAGTGCGGAACTATCGCCTTTTACCGTGCATAAATTTAAAATAATTGCTTTGAAACCATCGCCGATTGTTGCTTCAAATTCCACATCAAAATCATTCTCCGCAAGCAGACCTGCGATTTGCTCGCTTTCACTTAAATTTGCACTGCAGCCTTGGGAATAGAGGAGAATTCTACCCATACTGCGTTAAATTCCTTTTGTTCAGCTCGTCAATGCACAAAAGCATAAGGGGTTGCAAAGCACCCAGTTCCAAATTTATATGCCATTTGCCGAGTTCCTCCGCGAGTCCCGGATTAAATGCAGGCGGCGCATAATTCCCGCCATCGCCGGCACCTAGAATTCTGCAAAGAATGTCCGCAAAACCCACAAGAGCTACAAGCGGTTTGTTTATCTCTGCCCTTGACAAATCATGATGGTATTGCAAAACCTCTGATATGGAACGTGGGAGCAGCCAGTTTTCCGCAAGCCACGCCCCTATTTGCCCGTGATCCACGCCCAAAAGTTCTTTTTCCGCAATATTGAGTTCACAAGGCCGTTTTTTGCTCAGAGCTATTGCCTGTTCAAAATCCTCTCCCATATATTGAAGCAAAACTATTTTCCCAATATCGTGCAAAAGCCCTGCGGTAAAAGCATCCGTAGCCAAAGCCGGCTCGTATTTCAAAGCTACAATGCGTGCCACTGCGCCAACTGCGCTGCAATGGTCCCAAAACTTCTGCAAATCAACCTTGGAATTTTTCAGTTCAAAAACCCTGGACATAGATGCTTCCATGCTGATGTCCTTTGCTTGCTCAAAGCCCAGCTTGCTGATTGCGCTATGAATGCCGGTAACGGCTTCGCCTTTGGCATTTATCATTTTCAAAAGCCGCGCGGTTAAAACCGGGTCTGCGGAAATTATTTGCTCCAAGGCCTCTCTCTTGTCTTTTTCATCGTCCACCAATTCAAAAAGCTGCGCCGCAACGGTTGGGAGCGTTGGCAGGCTTATCAAGCTCTTGGTTATTCTTTTTATGTATTCGGTTTGCACGGTTTTGCGTTACGCCTCTATATTTACGCTTCTCGGGCTAATACGCTTGCGAAAAACATAATAACTCCAAATTTGATATGCTAAAACTATAGGAACAAAAATCGCTGCTGCTATGCTCATCAGTTTTAATGTATATGCGGAAGAAGCCGCATTCCATATGGTTAAATTGTGATCGGGTGAGATGGAAGAAACAAGCACATTAGGGAACATGGAGTAGAACAAAGCCGCTACGGAACAAGCCGTGCAAAGCGCAACAAGAATAAAGGCTGTTTTTAAATAACCTCTGAAAACCAAAAGCCCAGCTATAGAAATTAAAATAAGAGGTATCAAGCAAATTGCGCTGTGTTCCCGGATCAAAATAGTCACTATTGCAAATAAGGTTACGGAGAGAGCAATAGCAATTTTTGAAAACCTGCGTGCCCTTTCTTGCAGTTCGCCTTCTATTTTTAAAGTTAAAAATAATGCTCCGTTTGTTAAAAACAGGGAGAACCCGAGTAAACCGCCGAGCAAGGCATAAGGCTTAACCAAATCAAAAAAAGTTCCGGTAAAGTTTCCGTTTTCAATCGGAATGCCTATTGCCAAATTTGCCATGGCAACGCCCGTGAGCAATGCCGGAAAAAAACTTCCAAGGGCAAGAGCAATATCGCACACAAAACGGAATTTTGAAAGATTAGCCCTGTGCCTGATTTCAAAACACACACCTCTGATAATCAAAGCCAAGAGCAAGATTACAAAGGGCAAATAAAGCGCGCTGAAAAGGGTTGCATACCAAGAAGGGAATGCCGCAAAAATCGCTCCGCCTGCGGTTAAAAGCCAAACCTCGTTTCCATCCCAGTGCGGGCTAATTGTGTAAATATATGTTCCTCTCTCACGCTCGCTTTTACCCAAAAATAACTGCAAAATTCCAACGCCAAAATCAAAGCCTTCTAAAAAGAAAAAGCCAACCCACAGAACCGCAATAAGCACAAACCATAAAACTTCCAAACTCATAAAAACCTCCGAATTTAATTATACCGTAATGACGGTATTTTTTCTGGTTATTTTTTTCTCTACGCAACCACGGTAAATCTCACGCCGCATTAAAAGGAATATTATAATAGCCAAAATTATATAGACAATGGAAAAAGCGGTCATGGAAAAAATTACACTATTGCTCGAAACACCTATGGATACAGCTTTATCCGTGGGCATTAAACCGTAAACTATCCAAGGCTGGCGTCCGGTTTCCGCAATTAGCCACCCGGCGGTATTTGCCAAGTAGGGTAGAGAAATCCCTATAGCCATAAGCATGGACATTTTTTTATGCAGATTTCTTTTTAAATACACAAGCCGGAATATACCATAAAAAATAAAGAACAGCATCACAAGCGAACACCCCACCATAATCCTAAACGAAAAATAAGAAATCCACACCGGCGGAACATAATCACCCGATCCATAGCGATATTCAAAGGCTTTTTGCAATTCTTCCATCCCTTTAACTTCACCGCTCGGTTTGTTATAAATCATAAAACTGAGCATGGCAGGTATTTCAACCCCGGGCAAAATGGAAAGGGATGCGGGGTCGGCGGTTTTTTTCAGATCTTCCATAGCCGCAAGTTTCATAGGTTGCAACCTAGCTACGGACTGCCCTTGCAAATGTCCGCTGAAAATAACAGCCACCGTTCCTATAAGCCCCAAGAACAGCGCAAGTTTAAAAGTTTTCTCAAACAAATTGGCATCTTTAGAGCCGTGGCTCATTTTCCAAGCTGAAATTCCTAAAACAAAGAACGCCCCAGTACATAAGCTGGCAGATATAACGTGAGGGAATTGGTGCAGAAAATATGGATTTGTTATGAGGGCTAAAAAGTCCGTCATTTCGGCACGACCGTTGTTGAACACATAGCCAACGGGGTTTTGCATAAAACTGTTTGCAACAAGGATCCAAAATGCGGATACGCAGGAAGCGGCAAATACAAGCCATATGCAAGCGAGATGAACACCTCTAGGCAAAATATTTCGCCCGAAAATCCAAAGTCCTAAAAATGTGCTTTCTATAAAGAAAGCGAGCAGAGCCTCTATAGCAAGAGGCACCCCGAAAACATCGCCCACAAAACGGCTATATTCCGACCAATTCATTCCGAACTGAAATTCCTGCACAATACCGGTTACCACACCGGCAGCAAAGTTCAGCAGAAACAACCTGCCCCAGAACCTTGAAATCCGTTCATCTTCCGAATTGCCGCTCTTGTAGGCTGCGGTTTCCCATATTGCGATAAAAAGCCCCAAACCTATGGTTAACGGCACAAAAAGAAAATGATAAACCGTTGTTATAGTAAATTGCAACCTTGACAAAAAAAGGAAGTCATCCATGGGGGGTAATGTAGTAAAACTGCCCGCCTCCACCCAGCGGCGGGCAGTTCGTGCCTAGTCCTTCACGCAACGCACGCTATACAACCAAGATTTATCGTCGCTATCCCAGCCAATTTTTTCAAGATTGTATTCCATTTCCAGAACGTTAGCGTCTCCGTGGTAGCCCTCGTACTCACTGGCAGCCCACCAACCGCCGTAGTTGCCAGCAGTGTGGAAACTGCCACTGGAACCGCCACCTCCGCCAGGCAGAGCCGAAAAGTCGTGATCGTCCGTGCCGTTGCCGTCGTTATTCCAGTCGTTTTTTGCTTTCAATTTACTTCCAGCAGTACTGGAACCGCCAACAGCAGTAATTAACACTTCCCACTCCGCTTTGCTTGGCAAATGCCAACCTTTGGGGCAAACTCCCTGAACTCCGCTAGGAACAGAAGTTGAACTTGCTGATCCATTCATAGCCGTTGTCCAATCGTAAAGCCTGCCATATTTTGCACAGTTGGCTGGATCATCATTATAGCATTTACTGCCTTTTACATCGCAATTCAAATTCTCCGCCATCCAAGTTTGGGTGCCTATTGTTACGGTTTTAAAATTGGCACTGCATGTGCCACCGCCACCACCGCCCTCGCTATCGTCAGACGAGCAGGAAAAAGTGAATGCCATAGTTGCAATAGCAACTGCCAATAGAAAACCTTTTGTTTTCTTCATAAAAATAACCTCCTATGGTTATGATTAATTTGCCCTGCGGAATTGCAG
>LIUG01000142.1:0-4830 GCA_001462245.1 Candidatus Fibrimonas termitidis
TGATTTTTGCATTGCCCGCCCCAGCCGATATTCCCCAAGTGATGATGCAACCAGCACAGGGAAGCCACTATTTTTTTGCATCGGTCGCTCCGAAAATGGAAATGCGCAAGAAGAAATGGGACAACGATTTGGCAATAATATGGGATGTTTCGTTGAGCGGGTCGCAACGCAATTTGGAACGTGAAATGGAGATGCTGGGCATTATTTTTGCAGAAAAGAAAAATACTAATGTCAATCTTTATTTCTTGAACAACAAATTAAATAGCAATGGCAAATATAAAGTCGCGAACGGCAATTGGGATAAATTAAAAAATGCTTTGAAAACAGCGATATTCGATGGCGGCACCGATTATTCAAAAATAGATTTGAATAATATTGCGGGAAATGAGATATTATTTTTCTCTGACGGAATTTCAACTTTAAGCGATTCTGATTTTTTAAAAAATGCCAAGTTAGACCGTCCCGTGCATAGCTTTGTTTCTTCATCAAAAGCCGATTACAGTGCTATGAAATTGATAGCCGGCAAAACGAGAGGCAAATTTGTGAATATCAATGCCTTGTCTCCAGAAAGATTGAAAACCGAATTGCTGACCGAGACTTTGCAATTTTTAGGCACTGAACACGGAAATTCCGTGAGTGAGGTATATCCGAGCATTTCAACGCCAGTTCATGGCAATTTTTCGGTAGCAGGTATTTCCGGCGTAAATGATGCCGAACTGACTTTGCTTTTTGGTTTTGGCAATAAGGTTGAGAGGCGTGTAAAGGTTCAGTTGGATGCTAAAAATGCAGCGGAACAGGGAAATGTGTATAAGATATGGGCGCAGAAGAAAATCACGGAACTCGATTTGAACTACGAAAAAAACAGTGCTGAACTTACCGAGCTTGGCCGGCAATTCGGCATTGTCACACGGAACACTTCTCTCATTGTACTTGAAACCGTCGAGGACTATATCCGCTACAGCATTGCTCCGCCAGCCGAATTGCAAGCTGAATACCAACGCAGATTAAAAGGGCGTGAAGAAAAGCAACGCAATACCGAACTTAATCTGCTCAAAGATGCAGTTGCCGCCGCCGAATACATAAAAAAATGGTGGAATACCGATTTTACGCCTAAAAAACCTGAACCTGAAAAACCTAAGTACCCCACACCGACTGGCGGTTTTAATGATGGTTATGCAGAAGGCGGCTCGGGTGGCATAGGCGATATGCTAGGCGGCTTAATGGGTGCCAGTGCCGGCGGCATAGAAAAAAAATCTCAGCCAACTAAAACTCTGCCAACTATTACTATCAAACCTATTAAAAAAGATAATGAATATTTGAACAAACTCACGGGAAAAATTGCAGATGATTACCAAATATATTTAAAATTAAGAAATGATTATGCCAATTCGCCAACTTTTTATTTTGATATGGCAAGCTGGTTTTATACGAACAATGACAGGGAAACCGCACTCCGCATACTTACGTCTATTGCCGATTTGGAACTTGAAAACGCCTCGCTTTATCGTTTGCTTGGCTACCGGTTTAAAGAATACGGCGAGTATGTACTGGAAAAATTCGTTTGCAAAAAGGTGATTGAGTGGAGACCAATGGAACCGCAAAGCTATCGCGACTACGCCTTAGCCCTTGCAGATAACGGAGAGGCGCAAGCAGCACTTGATACGCTCTATTCCATGCTAACAAAATCCTATTCGGAAACCATTGGCAGGCGCAGCTACGGAATAGCAGAAGTTGTGGTTATAGAAATAAACCATTTAATTGCTAAGAACCCAGGTCTGGAAACTTCAAAAATTGACAAACGCCTGATAATAAACATTCCCGTTGATATTCGCGTGGTTATAAACTGGAATATCGGCAACACCTACATTGACCTGCACGTGATAGACCCAAACAATGAGGAGTGCTATTACGTGCACCGCAAAACAAGCATTGGCGGGCTTATTGGCGGGGATTATTGTTGTGCTTACGGGCCTCAACAATTTCTTTTGAGAAAGGCGGTCAAGGGGAAATACCACGTTTATGTTAATTATTGGGGCGACTTCCAATTCACTTCGGCTGGGCCATCCACTGTTATGGCAGAAATTTTCACAAAATACGCCGATAAAACCGAGCAGCGCAAAATTGTAGTTTTGCAAATGTCAAATGCAAAAAAGAAAGCAGGAGATAAAAAAGTTGAAGTGGCGGAGTTTGAATTTTAATAATGGGAGGATCCACAATGATGAGTTTTGGTCTTCGTTGTTTGCAAAATTCCACTCGGCATAGTTCCAATTACTAGTCCAAAAGCCATTTCCAAGCGGGAATAACCTCAATTTTTTTGTTATTTATTTTCAAAGTCTTTTCCGCATTATCGGTGATGATTTGCATTTTTTTGCATTCCAGCATTTTTGACATTTTTAACAAGGCATTGACCTCCCTGTCAAAGGTTTCTGCGTTATCCAAATTATAGCAGACCTGAATAGCGGTTGCTGTTTCCGGCACATAAAAATCAACTTCTATATCCTTGTTGTAAAAAAATACGGAATCGTTGTGCCCGTATTTTCTAAATAGATTTATCGCTACCAAATTTTCAAGCAAGGATGTAGTTCCGTCCAGCAAAAAAAGATTTAATATGCCGTTGTCCGTATAATAATACTTTGGCTTGGTTTCCTTTTCAACAATTTTTCCGGCTATGTTTTGCACGGGAATAATCAACCATGCATCCTTGGCGTGGTCAATATAATTGATTATTGTATTTGTGCTTATCTTTGCTCCCGCAGATGATACCGTATTTGCAATCCTATTGTAAGAAATGGGTTGTTTAACGCTTTCCGCCAATTTTTTAAATAAAATGCGAAGTGCGAACAAATTGTCTATTGAGTGCCTTGCCGCTATATCTCCCAAATATATTTTTTGATAAATGCCGGTCAAATAATCTCTTTTGAAAGAAAACATTAAACTTTCCGGCAACCCGCCAAAGTGAAAATAATCATTGAATTTTCTCAATACTTTGGCTTTGCCTTGCGTGGAAAAAATTGATTTATCGGAAAAATCCGTATTGCTTGCATTTAAATATTCCTTGAAATTATAAGGATAAACATCAACAACAATATATCTGCCGCCGAGTGTTGTTTGAATATCACTGCTTAACATTTTCGCATTGCTTCCGGTTATGTAAACACGGTGTTTTGTATCAGCCAATCTGCGGGCGAATTTTTCCCAGCCCTTTATGTTCTGTATTTCGTCGAGGAATAAAATTGGTTTTGTGCCGTACATTTCCAAATGAGTTTCCAGCAGCAGGTTTAAATCGCCGGAGTTCATGCCGGACAATCGTTCATCTTCAAAATTTATGTACAGCATTTTTTGCAGCCTTACGCCTTTGGCAAGCAACTTTTGCATTTGCTGATAGAGCAAATAAGACTTCCCCGCTCTCCGCATACCGACAAAAACATAATTTCCGGCATCCTCAAAGCGAAAATCTCTAGGATTAACCTTATAATAGGGGATTTCCGCCATATTATCGGCGATTATTGTTTTAAGAACGTTTTTATCCATAAATCCTCATTTTGTTCTACGCATTGAATAAAAATATAGTAATTTTGTTCTATAGGTTGAACAGATTCATTATTAGATTTTTCATTTTTCAATCGCTTCTCTGATGATTTCACTGATAACTATCACCAGTATTTCTCGGGCATTGGAGTTGTTGGGGTCTATTCGCAAGACGGATTCCCAATCGGCCTCTACGGCCGCTGGTGGAGTTCTAGCGAGCTCAATAGCTACGACGCCTACTACCGGCTCATGGACTACTACAACGAGTTCGCCTACTGGAGCAGCTACGATAAGAGCCTCTTGTTTTCTGTCCGTTGCATCAAAGATTAGACACGTATTCAAGCAATGTCACTGGATTAGCATTTCTATATTATCTGAATGCTTGTGCAAAAAAAGAGTGTTTATGTAGAAACCGCAATACCTAGTTTGGTAACAGCTAGGACGAGCAGAGATTTAATAACTGCGTATAGGCAAGATATATCTAAGCTTTTTTGGGAACAAGAGCGTTATAAATACGATTTATTCATAAGCCAATATGTTTTTGCAGAATGCAGCGATGGCGATCCAGAAGCGGCAAAACGAAGATTGGAGTTAATAAAAGATATTTCTTATATTCCTATAACCGAAGAGATTGAAGAACTTGCTGAGGAATATTTCTCTTATTTAGGCATATCATTCAAAGCTAAGACCGATTGTTTTCATTTGGCTGTATCTGTAGTTGGAAAAATTGATTATTTAATGAGTTGGAATATGACGCATTTAGGTGGGCATTCATACAATAAGGTTGCCGAATATAATTATAAAAAGAATTTATGGTTGCCTAAAATGTACACGCCTGATGTGATTATGGATTCAGAAAAAGAGGAGGTAGAAGATGGATTACATTGATGAAAATCCGATAGATGAAGTTTATCGGATTCGCGAAAACCTAATGAAGAAATTTGGTTCGGTAAAAAATTATCATAAGCATTTGCGGGAAAGTCGCCCTCAATTGGAAAAAGCAGGAGCACGTTTCTTAACAGAGAGCGAGTTTCAGTTGTTAAAATCTCGCAATTAAATCGTGAATCTATATTTACCGGCAATGGCTTTTTTCTTGTTCATGCTATCAATTGTGGCCCAGCCAATTTTCGCCGCCGAGCAAACCGCCGTGCTCACTGATTCCAGAGATGGCAAAAAATATAAAACCGTCAAGATAGGCAATCAAACTTGGATGGCAGAGAATTTGAATTACGATGCAAGTGGTAGCGTATGTTACAACAATGACCCCACCAACTACGAAAAGTACGGCAGATTGTATAATTG
>LIUG01000142.1:4980-6680 GCA_001462245.1 Candidatus Fibrimonas termitidis
TTGGGAAACGGCTATGAAAGTTTGCCCATCTGGTTGGCATTTGCCGAGCAATAGCGAGTGGGAAGATTTGAATAAAGCAGTTGGCGGTGAAAAAGTTGCAGGGAAAAAATTGAAAGCCAAGAGTGGTTGGAATGATTATAAGGGAAAATCCGGCAATGGCACGGATGAATTCGGATTTTCTGCTCTCCCGGGTGGCATCGGCAGTGCGAGTGGCAGTTTCGCCAATGTAGGCAGTCACGGCTTCTGGTGGAGTGCAAGTGAGGGCAAAAAGGAAGTCCCTGTAGCAGCTCTGCCACATCAACATCAAGCAACAGTTCCGTTGCAATGCCAAGCAGCACTTCCATCGATAATGGCTTGTCCAGTTCCGGAGGAAACATATCTATCCATCCGCCACAAATCACAGCCTAGTTACAATGCTTACTTCTGGGGCATGCACTACTACGACGAGTACGCTTATCGAGACAACTACGTTAAGCCAGTCTTATTTTCTGTTCGTTGCATCAAAGATTATCCCTAACCAGTTAATCTGCATTTGCTATATTTATACATATGTTGCATATTTACAAAGTTGGGTTGTGCTGATGAGCTTTATAGGAACTATCATAATAAAGGAAGAGGAAGATTGGTTTGTGGCCACTTGCTTGGAAAACGACATTGCTTCCCAAGGGAAAACAATAAACGAGGCGATAGACAATCTAAAAGAGGCTATTGCTTTGTATTATGAAGACGAAGAAGATTTTAGCGTAGCTAAAAACAAACAAATATATGTGACCACCTTAGAAATGGCTATATAATGGGCGATAAATATCCAATCCTAAGACCAAATGAGATTATTTCAGCTTTGTCAAAAAAGGGATTTATTTTCAAGAGCCAAAAGGGTAGCCATGCAAAGTACACAAATGGTATCAAAACAGCGATTATTCCAATGCACAGCACTGTTGCAAAAGGAACATTGAGAAGTATTTTGATTCAAGCTGAGATAGAACTGAACGAATTTTTGAGTTTACTGTAACTTAGGAATTTATATGAACTATACCTTGAAAGCATTATTTTTGTTTTTCCTGTCAATCGCTACTGTCTTTGCTCAACCTTTCGCCACCGAGCAAACCGCCATACTCACCGATTCCAAAGATGGCAAAAAATATAAAACCGTCAAAATAGGCAATCAAATTTGGATGGCGGAGAAACTAGATTTTACTATCTTGTAACAATGTTCGCTCGTTCATTTCTTCCGCTTTTACTCTGCATGTTTATCTTGATTTTGAACTCATGCAATTCATGTGAAAAGCAAGCCCAGCAACAAAACCAAGCAACCGAACCTGAGTTTGTCAATCAAGCACCTGATACCGTCGCTTCAGACACAATTTTGCCGCAGGCGCAACTGCCTATTCTGAAAATCGACGGGAAGGAAAATTCCGATGTTTATTTGCAATCGCTTGATATTCAAGTAGAGGTAACAGGAAACATCGCTTCCACACGCTACATAATGGTTTTCAAAAATAAAACAAACCGCATTTTAGAGGGAGAGCTTACTTTTCCATTGCCCGATGGACGTACCGTAACATCTTATGCGTTGGATATTAACGGCAAAATCCGATGATGAAATTAGCTTTGACATAGCAGGCGAAAACTATGTAGCTTCGCTTGCCCGTGAAAATTACCGCCCTTCTCGTGCGTTGATTTTTGCATTGCCCGCCCCA
>LIUG01000143.1 GCA_001462245.1 Candidatus Fibrimonas termitidis
GGAACTTATGGACTACGAGCGTCAGAAGAAGTTTATTAGCGATTATGCCGCTGCTTTGGCTTATGCTGGTGAGGAAGGTGAAAAGAGAGGCGATAAGAGAGGCGATGAGAGAGTTAAGCAAGAACGCTCCTACTTTAGGGATCTTTTGAAGCAGGGCCTAAGTCACGAAGAGATTTTGAGACGACTTGACGAGAGATGACTAAAGTCCAGAGGAACTTATGGAATACGAGCGTCAGAAGAAGTTTATTAGCGATTATGCTGCCGCTTTGGCTTACGCTAAGAAGGAAGGCATAGCCATAGGCGATGAGAGAGTTAAGCAAGACCGCTCCTACATAAAGGGGCTTTTGAGGCAGGGTATGAGTGCCGAAGAGCTCTTGGAAAGGCTTGAAAATAGGTGAAATCAATGCTATGGCGGTTTAATGCCAAGGCATGGTGCCCCCTAACGGGGGCATTTGTTGATTTACCAGCAGCTTACATTTACGGCTCACAAGAGATTGAAACGATGCTACCCGATAATATGACATTTTTGCCTATCACATCCGTTTTATTACTATAGTTCTTAGTCTCACCATAAGGATTATTGGTATCCCAATCAATGCTTCCATTTATTTCCACAGAACAGGGACCATTACAATAGACCCTGGGTTTGGTATTATTAGGATCAGGGCAAGCACCAGTTATATTTAGGCAAACATCTTTTGACACTGCTGTTGTATGAGCAGGCCACACATAAGGGGTGCAATCTCCACCACCCTCGCCCGAACTGCTCCCACCATCACAATTAGGTGCATCGCCGCCATCGCCTTTAAATATGTTGAGCATTTGGTTTGCTGGAACGTAAACATAATAACCGCCATCAGATTTACTCGGGGGGGATCCATCAGAACTATAGCAATCAACATTATTAGTAACTACATCATTGACTTTTATACCACTACCGCATAACTTTGTAATGTTTGTTGCAAAGAAACATTTCCCATTACTACCCCCGCTAAAATCCACTTGATCATTACTTGAGCTAGGAACCTCTATAGGAACATCTGCTGCATTTTCGTACAAATTGTTGCACCAACTCGATTGATACGCACAACCATCATCCACGCTCGAACTGCTCCCACCCTCACCGCATGGGTTAGTGCCGCCAGAAATATTAAATTCCGACCAGCCGTTTGCTTGAACAAACATATAATAACCGCCATCAACTTTGAAAACACTCTTATCATTAAAGCAATTATTACTTGTTCCGTTATAACAATCGTTCTTTAAATTCTTTCCATTAATGGTAGTTTTTCCATCGGCGCTATTGATACGGGACGCAGCAGTAAAAAAGTAACATTTGTCGGTATTCCCGTTTCCTCCACTCTGGCTTTTTGAACCGACTTGCAAATTAGCACAAGTTATAGGAGAACAATAAGTTGTACAAGCACAGCCGTCGCCACCCGGGTCATCGGTGCAATTCCCGGTGGGATTGCCTCCTGTTATATTGAAGTTTTGGCCTATGTGCCCTTGCGGTATGTAAATATAATACCCGCCATCCCTCTTTGGAATACCGTAAAGAGCAGTTCCGGGAGTAACTTCATCGCCGCATAGCAGTTGATTATTTTGCCACGATTCCCATGTACTTGTTCCCTTTCCGCCGCATCTGCCTTCGGTGTTGCCTTGTCCTGTTTTGCCCGGCAATCTCTGGCCGTTAACCAATATAGTTGTGCCTGCATCATTGTTTCCCATGCTCGTAATACTTGCCGCAAATAAGCAAAGTTCATTATTTACGCTTACCCAACCTGTGGTGTTGTGGCTGCTTGCCGCTGCACCTGTTTCTACGTCTCTATAACTCATGCCGTTGCACACTTCCGGACCATATCCACACCCGCCTGCCGCCTCAACGGTTACGGTAGGGCAAGTAAATGGAATACCTCGCAAATAACCCTTGGAGTAGTCATCGGTGCAATGCGCTATTCCTTCAATATTATATACTATGGCTGTAGTTGTTGGCAGTGACCAACTAACACTTGAAGAACTGTTTATTGTATAAGATTGAACAGTTACGTTGCTGTGGCCATTGTTGCACGTCAAAGTAGGTTGGGGAATATTACCGCCTATTTGGACTCTGTTCGGAAGCCCGCTGCATGTTATTCCCGCCACGGTCACTTTTCCGCAATCAGCCGTCAAATCCGAATTGAGAATGCCGCACCTCGCATTTCCTGTTATGTTATATTGCAAACCACTATATGCATCTGTGGGAACTGTCCAGCTCGGCAAAATTGTCCAATTCGGAGTAGCATTCGAAGTGAAATTATCAGGGGTTTTAGAAGTTCCACTAGGCGCACAACTCAAAGTGGGACGGTCTTCTGAAGATATAGTTCCCCCCGCTTTTGCATACAACTCCTTGCTGTTGCAAGTCAATCCAACTACATTCAATGTTCCGCAATTAGCTTCCAAATTTGTGACTAAAACGCCCGTCCCAAAACCGCAATCCGCAGTTACAGTGATATCTTCATAATTTTCCGCTTCCAGATGACTGCTCATGCTGACTTTGACATTGGATTTGACATGTGAATATCGCGGGTTGCTGTGAGTTCCAGAGTTTCCATTGTTGTTACGGCAAGTCAAATCAATGGCGGTCGTAATATTAGAACCTGCCGCTACAGTGGGGTTGGTAATACTGCATTCCAGCTCCGGCGAAACGGTGGAGGTTACCGTCAAACTACCGCAACTGCTTGATATAACATCACCCGTTCCGCATTTTGCTTCTGCCCGGATATTGTTGAATGTTCCAACTGGGATGCTGGGTGTATCCCACCAAGTAAAAGGACCAGCATCTGAGATCCATTTAGTGACATTTGGAGGCGCACCGTTGCTACAAGTTAAAGTAGGCGTATTTACTCTTGTGCCCTCTGCCACATCGCCTCCCACTATGCCGGAACAGTAAAGCGTAATCTCTTCTTCTCCGGGAACGACAGGTGTACCCCCACCTCCATCACCACCGCCGCCGCCAGCGAGTGCAGTGTTGGTCACTACCACGTAGAACGGATTATCTGGGCACAAACCATTGTCGCATGATTCACTACTCAAGCTGCAATTGCTAAATTGATTTATATCTGCTGAGATATTACAATTTGGTCTTCTGTCCTCTGCACGCTTAGCTGCGCCGTTCATGTAAAGCACCTTGTAATACTTTTGAGGGTTGCTGGTGAAGTCGTCTTTTTCTTCAGGTTTTAAATAAATCACTCTTGGCAACACCATAATAGAAGGCTTTGCGTTTATTTCGTTGCTTATAGTCTCTTCGTTTGCGTACTGGCTTTCCAGCTTTACTTTTAAGTGCGATGTGGACGGAACATGATAAGTATCCACAGTGCGATAACCCCCGCCTCCTGTTGAAGGAGGGGAAGTGCTCGGTCCCGTAACAATGCCCATATCCACCAAGGCTCGGTAAAGATCTATATTGAATTCTATTGTCAAATCCGGCACACCGGCTTTTGCCGTGAGCTGTGCCCCTTTAGCAAGGAAAAGCGCACCGTTCAAAGTTCCGCTTCCGCTTGAACCTTCGATGTCGTCTTCGCTGAATATAAAGTAGTTGCGCTTGCAGTATCCGCTAACACATGAATTTGTCCACGGAATATTGCCGGTCGCGCCTTTTTCAAAATAGATAAATACCTTTGCATCGTTTGTGGTGGGCGGAAAATCCATTTTCTTGTCCATGACATTGGAGAAGTAGAATATAAAGTTTCCATCAAAATAACCCGACCTTCCGGCCTCATTAGGGTTCACCTCTAGAGGCAGGAATTTTCTGCTCGCATCCACAGCACTATCCGGATACAAAATATTCTTTGGGTCGCTCTGCTTCAATTTGGCATAACAGTCATTGGCGGCTTTGATAAAGTTGTATCCACCGGACATTGACGGGTAATCATTGGCAGAAGGGTTAGAAACTTCATTGAGACCATCTCCAAAACACCATTGTGAATTAAAATTGCCGTTTGAGTTTTCCGGTGATTTCACAAGGCGAATACAGGCCTTTGGCAAATTTGCAGTGTCGCCGATTGATACGAGGGTGTTCAGTTTTTGGGCTGGAGCTTTCCAAACAGGGATATCTCCGGTCTTTGGCACCGTAAGAGGGTCCGGAATGCATTTTCCGCGGTCGCCGCAATCTTTTATTTGGCTTCCCAATTCATCCAAGAGCTTTGCACCGGCAGGTTTATTACCGGTGGTGGGGTTTTGATGCGAAGCCTCGGCATGAATCCTGAAATGCGCTGTGTCTGTGTTTATAGTGTGCTGATACCAACGGTAGGTTTGGCCCCCGCAGCCGTAAGCACTCGTATTCCCGCAGATCCTTGCTTTGCCCGGTGTGGGTGTGAAAGTTTCGTTGGGAATATAAAGCTTTTTACCGCTCGTGTCACTCAATTTTAACTCGTCGTATTTATTATTATCATTTTTGTTGCCGGAAACCGCTTTGAATAAATCTTTCATGCTCCAAACATTACCACCAATTGTTATTTTGGAATCGTTTTGTATAATAAAATATCCATTATCCTCCAATACAAAATTTCCGTCAATTTCGTTCTTGCTATTTCTAAGGTAATAATCACCACCTAGCGTTAAATTTCCTTTCACGGTTATCCCTTCGCCTCCATTGTTGGTAATACCGCCATTCGCATAAAGGCCTTTAAGAAATTTAGGCCCCATTGCTGTCATGTGCCCGCCTACATAAGCATCGCCGCAAACGGTGAACTTTCTTATGTTGGTATTGCCGAGCACATACATATCGCCAGCACTTTCGTTGTCACTCGGTTTGTTATTATCCGGGCCTTTGCAACCTATGCGGCTTTGGGCGTTGTCCGCTGTGGTTAAGCTGCCCGTCACTATGAGGTTGCCAGAGGTTGATATGCCGTTTATGTTTGCGTCGCCGTTTATGATTGCGCTTTCAAATTTGCCCTGCGTGTTTCCGCTCATTCCGCCGTAGAATGCGGGGACATCGGGGAAATCCGTTGGCTCAGGAGGTCTGTAGGCTACCACCTTGTACAAACCCTGAACTTCAAAAATACCCGCCTGGCTGTGCTTGGAACCATCCCTGGCCTTGCCTATGCTTACGAACTTCAATTTGTAAGGCTGGCTGGACGTGTGCGCTGCCGTTAGATAGACTTCAAATTCCTGCTGCCTCTTGTTGTTCTTAAATTTATCCCCGGCAAGCAAGTCCAATTCGCTGCCTGCTAATTCACTCATCAATCTTACAGGATATTTTGTCCCCTGCTGCTCCTCAAAAATTTTCAGTATGGCGCCCACATCTGCGCCCTTGTTGGCAAGCCAACCCTTGGTCGCTTCCAAACCCGCTTGGGATGCTTGGTAAGCCTCGCTTCCTTTGAGCCTTGAGCCGCTGGCAAAATTCTCCTGCGCTATCCACCGGAAAACAACCAAGCTCGCCGTGGTTGCCGCAAGCATGAACATCAAAACCGCTATAAGCGATACTCCCGATTTGAAAGAATTTTTCATACAGCCCCCTTTACCTGATTATTGATGACATGTTTATAGATTGCTTTGAATTTTTAAAATCCCATTCCACCTTGACATCTATCTGCTTGGATAAGTTGTGCTTTACATTGATTTTATCGTCAGGGTCTTCAACAAGTTTAACGAAGGTTGTTTCTTCGTTCACAGTCTGAATATCCTCTTCATCCTGCTTGACTTCCACAGTTACCGAATAAGGCACCGTGACATTCCCCGTAGCACCTTTAAAATCGCGCGTCCTGCACAAAGACGGCTCAAGTTTTTCTGCATCTGCATCCTTGCACGCCCATAAAGCGTTTGGAACGCTTGCCGAGCCTAGAGCGGAAATGGAATCTATCACATCTTGCGCAACCACATTGGCCACGTCTCTCGCCCTTACCCTGAGTATGCTCTCCCGATTTCCTTTCTGCATTGTGTTAAGCCCCACAAGCAAAAAGCCCAGAACAACAGCCGCCACAAGAACCTCAATGAGACCAAAACCACGTTTCATAACGCCTCCCAAGTAGCGGAGTTCTTTCTTTTTATCCACGCTGAGAATGTGTTTTTGTCGGGTATTTTCACTGCGCTGCCGCAGTAATTGCCCGCATTGCACACAACAAAGCAACGGGTGCCGTCTATGCCTGAGATCCCTATTCTGATTTCAGAGGTGATATCACTGTTTTTAGTACTTTCGCATAGATTATTTGGCGCAAGAATGGCATAATTAGCCGAAAATCCATTCGCAAGCGACTGGCTGAATAGTGTGCTTGGGTCGTCTTCATTTAGGTGAGCTTCTATGGTGTTTCCGTTTATGCTTATGATCACAGGTTCTTTGAGCCTTTTGCCTTCTGCCACCGCTCTTTCCGCAAAGGCGGTTAATATCCTTGCTGCTTCCTTTGCCCTGTTCGCCTGGATTAGCTCGTTCATGCCCGCCCAAGCAAGCGCAGACATAATGCCTATGATGATTACAACAACCAACACTTCCAGCAAGGTGAAGCCGCTTTTAGCGTTCTTCATATGACCCCCGGAGGCAAAATGCCGTTGTTGGTAACAGGAATCACTGTGACTGCGGTGTTTATTTCACCTTTTTTGTTTATGCCAAGGGTAAGCTCAAACGCCTTGACTGAGGCCCTGTTTGGGGTAGTGTTCTCTTGGGGATTGTAATCCGGCACGGTGCGGTCAAAGTTGTAAATATCGTCTGTTTTGCGGGACAGGGTAAAATTTTGAATGTCTATATGGCCGGCCGCCGCCGTGCTGTAAAAAGCAGCGGTGATGCCCAAGCAGGCGGTAATATTTCTGGGAACGTTGAACTCAAAATGCCAAGCCTTTTGCCCGTCCATATTATACGGAGGGTAGAACAGAAAATCCGGCACATCGCTGATTGGCTTATCGTTCACTCTCAAACCAACGGAAAGATGGTCGTTTCCGGGTTGGAAAAGGGTCATGGGGTTGAAATTCTCGTCTCCGCTCGGAACACAGGGGGAGGCGTTGTTTATGCAGGCGGGGGTGTTGCAGGGAAGCACAAAGTCTATGGCGTATTCCTCGCCCTTTAAGAAATTAAAGGTTTTACACCCCGAAGCACTGGGACCGTACTCGGCTATGTAGAAATTTGTATGCTCCGTCGTAGTGGGGTCCCCGTTTGTTGGAATTTGGTTCGGCGGGAATCCGCAGAGCGAGTACGAAGTGCCGAGCGCATTGGGGTAAGCTATTGCTCCTCCTGTGGTTCCAACTTTTTTTACAAGAGAGAAAGCTCTGCTATTGCCCTCGGGAAACATGAGGGAGGCAGAGGAAGGCGAGGCCGAGATCGAGTTTTGAGGAGCACCCGGCTTGGAGGGCAAAAATCTGAAACTAGAAACATTTCGCGCCATCTCAACACCGGAAGAATTGCATTCATTGAAATCAAAGGCACCAACAGCACTAGCGCATGTTGTAGATTGTAAAGGTGTGCATTTTCTATAAAGCACGCTGTCTTTCACATACCATTCAACTTCCAAAACACGACCGCAAATGCCATTTGCATCATAATGCACTTTGCGGAAGTAAAGGGAATCGTAACTGGAACTAGAGTTGCGAGTCAATTCGTATGAGCTGTAGTCTCCGTTAATTGGTTTAATGTAAACTTCATCAGCTATCTCAAAATTGAAGGTACTTGCGCTGGATGCTCCACTTGCGCTGGACGCTCCCCAGCTCTTTGCCCCCATCTGCGAAATGTCTTCCTTCAAAAGCGCAGAAACACGCCCAGCCTCCTCCGCACTGTTAAGCATATTTTGGCTGCGCAAACGCATCCCGGTGGAATCGGAAAACGCCCGCCCCGCAACTACGACTATGAATCCCATTATCGCTATGTAAACGAGGAGTTCGATGAGGGTAAAGCCGCCCCTCCCCCCGGCAACACCACTCTCAAAATTAGGGGTAACTGCTGGGGCGGCAGATATCCCCTATGCGAGAACCGCTAAACTAGAGCCTCTGTTGCCGCTTTCGAGGTGGTACTCTCTGATCCAACCGCTCCATTCGGAGCGAAATTTTTGCTCTAAGACCTTGCGAATCACTCCGCCTGATTTTTCCCCTATGCCGTGGACAATTCTGATGCGCTTCCAATTATTTCTCTTCGCTAGCTCTAATTCAAGCTTAACTTTGCAAAGAGCTTCCTCCAGTCCAAGCTTGTGCAAATCTATTTCCGAATCTGCCGGCTTTTCCCTTGCCTCGGCACCTCTTCTCTTTTTTCTATTTTTTTTTATATGAACATTTCTAATAGGCAAAGCTGAAGCGTCTTTGTCTATGATATGGTTATTTTTTAACCAAGCAAG
Organism: Candidatus Fibrimonas termitidis; assembly: GCA_001462245.1. Lineage (GTDB taxonomy): Bacteria > Fibrobacterota > Fibrobacteria > Fibrobacterales > Fibrobacteraceae > Fibrimonas > Fibrimonas termitidis. The sequence goes on from LIUG01000143.1 coordinate 8,289, forward strand.
TTGCGCAAGCGAAACTTCCTCGTTCTTGCATTCAATTTCCATGAGGGGAATGCTAATATAGAAAATGGGGATTTACTATCTTCCATCAATGGATAACCAACAGGAAGAATTTCCAAAACAACAGCGGGCTATTGGTGGAATAAGGGATGTGGAGGAGCTTTTGAAGAAAAAGCCCGGCCTTGTTCACCGTGTGCTGTTTAAATTGAAGAGCGGGAATGTTAAGCTTTATGAATTGCAAAAGCTGGCCCAGCAAGCAAATGTGCATGTTCAACAAGTGGAAGAGAAACTTTTGGACAAATTGACCAGAAGACATAATGGAGTTGTTGCGCTTTGCAATGAGAAACTCGTTATGCCTTGGAACGATACCCGAAAGATCTTGCTGGAAGCAAAGCAAAACGGTGTTCCTTGCAGGGTTGTGATTGCTGCGAATTTGGAAGACCCTCATAACCTAGGTGCCTGCATCCGCTCATCGCTGGCCTTGGGGGTTAGGCTCATGCTGCTGCCCTCAAAAGGCTCTTGCGGGCTTACTCCTACCGTGGAGCGAAGCTCGGCCGGTGCGCTGGAAAAGATGGATATTTGCCGCCCTGGGAACCTTGAGTTTGCCGTAAACGAGCTTAGGGAGGCGGGTTACCAAATAGTTGGCCTGGATGGGCATTCCGAGACATCTATAGTGGGTTTCAAGTTTTCAAAGCACTTGGTTATGGCTATAGGCGGCGAAGATAAGGGCCTTCCGCCATATATAAGAAAGCTTTGCGAGTCTGTGCTGAAGATCCCGATGTCCCCGGAAGCCCATTCCTATAACGCAAGCGTGGCCCTGTCGCTTGGCTTGTATCATTCGTTTTTGGATGAAGGTTAAAAAGATAGGGGCGCTATTGCGCCCCTACCTCCCCTCGCTTAAAATTTACCAATCCGTTCTGCAATATACTGTTCCTGCGCTAACTAAGAAAATAGCATTATTTACAGGCTTGTTTATTCCCCAACCCTCCACCCAGTTTGAATTGCCATTTCTTAAAGCATCGCCGCTTCTTGCAGAGCCGTCAAATGTAACGGTTTTAGCAATGCCGTCATTGCCAAAACATAAAAGCTGGCCGCCATTGCAACCGGAAGAAATGGAAATGGTATGATTTCCCGCTTCAAAACTTGTTTCATTTCCATTGCACACGGCAATCGCTTCGTCCCCTCCATCGGAGCTTGAACTGCCGGGTACCTCGGAACTGCTGCTCTCTGCCGAACTGCTGGAAGACGGCACGTAAACCGGGCCTTGGCATGTGGTAGGCTTGGCCTTGGCTCCTGTAAAGTTCCAAGAATTGTTGCTCTGGGCGGAATTGAAGTAAACATAATACCCTCCATCCCCATAGTTCATAGTGCAGCTATTGCAACCGGAATAGTTCGGCCCGTCCCAGAAATAACAATTCCCATTCCTGCCGGGGCCATCATTTGGATACTCACCCCACCTTATCCCAGTTTCCCAATCCGTTTCCGGGCACCAGTCTTGCCGGAAATCGCACATTGGCAAATCTATCACCGTTATGGTCGGGCAACTGAAGGGTATGCCGCTCAGGTATGTTGCATTGCTGCAATTTGCTGTTCCGGATAAATCGTATTGAGTGCCTATGGTTTGCGAGGCTGCAAACGGCGGCGTTGAACCGCTGTAATTTTCGCTGCTCGCATTGGTGTTATTATTGCAGGCTAAAATTGGTGCGGGAACGGTGCTGCCTTTTGATACTGTAGTGGAAACAGGGGTGCAGGCTATGCCTGCGGCAGTCACCGTCCCGCAATTTGCTGTTAAATCGGTCACGAGTTCCGGGCTGTTGCCGCAAGTCGCAACTACGGATATGCTGTATTGCGTTCCTGCGGGCAAATTTGGTATCTGCCACCCTATACCCCAGCTTCGTGTCCAAATTTCAGAAGATGCCGAAGTGTTGTCCGAACAAATCGGAGTGGGCTGGTTGCCGCTGATATCTCCGCTGGGTTTTACATACGGAGTATTATTGGTGCAGGTAAGGCCCACCGCTGTTATCACCCCATCGCAATTCGCTTGCAAATCGGTTCTATCGGCGCAATCCGCTGTCACTGCAATGCTGCCGTAAACTCCCGGACTGGGATTGCTCCAGTTAATGCCGCTGTATGTGACATTCGCAGCGAGAGCGCCATTGCTGCATATCAAAACTCTATTGCTTTCCGAAATGGCTGCGTTTGCCTTTACTTTGCCGCTCACGGTGCAGCTAAGCGTAACATTGGAAGCCACAATCAAATCTCCGCAGCTATTGGAAGTCACAGGCCCTGTGCCGCAATCCGCTGTTGCGGTGATATTGTTAAAAGTGCCGTATTCGGGATTTTGCCAGTTAATCGGCGGGTTCCATGATACTGTTTGGCTGAGCGGGGAAGCTCCGGTATTGCTGCATGTTAAAGCAGGCGCAGTGATAGCCGTGCCTTCCACCCCGCTGCCGGCCAAACCGCTGCAAATTAACGATACGCTTGAACTGCTGGCTTCCTCTTCGCCGGAACTGCTCGAAGAATTCGGCAAAGGCTCGTCCGGGATCACAACCACATAAAACGGATTTGTGCAAAGCTCGCTGTTATTGCACGATATGCTGGACAGGGTGCAGGGAGTTTCCAACGCTCCGCTCGAATATACATCCGGCGGGCAAACAGGATTTGCTTCAATATTATCGGGTTTCGCCCCATTTAAATAAAGCACTCTGTAATAATCCTGAAGAACGCTTGAGCCTCCGGCTATCTTTTCTGCCTCGCCTTGGGTTAAATAGATAACCCTTGGCAAAACCAGAATCGCAGGTTTTGCAGCAATGCTATCGCCCATCTTTTCTTCATTGGCGTATTGGTTTTCCAATTTAACCTTTAAATGCGAGGTTGAGGGAATGTGGTAAAGATCATCAAATCTTCGAGGATCTATTGGCGGGTTTCCATAATCTTCCGTAACTTTGACAATGCCGGCATCGGCAAGGTCCTTGTAAAGATCCGAGTTGAATTCTATCACGGCGTCCGGCAGAGAGCCTGTAATCTTTGAGCCGTTAGCCAAGAAAATAGCTCCGTTTATGGTTGTGTTTCCGCTTGAACCCGCAATGTCTTTTTCGCTGAATATAAAATAATTGCGTTTGCAGGGAGATGGCAAATCCGAACAAGTCGCCTCCAAAGGCATATTTGCGGTTGCGCCCTCTTGGAAATAGATAAACACGCTGGCGTTATTTGCGGTAGGCGAGAGTTTCATTGTGGCACCCATATCTTGCTCGTATGCGAATATGAACTTGCCGTCAAAATGACCGCACGGTGATCTTTCACTGGGATTTTTCACAACCACAGGCAAAAACTTTTCCCCCACATCTCCGTTTTGATAGAGAATATTTTTTAGGTCCTTTGCCTTCAAACCTGCGTAGCAATCATTGGCAGCTTTAATGAAATTATATTGCCTAGTGCCATTGCATGTTCCGCCCGCTCCGGTGCCCATAGACGGATAATCCATCACTGTGCTGCCGCTCGGAAGGTCATCTCCAAAGCCCCAGCGCGCATCATAATCGCCGTGCTCGTTCGCAGGGTTTTTCACCAAGCGAATGCAAGCCTTGGGCAATGACATAGTATCTCCTTGCATATTGACCAAAGTATCCAGCCTTTTGCCCTTTGAGAGCCAAATCTCCTTTGTTTCGTTTGGTACTTCAAGCGGATCGGGAACGCATTTGTATGTATCCCCATTTGGCTTTGCGCAATCCTTTATCTGCTCCACCATGCTCGTCAAGGGGTTTGCGCCTCCATTCGGGTACACAAGCTTGTTATTGAGGTTGGGCAAGCCATACGTTGCTTGGCTTGAAAAATGGGCATAATTTGTGCCTGTTGTCAGTTGAAACCAGCGGTTGGCATTGTTTCCGCAGTTGCGGGCCGGGTCGTTTTGGACTGCGCAATTCGTTGCGAGGGGAGATGGAATAAAAAGGCTTTTGCTTGCGCCACCCATAGTTACATAGCCATATTTATCATTATTGTTATTTCCGGTGAATAAATCGCTCATGCTCCAAATGCTGCCTCCTACGGATATTCTGGAACCATCTCCTATGAAAATTTCCGCTGTTTTGCCGGGCTGCGGGTCTATTGCCAAGTTGCCGTCAAAGGTAATCTGGGCACTATTGGCGGTTAAGGTTCCGCCGAGCGTCACATTTTCAAAAACATGCAACCCATTGCTGTTTATTCCGCCGTCAGCATACAAACTTTTAAGAAATTGCGGATCGCTTGTGGTTGAGAGCAATCCGCCCACGTATGCATCGCCGCAAATGGTGAAGCCGCGTATATTGCAATCGCCAAACACATACATATCGCCAACCCTCGTATTGTCCGTAGGGCTTTTGCAACCTATATATTTATAACCATTATCGCTCGTGGTCATATTGCCGGTCACTACCAAATCTCCCTGAGTTGTAAGCCCGGCTACATTTAAATCTCCGTTTATAATTGCGCTTGAAAATCTGCCCTGTGTGTTTGATGATATGCCTCCAAAGAATGCAGGAGGCTCCAGATGACTTGTTTCTATAGGTCTGCTCACGCTCATTTTATACAAACCATCCACGTCAAAAATGCCCACTTGGCTATGCTTTGAACCGTTCCGTGCTGTGCCAATGCTCAAAAATTTCAGCTTGTAGGGCCGGGTTTCCGTATTCACGCCTGTGAGATAAACCTCGAATTTTTGCCGTCTTTTGCTATTGTCACTGAAACTCGTTCCGGCGAGCAAGTCCACCGTCTTATCTCCCACATTGCTCAACAAGATAACAGGCTTTTTTGTACCTGCCTGATCCTCAAAAACCTTTATCAACGCACCCGCATCCGCACCCTTGTTCGCAAGCCACCCCTGCACCGCCTCCAAACCCGCCTGCGAAGCCTGATAAGCCTCGCTTCCCTTTAGCCTTGCCCCGCTTGAAAAATTTTCCAACCCGACCCAGCGAAAAACAACTATACCAGCCGTGGTGGCCGCCAGCATGAACAGCAAAACAGCTATAAGCGAAATACCGGACTTGCAATGCTTCTTCATACAGCCTCCTTCACCTGACTATAGCCGACACATTTATCGACTGCAAAGATCTTTTAAATTCCCAATTTACCGTAACATCCACCTGTTTTGAGAGTCTATGCCTAACGCTAAGCTCATTATTGCCAATACCGGCACCCTGAGCCTTCATAAAATCCGTTTCATCATTTACAACCTGAAGCAAATCCGGATCCTCATCCATCACCACAACCTTTATCGAATAGGGAACCTTAGCATTCACAGACCCGGTAAAAATATGAGTTCTGTGCAAATTTATCTCGCCAACCGCCACGCTGGCAGACCCAAGCGCAGACATGGAATCAATTACATCTTGCGCAATAACATTAGCAACATCCCGTGCCCGAACCCGAAGAATACTCTCTCTATTACCCTTCTGCAAAGCATTAAGCCCTATGAACAAAAAACCAAGAACCACAGCCGCCACAAGAACCTCAATGAGACCAAAACCACGTTTCATAATTCCTCCCAATCGATGGAGTTCTTCCTCTTTATCCATGCCGTGAATGTGTTTTTGCTGTTTGTTTTCACCGCGCCGCCACAGTAATTGCCGGAGTTGCACACAACAAAACAGCCTTCGCCTTCTATGCCGGAAACCCCTATTCTCACTTGCGACTTAACACCGTCGTTGTAAGAAGTTTCGCAGCCGGGTGGGGGGGAGCCATTGCCGGTAAAAAATCCGTTCGCAAGCGGCTGGCTTATAAATAAGGAATCCGCATACAACAGGCGGCCCTCCATAGTTTTAGTATTGTTATTTATCGTTATGCTCACGGAGTCCTTGCGCATCTTGCCTTCTGCCACTGCTTGCTCCGCAAAGGCGGTCATGGTCCTCGCAGCCTCCTTAGCCCTGTTCGTCTGTATCAAATCGTTCATGCTGGACCACCCAAGGGCAGCCAAGATGCCTATTATGATGACCACGGTAAGCACTTCCAGCAAGGTAAAGCCTTTTTTGTCCTTCATATCAATATCCTCCGGAAACAACGCCGTTGTTGGGAGCGGGAATTACCGTGGCAATGCGGCTGATCTCGCCTCTTTTATTTATTCCCAGCGTTAGCTCAAAAGCCTTAACGGAAGCCTTATCGCTGCCAACCGAAGGATTGTAAGTGGAACTGGAAGAACGGTCAAAATGGTAAACATTATCCGTTTTTCTGTAAACCTTGAATTTCTCAATCTCCAAACGCCCGGCCGCAGCCGGGCTGTAAAATGCGGCGGTAATGCCAATGCAAGCGGTGACCGCCTCGGGAACGCTGAACTCAAAATGCCTAGCCTTGTTTGCGGTTGTGTTTTGCGGCGGGTAAAACAGAAAGTCCGGCTGCCGCACCCCGTTAATCACAATAGGTTCTCCGTTCATATCAGGGTCTCTAAGCCCCACGGATAAATGGTCGTTCCCCGGCTGGAACATGACCATAGGGTTGTATTTCTCGTCTATAGAAACGTTCCTGCATGCGGAGTTAAGGCAGAGCAAATTAAAATCTATAGCGTATTCCTCGCCTGCGAGCAATTCAAACTCCGAGCAACCGCCAGTCATATCCTCTGCCAAGTAAAAATTCGCCAAGTATTCGGAACTTGCGGAAGAGTTTTGCGTAAAACCGCTGAGAATTACCTTATTTGCCCCCGGAAAGGCTGCACCGGATGTAGTGCCGTTTGTAATGAGGCTAAAGGAGCTTGCAGAGGAGGCTGGGAACAGAGTATCCAAAGTCCCGGTTCCATCTTCCGTCCCAGGCTTTGACGGCAAAAGTTTAAATTCCGCCACGTTCCGTGCCATTTCAACGGAATCCGGACACACGCTCTCATCAAAAGTCGCATCATCGCATTTCGAAACATTAAGACGCTGGCATTTACGAGCGAGCACGCTATCGGTCACCGACCATTCTATTTCCACAGCGTCCCCGCAGGCTCCTTTTTCATTGTAATATATCTTGCGAAAACGCAGCACATCATACAAAGGATCGCTGCGATCCAGTTCAAACGAGCTAAAATCCGTGCTAGGGCTATCGAAGTCCCCATTGTTGAAATTATAATGAACCACAGCGGCGGTGTCGAAGCTTGCGCTGGACACCCCCCAGCTCTTGGCCCCCATCTGCGAAACGTCCTCTTTCAAAATAGCGGAAACCTTCCCGGCCTCCTCCGCACTGTTAAGCATATTTTGGCTGCGCAGGCGCATTCCGGTTGAATCCGAAAATATCCGCCCCGCAACCACAATTACAAACCCCATTATGGCTATATAAACGAGCAGCTCAATCAGGGTAAAACCCGATTTTTTTTCCCTCCCTATACTGCGATAGGAGTCATTCCCCGTTACCCGTTTCCAGCCTGTTAAATCAAGGGAAAACGCTATTTCTGCTGGGGCGGCAGGTATTACCGGCTACAAAACCGGCTTAAAATATCCTTCGTTCAAGAACTTGACCCATTCTTTATGGATCTTGACCATGCCTTCAAAACCGTTGTCGCTCTCGCTGAAAATGAAGTCCGCATAGTGCTTTAGGGTCACATTGATGTTCTTGTGCCCGAGCAATTTTGAGACTCGTACAACATCGTAACCCGCACTAAGAGCTTGACTTGCGAAAGTGTGCCTAAACCTATGGCAGTGGATATTCTTTATCCCGGTCTGGTCTTGGCACCTCCTGAACAGTTTTTGGCATTTCATGTTGAATTTCCGGGACTGCGGCTCAAAAATATACCCTCTCCTGTAAATCTCCATCATAGTCTTGCTGATGGGTATTCTCCTCGCCCTATGCTGGTTTTTTGCGTCTATTACCCCGGAAATCTTCGTTGGGAACACGAACAGGAGCTTCTCCTTTAAATGCCACCATTCTCTGGTCATCAGGGTAGCAGCCTTGCTTTCCATGCCGGTTACGAGCATAAGCAGGAGCATATCGTGGAAATAGAGCTTTCTTTTGGAGAGCCATTCCAAGATTTCTTTGCATTCTGCGATGGAAAATGGGGCCACAAAGCGGGTATTTTCGCTTGTTTCCCTAACATTTATGCTTTCAAAGGAGAAATTCGGCGGGAGTCCCAGGAACCTTTCGGCGAATTTCATGATAGACCTAATCCTCAAAAGCTCCTTATTTACGGTGGAAGCGGATTTTTTCCCCCTCCATTCGGCGTAACTCCGTGCTTTTTCCCTTGTTAGGTCATTGTAATAAACGATTTTTTGGCTGCTGAACCATTTTTTTATGGTGCTGATCTGTTTTTCAACCTGAGTTTTCCACAGTTCCTTAGCCTTAGCTGTTGTCATGAAGTCCGCTAGGTAATCCTTTAGGACATCTTTCCAAAGCCTTCGCTTTCCCCTCACGTGCGAGATTTTGACAAGAATATCGCCCAAAATCAATTTTTTTTCCAAAAAAACTCCTCCTAATTGACGTTTTGCCCTAAATTTATATATATTTAATATATAGGATATCCTGAAATGCGAGGGGCGGCTACCCGAAAGGTAGCAGGCGTACAATCGCATAGGGGGTGCATGATGGAAATTTTGAACTTACCACATAGGAGCAATCATAGGACCTCGGCTATTGCCAAAGCAGGTTCATGTGTATTTTTTTGCAAAAAATCGGGCGGGAGGTAGCCATGGAACCCAGCAAAACCGCCAGTCTTTACGCTAGGAAAACCGCCGCCCCAGCAGTTACCCCTAATTTTGAGGGTGGTGTTGCCGGGGGGAGGGGCGGCTTTACGCTTCTGGAAGTTCTCGTTGTAGTTATCATAATCGGCATTTTGGCTGCTTTGGCTTATTCCGGCATGGCGGAGCTTATTTTTACGAACAGGGCAAAGGAAACTGCACAGACGATTAGGACTTTTACGGAACGGGCACTCGCTGAGGGCAAGAGGCAGAATAAAGTTGTAGAATTGAGGTTGAACGGGAACAGCATTGAATACGACACAATGATTCCACCGGAAAATAACACGAAAGATCCGGCAATACCTACGGTGACTGCTGCATTGGGCAGTGGCTTCTCTTTAGATCCCGACATTCCTCCAAATTGCGTGAATGCGAACCTTACAAGTTTTCCAACTGCCGGAGTGAAATCTCAGTTGATGATAGGCCTTTCTTCTTTAGAATCGGAAGAAGGCTTTTTTGCAATCTGCGATGCGAAAGGGTATTGCGGCGCAGCGGTGAAAGTGAAAAATAAAAACTCCTTCATAGCGTGCATAAAAAGAGGCCACAAAAGCGTTTCTTGGGAGGTGTTATGAAACGTGGCTTTGGCCTTATAGAAGTCCTCGTTGCGGCTGTTGTCCTTGGTTTTCTGCTTGTTGGCCTCAACACTTTGCAAAAGGGCAATCGCGAGGCGGTTATAAGAATTCGCTCAAGGGATGCCGCTCAAATTATAGCGCAGGATTTTCTGGACAGCCTGAGCAAGTTGGGTCTTTCGTCTATACCAGGCACCGTAGCTGAACCTGGCACTATAACCAAAACAAAAGATTATGAATGGGATGGCAATAATGGCGGTATAATCGCCAAAATTCCCTATACCATAGAGGCGGTTGTGACCGTTGACCCAATCAGCAGCACCCTTGATACCAGCAATTTTTTAAAAAATAATGAACATATTACGGCTAAGAATGTTAACCTTATTGTAAGGTGGCCTTTTAAAAATTCTACGCAGAGCATAAGCATGTCGAGGATAATCAAATGAAAGGGGGCTTCACACTCATAGAGCTTTTGGTTTACATAGCGATAATGAGCTTTATTGTTGTTGTCGCCGGCAGGGCATTTTCCGATTCGACCGGCATGAGGATGCGCACTCAGAGCATGACAAAGGCCACGGAGGAGGCAAACAGGATAGCCGAGCTAATCAAAGAGGATATGAGCCAAATGGGCGCAAAGGTGCTGGGCACAAAAAGCAATACGCCAACAGACCTTTCAGACCATTTTTTTAATATTGATCTTGCTGAAAATGTCTATATGAATGCTAGCCTGGCTGTCAATGACTCCAGTTCATTTAACTTGTTTCATAAAGTAGCCGATAAATACGACAGTATAGAATTTAAAAAAATATCCTACAAAGAAAACGGCGAATACATAGGAATCCGCTTGATAACATGGTATGCTCGCAACGACACCTTGTACCGTAGTTGCAGGACAATTGAAGCTCCTACAAATTCAAACACCACGACTGACCCAGAACTTGCTGCCTGCCCTGCCGCTGCGGAGGCCGCTGTTATTGCAATGGCTGAGAATGTGCAAACATTCATCTTCAATCCGGGCAAACCTTTGGATGACACTTCTCCTTTTGGCGGCGCAGCCACGCAAAACAAACCAGCCCCCACTTTTGGTCTTATAAGCCAATCCACTTCCGGCGAATTTCATGCCGTAAGAATAGCCCAGCCGGCGCAATCCAACACGGCAATTTTGGGTGGAGATGATTTGGACGGTGATGGTAGATACTATTTTGTAAGAAATCAATCTGAAAGCGGAACTAAACAGCATCAAGTCTATGTAGCTGAACCGAACACGGGCGGGACCATCAGTGCCTGTAAACAATTTACCTTTAAAAAAGGCGAGACATATGCGGTTAAGTTTAAAACACCCATTAACTTAATAGAGGGTAACATTCCCGATAGCATGATGGCTCTTTTCCAGCCAAGTGTTGACCATATGGCGGTGGGTTTCAGAAATCCCAACGGCGGACCAGTCACCGGATTGCCTGCGGACTTCACGTTTTATCCGCCGCAGAAAACCATAAACGACGATGGGTCCACTTTAGTTTTAAACATAAACCAGTATTTTGAGTTTTCCGTTCCAAATGATGGAGTAAGCAATGCGTTAAGCAATGCGTGTGTTGTTTTCACTTTTGCGTTTTACAGCGGCAGCGACGCTTATGGCCCGCACAAAGGCAGGCTGAGAATTAAAGATTTTGAATTGCAGCATAAAAAAGACGGGGCATACGAATTTGTCCGAGACGGAGTGTATGCGACTTCGGATAACCAAGAAAAGAGGAATGTAAAGGCGTTTGAGCTTATTTTGGCAGTCAACAAGAGAAATGAAATCGGCAGTACTCGCAGGTGTTGGAAAGATGAAGGTGGCACTGAAGTCTGCGGCGGGTATGTAATTCCTGTGCCCAACAACGGCATTGTGCCGCAATAAGGAGGATTTATGAAGCGAGGCATTTCATTAATCGCAGTTTTGATGTTCATGCTTGCCGCAACTACAGCAAGTGTAGTTTTGTACAAGTGGATTGGCTCGGAAAATTTTGCCAGCGGGAGCCGTTTAAAGCAGAGCGAGGCGTATCAGGCGAGCGAATCCGGTTTGGATGCAGTTCAGGCGTGGCTTTTGTACAGGGCGGCGGACGTGGGCGGTGTTTTGGGTGACTATTTGGCTCAACAACCAACTAAAATGCCTTATCATATGAACAGCGCAAACCACAATGTGCTAGCGAATTTTGCTGGCAACAGCAAGCAGAATTTCAAAGTTTACCTTATTGGAGCGGATATAACGAAAACGCTCTACAAGTTGAAATTCATGAGCGTAGGGAGGGGCAGGGACGGGTCGGAGGTGAGCCAGACGGCTATATTCAGCGTGGAGGGGTTATACCGCACGGATGTTCCGATAGAGATGACCGTAAGGAAGCCGCAAAAAACTACATACAACGAGGATTTTTGGGGAAACATGGGAACGGCACATTCTATAGAATCTATGAGGATGGTAATGACGCAAACGAACAGACAAGGCAATGCGGGTGGCATGGGTCTTAATAAAATCACGATAGGAAGGCCTGGTCCTGATTCCGCAGGTTATCTAGTGCTGGACGGTGACTATTACACAAACAACGGCATAAAAGTTTACGGAGACACCTATGTGACGGGAAGTTATGACCTATGCGCAAGCGGCAGTGATTTCATTACAGGCGATTTGTATATTGGCGGGGCATTTCATACCTTCCTTACTACTGGGACATTTGAAGTTGGAGGCTCTGCATATTTTGGAAACGCTGTCGATCCTAATGTTCGTAATTCTAGTGTAACTGGTTGCTCTGGTGGTTTAGGCGGAACTATCAACATCCGCGGCAACTCAACCATGATGGGACCTTATCTTTATTGGTTTGGTAATGGCTGGTTAAACTTTAATATTTACAGTAGCTTGGTTATGGGGCCAAACTCCTACATAGATTTGAGCAGAGCAACTGCCAGCACTTTTAAAGTGAAACAAAATGTAGCGCTTACAAATTTCAATCATGATGATAAACCGCCACCTTCCAGCAGCAATTATTGGCCCACATTAGGCGAAGAAACAGGTTTTGAGCTATGTTTAAATCCAACGGTTACAGGAAGTAATGGTTCTTATAAAGATGTTGCTTCGAATTTTCGTTTTACAACGAACTCCGGAAACGATAGCAGAGTGAGAAGCGACTGCACTCCAACACCGTCTCAAGAAGTAAACTGGGGCGCAAACCCATTAAATGGCACCTACCCGCCAAACGTAGACCCAGAAAACAGAAAGAATTTGCTGGCAAAGCTTCAGGGAGGAAGCAGCTCCAGAAGCTGCGATAACGCACCGATAAAATTAAATATGGATATTTTCAACATGGATATTTACAATGACCCCAGCCCTCCTTCTTGGGTGCATAACGCAAACAACCCGAGAAGTTGCGAAACTCAAAATGGCAGGTTGAAACTGGATCAGCCGTGGGTAAATTTAGACAAAGAGCTTAAAGATTGCTGGAATAAGACTTCTTCTGCCAATAGAAAACTAATTGATGGCAAAGAATGGCTGATTGTTCACTTGAAAAACCATCAATTCCAAACAACAACAGGTAACAACAACGTTTTATGCGATTTAGAAGGAACAGGAAACAAATGCAGATACATTATAATATTTGATTTTGGTTCGCAGGGTAATTCATGGGATGAATTCCTCTCTCTTCCGCCAACCGGAGACAACGCAGAGGTCATGATTTACCTGCCACAAGGTTCTCCGTACATAATAAATCTTGCTGGCGGAGTAGTCCCTACTAGCAATGCTGAGATGGGAGACAACGGATCTTATTTCATCAAAGGACCGTACAATTACTTTATTTTCAGTGACGGAGACATTAAGCAGTTCAACACCACCGGAAACAGAAGGCTTACAGGAAATGTGTTCATGAACAATTGCAGTATTATGAACGATCCCAGAACGCAAGGAAATCCGTATTTCATATCCCGTGGAAACACTGAATTTGTGAGCGAACTGATTCGAGGAATTTTGCTGGAAAATGACGGAACCGGAACTCCGCCCCCGGGTACTCCTGAAGACAATGAAATAAGAGAAAGCAAGGACAATTACATTATTCCTTTAAGCCCAAGGCTAAAAGTTGAATTGGAGAGCAAGAACATAAGCAAGGAATCGGAGCCACAACTGCCGCTAGGATATACGGCTCCATCTGTTTTGGTAATGCCTCGTGTTCTTCGCATGCCTGCGGCTGCTTTAACCGAGCAAACACCACTTAACAAATATTACAAATTCCTTTATTTAAATGGAGCAACAAAGGAAAATAATGAACCGTCAACGTCAACTCGTGATTGCAGGAAGGTTGTGAAGGAGGGGGAAGCTGCCGTTCTTTTAAGTGCAACTAATCCTGCGGAAGGAGTTTATATCTGCACATTCACTAACAATGATGCAAAAGTAAGCGAGTTTTTTGTAAAAATACAGAATTCCGAAGCGATTCCGGATATTGAGGAGCTCCCAGAGCCCGGAACCAGCAGCCCAGCGGTAATTAGCAGCAGCAGTGAATCTTCTTCATCAAGTTCAGAAGATGAGAGTAATTTGCCTTCTTCGTCAAGCAGTGTGCCTTCAAGCAGCAGCACACCTGGATCGGTGAGCAATTGTCCGTATCCTACGGAGTGGTGCAATCCTACTACTGCTCCTTATGGTAATGGGACTCTTCCTAGTATTCCTTATAATAGTACTCGTCCTAATAGTTTGATTACGGGTAGGAGTTATTATACCATCGGTGATAACAGTGACGAATTTCCAGAGCGTTGCATATTCGTAACAAATATCCAGAATTTGGGAAATCACGGAAAGTGGTATGATAGTATTAGTACTGAGAATAATGATGGCTTTGCTCGTGATAATAGTAACCGTAATGCTTTAGGCGAAAAGAATGGTGCACGCTATGAGAGATACTACCCAATAAGAGTTAACGGGGAAGTATTGTATAATAGTGCTGGTGGGGCATATGGCGGCGGCAGATGCGGCGGAAATGGGCAAGGCTGGCAAAGCGACCTGCTTTCATGTGATTCAGCTATTAAACGGACGCCGTACCCTAATAACCCTCCTTCGACTTCGAAAACGCCAGGAATACCTCGGGTGAACGGAGGGTACTACGTTTACTTACCGCCGGGCTGGATGATGCAGAATATCGAACTAGACGGAGGCGTGCCAAGTTGCCCCGGTGTGTCCAGCAGCAGCAGTAGTGAGTCGTCTAGTAGTTCTAGTGCAGAGGGTGGTGAGTGCGTGAACTTTGTTAACGGCAACAATATAAATCATTGTGGAAAATGCTACAATGCCGGTTTAAGCAATATGGGACAAAATAAATGTTACAAAGTTGTTGATGCTCGCGGATGTACTCATGATTATATAAACAATGATGCTAGCAGTACTTACTGGTGGGAAGAAGCCCCTTGCGGTGAGTCATCTTCAAGCAGTTCCGGCTCCCCAACCGTAACGTGCAAACTTGTGGACAGAAACAACAATCAGGTCACAAGTCTGGCCGTCACGCAGGGAGAGGACATCAATGCACCTGCAATTAGCTGTTCAAGTGGAGACAAAGATTTCACAAATTTCATCAGCCCGAATGGTGGGCATTTGCCGCCAAATTCGAATAATTGGAAAACCGGAGGAACAACTTACTACGACAACAACGTAGCAACCGGCACTTACACAATAAAAGCGTCAAGCGTGACGTGTGGAAGCACCGATTTGGGCGACAGAGAATGCGGAACCATCACGGTGGCTAAGCCAACGTGTACTGGTACTGGTGTGAGCGGAAATGCGTCTGTTGGGCAGACAATCACACCAATTGTAAGCTGCGGCAACGCAGCTCTTGGAAACAGGACTTTCACGGCTTCTAATTGGAACAACAATAACACCACCGGAGGCAGTTTCTCCAGTGTCCCAAACCCCAGTTCCCAAAATATAAACCTAAGCTCTGTGCACTGTGATAACCATAACATAACTGTAAGTGGTGTAAGCTGCGGCAGTGTCACTGTACAAGCGGAGCGCTTATTTTGTGATTATGGCCCTCTCACAGAGTATGGCGGTGGTTGTTTTGAGATAGGAGACCCTTGCAATTCGCAATATGGGCAAGTGGTTAGTGTTTGCGGTATTGATATGACATATGCTACAAACACCGGCTGGAATAAAATTTTCAATGCAGGAACATATAATGTTACGGGAAGTAAAAGTACATGTTCAATAGATTGTGTGGATGGAGCTTGTTCCTTAAGCGGGGCAATAAATGCGAGTGGAAGCAGTGCGGGTTGGATTAACAATCAAAATCATAATGTATCAAATGGCCAGGTAACCATTATTGGTAAAGTGAAATTTAACGCTTGTTGGTAAATCAACAAATGCCCCCGTGAGGGGGCATTCATTATGCCATAGCATTTTCACCTATTTTCAAGCCTTTCCAAGAGCTCTTCGGTGCTAATGCCTTGCCTCAAAAGATCCTTTATATCGGAACGTTCTTTCTCCACGCCAATAGCAATGCCCTCATCAAACCTAACCTCAAGGGCTGTCTCCATATTCCATTCCGAAAGCAACATATTCTCTATCTCCGAAGCGTTGGCTTAGTCCTCCATATCAAGCCTTTCCAAAAGCTCTTCGGCACTCATACCCTGCCTCAAAAGCCCCTTTATGTAGGAGCGGTCTTGCTTGACTCTTTCATCGCCTATGGCTATGCCTTCCTCCCGGCCTTCCTTCTTAGCACTAATCAATGCAGCCTGCTGGTCGTATTTGTTCATCATAGTTGACCAATACTCCGATTGTTCCTCTGCTGTGAAATTAGTAAATTTGGCTATCGCAAACAAGCGCTCGAAAAGCTTTCCGCTGAGCTGCTCGGGCTTTTCCTTGAACTCATGGGCATGGCGAAGGGCGAAAATAAGCCGGTCTCGGAAAGTCTCGCACTCCTCTAAAGATTTATTGAATTTTGTAAGCCTCACAAACACAAGGTTTATGAAATTGTACCTGATTTCTGGGTGCTCCTCATTGGAAAGGGAAAGGTATTGCACTACATCATCGTTGTTCTTTCCAAAATCAAGGTCGAAATCCAGAAAACTGAGGGTATAAACCGGCGGGTAGTCGAAATCCCAGCTACCACCTTTTACGCCATTGTTGGCGATAGCCATGCATATATAAAAGAGGGTTCTTTTTATGAAATGCACCTGCCTGCCTATCTGGACTTCCACAATGAATCTGTTTCCTTGGGAATCCTGGCATCTTATGTCAAAGATGGAATCCCTGTTGTGTACAGCCTGCCCTTTCACATATGGGTTTTTAATGACTACATCTGTTATTGGCTGTTTCAGCTTTTTTTCCAGAAAAGCATTGAGCAGCGCAATGAGCAAGTCTTTGTCTTCCTCGGTTGCGAAAGCCTTTTTGAAAGGCAGGTCTAGCGTCAGATCGGCGTATCCTTCTTGTGGTGCTTGGTCTTTTGTTTCCATTTGGAAATCCTCCGTTTTTGTTTTTCTATTCACTTAGACGGAGAAAACGGGAAAAAAAATACGACTTTCTGAATTTTATTCGGCACTTCCTGTGCCTCACCCCTTCGGGGCTGTCCTTCGGACATTCGCCTAATGGCACTTCCTGTGCCCGGCGTGCAAACAACTGTTGACGGATTTTGTGTTCTTCCGCTTCCCATTAAAGTTTTTCCCTCTTTCTGCCGATATACTAAGTAAGCAGTTCGGAGGTTTAACGAGTATGGAAATGGATATCGCAAATTTGGCTACGGCTCAGAAAGCCGTTGAAACAAATGCCGCCGTGGGCGTTGCAGTGCTAAAACAAGCCCAAGACATGGCAGGAACAGCAGCCTTGGAACTATTGCAGTCTATACCGCAAGCCCCCTCCGTGGGCAACTTGGGTGCGACTGTGGATATATCGGTCTAATTATCTTAGAGTTTTGTAAACAGGCACATTTCCCTGTTTTTTAGCGAGGCGGGCACCTTTAACGTTCACTAACGAAAAGTTCTCCGCCTTAGCACTCAAACTCATGTCGGGGACATTGTTTTGGATGGGCTTTAGCTCTTGCAGTTTGGCTTCTTCAACCTTTTTGACTGAAATTTGCTGGACTGCGTTTGCGTTCAGGCTTTCGGCGGAATTTGAAACCGGCATCCCGTATTGCATAATGCCAAGGAGCTGATAACCTTCGGCAAGTTTTTGGCTTGCTAAATGATTGATCTCTTCTGCGGTTAGGCCCTGAGTTTTACCGTACCACTCGGAAATTTCCTTTGCATCCAAATTTTGCACCGAAATATCCATTCTTTTGGTGGAAACGGAAAATACTTTGCCGTCTCTGTCTATTACCAAACTAATAGTGGAGCCAGCTTCGCCGCGTATAAGGCTAACCTGTTTCCCAGGTTCAACGGCAGAAAGTTCGGTTCCGTTTGCGGAAACTATAAGGTCGCCGGCTTGCAAACCTATGTTTTCGGCAGGTGTGTTCGGAATAACTCCGGCGATTTTAACACCGCCTTTGCCGGTCCAAACGGATATGCCAAGCCCTCCGAAACTTTCGGATTCGCTGGCCATTGACGCGGTTGCTAGCGCAGCCGAGACGAGTAGAGATTTGATAACTCTTTTCATTTTGCTCTCCTTTGGTTAATGTTTGTGGCTCTGTTTAGCTTTTGCCAAAGCCTCCAAATTCTCTTTTAAAAACTCTTTTGTAACCGTATGCGTTATTCGCTTTAGAGCCTGGTCCCGCAGTTGCCGGACCCGTTCATGCGATATGCTCATGGACTCGCCAACCTCTCGCAGGGTTTGCGGGGCGTTTAAGCCAATGCCGTAAATACCCGCCAAAACATTGTATTCCCTTTCGGGCAAAGATTTCAGTATGTTCCGCACCCCGTCTTCCACGGCTTGAATTTCCGAATTGGATTCGGGGTCTGTAGCGGTGGCATCCGGCAAGGACTCCGCATAGGAGGATTTGCTGTCTGCTTTGAGCGGGCTGTCTATGCTAACCCCTTTTTGCCCCAGTTGTATTAAATCCCTTACCTCTTCGCTAACTTCTTGCCCCTTTGCCTGCTCCTTTAGCCCCTTGCGAATGCGCAGGTGCTGGTTTGCAGGCAAGCGAACCAGATTTCCCTGCTCGTTTA
The DNA here is from genome assembly GCA_001462245.1 of Candidatus Fibrimonas termitidis. Taxonomy (GTDB): domain Bacteria; phylum Fibrobacterota; class Fibrobacteria; order Fibrobacterales; family Fibrobacteraceae; genus Fibrimonas; species Fibrimonas termitidis. The sequence continues at coordinate 26,620 of LIUG01000143.1, forward strand.
TAGCCCTTGTTATATAGGCTTTAATCCACCATACCCCATAGCTTATGAACTTTAAGCCCCTTGTATTGTCAAAAGATTCTATTGCCCGCATCAGGCCCATAGCCCCTTCGCTCACCAAATCCGGCAGCGGAATAGGGCAGCCTCTATACATAATTGCCACCTTTAGCACAAAACGCATATTGGCGTCGATGATTTTTTGCCTCGCTAGGGGGTTGTTTTTGTTTTCAAACAGCCAAGCCTCCTCTTCTCTTGACAAAGGAGAGGTTCTGCGGATATCGTCCAGATACCGCTTTAAGATGGCATCATTTGAATCTATATGCACTATTGTCCAAGAGGTAAAACTTTGCAAGCAACTTAAAAAATATATAAAAAATCGCCAAAAAGGTTAAAAAAAAATTATTTTTAGCAATAGATGAAAAATGAACCATCAGTTTCGGTTTGGAACAAGTTCTGGAACAGAAAGAAAGATTTGAGCAAAGTGTATCCGTCTTCGCCTTCTGTGCTTAAAGCAATTTTGAGCATAGGCCCGGTAAAAGGGCTTAAAATTCTGGAAGTTGGAGCCGGTACCGGCAGGGATAGCCTTGCGCTTGCAAAAGCCGGGGCTAAGGTTTTTATTCTGGATTATTCGGAAGCATCCTTGAAAATAGCGAGCGAGCTTGCAGCCCAGGCTCCCGAAAATTTGCATTTGGTTCAAGGCAATGCCTTTAATTCCCCATTCCCAAGCGAGACTTTTGACATTATATTTCATCAGGGCTTGGCGGAGCATTTCAAAGATCCCTTGCCTTTGCTCAAAGAAAACGCCCGTTTGCTGAAAAAAGGCGGTTTTTGCCTTTGCGATGTTCCTCAAACTTTTCACCCATACACCGTAATAAAACATATTTTAATAGCATTTGGCAAATGGTTCGCAGGTTGGGAGACCCAGTTCACCATGCCGCAATTGAAGAAATTGATAAAAAATGCGGATTTGGAAATCATTTACGATTACGGAGACTGGATGCGTCCGAATTTGGCTTACCGCATTATTAGGGAAATCGGGCTTAAGTTTGGCCTGGGATTGCCCAAGTACCCATTGCAGGGAACCCTATACCAGAGGCTGAAGGATAAGCTGTTGAATTTCGTAAGTCGTTGCAATATAAGCAGATACACGCAGGTGTGCATTGGAGTTGTTGGGAAGAAAGTTTAGAAAGTTGAGAGTTGAGAGTGGAGAATTGAGAGTTATGCGGATATTGGTGCTTAATTATCGTGATAGAACGCATCCTTTGGCGGGTGGCGCAGAGGTGCATTTGCACAAGATTTTCGGCAAATTAGTGGAATTAGGCCACTCAGTAACCCTATTTACCACAAACTACAAAACCAACTCTCAACTCCAAACCAACTCTCAACTCTCAACTCTCAACTCTAAACTAAAAAAACACGCTCCCAAAATCGAAACCATAGACGGAATAAAAGTTATCAGGCATGGAGGCGATTTGCTTTTTCCTTTAAATTGCATTTTAAAGGTGCCAAAACTGATAGAGGAATTCAAGCCCGATATTATTGTTGAGGATTTAAACAAGCTGCCGCTCTTTTCACCTTATGTAACAAAAATTCCTAAGTTAATACAAATATTGCACTTATGGAAATCCAGCATATTCAAAGAAGCCGCTTTTCCCATTGCCTTTGCGGTGTGGCTCAGCGAGAAAATAATTCCCTTTGTTTATAAAAATTGCTACTTTGCCACTATTAGCCCAAGCGGGAAAAAGGAGCTAAGCGAGTTGGGAATAGCAAAAGAGAAAATTTCCGTGATTTATTGCGGCACAAAAAACGAATATCTGGAAACCGAGAAAGTTAGAGATAAGTCCTTGTATTTCCTATGGTTAGGAAGATTTAGAAAGTACAAGGGCGTGTGGGTTGCTTTTGAGGCCTTCAAGATTTTCTCAAAAAAACATCCGAAAGCAAAACTGTTCTTTGCAGGCTCCGGCCCGGAAGAGGCCAAAATGAAGACGAAAGCAAAGAAATGGGGTTTAGAAGATAGGGTTGAATTTTTTGGGCTTGTAAGCGAAGAAAAAAAGATAGAGCTTATGAGCAAGGCCCTGGGGCTTTTGCAAACCAGCTACAAGGAGGGCTGGGGATTGACCGTGATTGAAGCGGCAGCTTGCGGAACAGCGAGCATAGCGAGCGATGTGTCCGGTCTATGCGATAGCGTTAAAAACGGCGAAACCGGTTTGCTTTTCAAAGCCGGAAGTGCCGCAGATTGCGCAAAAAAAATGGAAATCCTCTACGAAAACGCATCTTTGAGGACCAGTTTGGAAAGCAATGCAAAGAGCTACGCCGCCACCTTCAACTGGGAAACCGCCGCGAGGGAAACTTTGTTTTTGATGCAGAAAGTTGTTGAGTTGAGAGTTGAGAGTTGAGAGTTGAGAGTTATGAAGAGTTTTGCCCTATTTTTCTTAAAATTGCTGGTTTCGGCTACGCTTTGCTTTTTTGTTTGGAAGAGCATTGTTGCTACACCTGGTATGGATTCGGATGACTTTTTGCGTATATTGGAGGGCGTAAAATTAAAATATCTGTTTTTTGCTGTGTTTTGCATATTTTTATCATATCTTTCCGGATGCTTGCAATGGAAGCAGCTTCTCGCAAGGCAAAATATTAAAATGACTTATGTGAATTTGCTTCGTTTTTATTTTGTTGGTTGTTTTTTCAATAACTTTATGCCCGGCAATGTAGGCGGCGACCTGAAAAAAATTTATGATATAAGCCAAAATTCGGAAGAAACGGTTGGTGCGGCGGTTTCCGCTACCTTTTTGGATAGACTTTGCGGGCTTTATGTTTTATGCGGTTTTGCGCTTGGGGTAGGAGTTGCGTTTTTTGTGCGGGACCCTGACCAAAGATATTTTTTATTGCCTATGCTGTTGATATTCCTCGGTTTTACGATTGCCTTGTGCATGTTGTTCAGCCGTAGGTTCGGAAATCTGTTTTTTGGCAGGCTGCTCTCTTTTTTTGGCGGAAGGCTTTTGCATTTGCACGGGCGGTTTCAGGCGTTCAAAACAAAGAAGCTTTTTGCGCAGATTTTTTCTCTATCCGTGCTAACCCAGAGTTTTAGGGTTTTATCTCATTATTTTTGCGGACTCAGCATAGGGGTGGATATTTCCGTTAGCTGGTATTTCTATTATGTGCCATTGATAGCCATTGTAAGTGCGCTTCCTATTTCAATAGGGGGTTTTGGTCCGAGGGAATTTTTGGCGCAGTCTCTATTTGTTAGGGTTGGCGTTGGTTCAATTGAAGCCGTTATAGTGCAGCTTTTGGCCTATGGAGCAAATCTGCTCGTAAGTTTGCTCGGAGCAGTTGATTTCTTGTTTAAACGGCGCCCTACCTAAGCGCGGGAACAAAAAGAAAAACCTTTTCGCCCTTTTTTACGTTCACGGATTGCTTTTCAAAGCCGGTTTTTCTGCCGTAATTGTCCAGAATATCAATTTTTACGGAATGCTTGCCCGGTTCCACCGGAATGCGGGCTATTTGAAGCGTCAAAGGCATTGTGGAGCCAAGCCGCAAATCTGCGTTTTCCATTGCATTAGTGGTAAAATCCGTACCCAAATTTAAAGCCAAATCCGCCAAGCCATTCCCTGTTTTTATTTTGCTTTTCACCTTGCTTGCCGCTATGGTTCGCAAAATTACCCTGCCGGCGGTTCTCAAGAGCATTGTTTTTTCCCCGTTCTCAAAATCCTTTTTGAGGGAATTTTTTGTATTCGAAAACGGCTCTGTCTTTATTGAATTTCCATTTACGGATACCGAGAACGCAGCAGTCCGTGAGGCTTTTTCCACAATTTTAGGTATTGCAAACTGAATAGTCATTGTGCTGCCGCTAAAACCAGGCCCACCCAAACCCAATGCAACCAGCGTCGTGGTTTTTTGTTTTCCGTTTGCGTCTTTGTAGTGCAAAAAAAGAACACCGTCCGGAGCATAGGTTCCCCAAAATTTGTTTTCACCCAGAGCCGGGCTAAGGCCCGCATATCCAACAACTATTATTTCCTGTTCGTTTTCCGGAAGCTCCTCCGCAAGCTTAGGAGTGTAGCCCGAATTTGAAAAATTTTTCTTCGCATTGTTGTAGGCTATGCGGGCATCGTCTTCGGATTTTTGCCATTCAAAGGAAAGAGCTATCAAATATTGCAAGGCCCCGCTTTCGTTGAATTTGTCCTCTTCCTTTTCTTGGAGGGCCTGTATTGCTAGGAGCGCACGGCGGGACTCAACAACGGATTCGTCTATTTTGCCAAGGGCTAGGTAGTTTAGAATTTGGGTTTGGTAAAGCCACTGTATTTCAAAAGGGTAGGAGCGATAGGGGCGAACATTATCATTTGTAAGCAGTGCCGCCGCTTCGTTGGTTATGGAGCGGGTATATAATTCGTCTAAAATTTCTTCCGCCTTTGCAAAGTGTTTTATGCTCGTTTTGTAGTTCTTGTTGTAGTGGTGCAAAAGTCCCAAATCAAATTCAAGCAAAAAGGCATCTTCCGAGTTGTAAAGCTTTTTTTTGTCTTTTTCAATGGTTTCTATGGCGGCAGTGTAATCTCCCGTTCCCATCGGTTTCCCGATTTTTTCGTCCCTAAGCCTAGCAGGGCTAGCACAGGAGGATAGGAGAAGAGTTATTAGGAGAAGGAAGAGAAGGAGTTGAGAGTTGGAAATTGAAAATTTAGAATGCTGTTTTACATTCTTGAATTTTTGCTCTAGTTTATAACTTTCAATTCTCAATTCTCAACTCTCAACTAAACATTAAAGTTTCAAAGCGCTTTTCTCAACTAATTTTTTGATTTTCTTATTGCCTATCCAAAGTTTCTTGTGGCTTTGGAGGTCTGTAAGCTCAAGGTCCACCTGGTAGAATTTGACCTGTTCGCCGCCGCTTTGGTCCACTATGGAATTGATTGAGCCGGTGAGCATTATGTCTGCGCCGGTTTCTTGCCCGCGTTCCTTGGAGGTTTCGTCTGTGGCGTTGCCTTTTTGGTCATCAACTTCACTGCGGAGTTCCTCACGTTCTTCGGAGTTGGCCACAAATTCCACTTTACCGGAATTGGTTAAAACGCGCTGGATGTCTTTTATAAATGTTTGGGTGTTGATATGTTCGGAACTCAGGTTGCGGATTCTCCCGATTACGATAACAGGATTTTCACCGTTTTTGGCTTTTACGGCGTTTTGGTACCAAGGTCGCGCAAGGCAATCGTTGAGCATTTCTTCTGCCACCAGACGGGAATCGGTATCGTTCCAGTTGCCGGAAAGGTCTATGGTGGAATCGGAAGCCACGCGTTTTACGGATTTGCCGCAACCTGCGATAAAAGCGGTTGCAAATACGAATACGGATAAGCTCAAAAAAATCCCGAGCTTAGGGAGCAAGATAGGGTGTAACGTTTTCATGGAAGGGAAAATAGAAAAATTTCAAAAGAGCTTTTCTACTTTTTCCCCATGCTCCTCGCGCTGGTAGGTTTGGATGAATTTGCAAAGGATGAAAGAATCGCCCGGTTCTGGAAAGAATCTTTGACAGGAGGTTCGCAGCGCAAGGTGTTTTTCGCTTCCGATTACCCAAAAGACGAAAATTCTCTGGCAGTAAGCATGGCGCAGGCTCTGGCACCTTCTTTTTTTGACCCGGCTGCGAGCGTTCTGGTTAGGCATTGCGAATTTATGCTTGCGGAAGAGCAGCGAAAAATTGCTGATTTTATAAACGGTTCGGTTAAGGCTAATGGAGTGTTTCAAGAGAATTTAGCCTTTGATTTTTCTGAACTGGATAAAAGAAGTGCCTTGTGGAAACTCTTTGAAAAATTAAAAGTTGTCGAATCCTATGACCCCCCTAAGTATAGCGATACAATCCAAAAATGGATATTTAACCATGTTCGGCAGTATTTTGGAATTGATATACACTATGCCGCCGCCGAATATATTGCAGATGCCATAGGCGGCGACACCAAACGCATACACAGCGAGATAAAAAAAATACTCATATACGACAAAAACATACGGGAAATAAACATGCAGCACTGTCTGCTGTTCATACAGCAAAACAGGGAGGTTCCCGCTTATGAATTGCAAGAATCCTTTGGATTCAGGAATTTAAACGCTTTTTTGCCCGGATTCCGCAGAATTTTGGCGGAAGAAGGAGATGATGCTTTTATGTCCATAGTCAGCGCGCTCAGGAGCCACTGCCTCACCCTTTTGCATATACAAGCCATGAAGGCGAAAAAAATCCCGGAATTTGAAATACCTGCTAAAATTTTACCGCCCAACAGAGTTTTCATTTACAAAAAAAGCCATCTGCCGGAGCAAAGCTCCTGCTGGAAACCCGGCAGCTTGCAAAAAGCCATTTTATCCTTGGACGACATCTCTTATGGAAAAAAGACCGGTCGTTACAGAGATTTACCCTCATTCGAATTGGCTATAAGCAGTTTGCTGTGTTGAGCGTTTTTATATTTCTATATTGATTCTAGAAAATGGCAGTGCAAAAAACTTGTTTAGGCGTAGAGATAAACCAGGATAGGTTGAAAATCGCTATAGTTGAGCCGGAACGCAGGAATATAATCAAAATAGATGCGATCCCAACATCCGGCGATTCGCTGAGCGATACGTCTATTTACGCTTCTGTAATGGGTTCCTGGGTGCGTAGCAATTTGCTCCCGAAAATAGATTCGATGGCGGTGGCTTTCCCGGCGCATAACGGTATAATGCGGCTGGTTAATATTCCAAAAGAAGCGGAACAAGCACACGATTACGTGGAATGGGAATTTGCTTCTGCGATTAATTCCGCGATAGACGATTACCGCATGGATGTCGCTTTTTATCCGAATGCAAAAAAGCCAGAACGAGCCATAGTTACAGCAGTGCATAAAAAACTCGTGGATTCCTTTTGCTCTTTAGAATTAGAAAGGAGCGGTTTTAGGCCGGATTGCTTGATTGCTGATGTCTGCGCTCTGCTCAACCTTTTGGAGGTCTCCGAAGGGCTGGACAGCCAGCCGAAATGCGTATTAAAGGCGGATGAAAAATTTGCAACCGTCTTTTGGGGAAACGAAACAGGCCTGCTTGCCATAAAACTTTTGCCAAAAGATTTCCTCTCCTTAGACGTTATTCTTGAATATTTAGAAGATGACTGCAAGAGATTCCATACTGCAAAAAGAAATGTCAAATTTTGCGGCGAGCTTTCTGCAAATGCCGATTTTACGGAAGAACTCACAAAAGCGGCTAAAAAACTTAGAGATTCCATAGACGTACAGGTTTGGAATTCGCTTCATAAATTTTCTTTTGAAAAGGGCAGGGATTTTTCAAAATTATCACAGTGTTTGGGTGCCGTAGGGGCAACTTTGAACTGCACGTAGAGAAAATGATAAAGTCCAATTTAATGCCGTATCGCCCCAAAAAAGCCACGTTTATGGCTCCACTGAGGGGAAAAATCAAACAATCCAAAAAAAAGAGCAAAAACAAGTTCGTCTATTTTCTGTTCTTCCTTTTAATCGCAGCCGCGGTTTATTATAATTTTTTCAGAACACCGCAAGATGAGGAAGCTATTGTTATGCCGCAAGCATCGCGTGAAGCCCAAGTAGCCGTGCCGCAGTTGATAGCAAAGGGTTTTAGCGTGGAGGAGCCTGTAGTTCCGGTAAACGCCTCTGTTGAAGAGGTTGTAAAAACCTTGCGCCCGGAAACTCGCATTGAGGGTAAGGGTGAATGGTCGGTAAATGGCGGCGGCAAAGGCGGTGAAGGGCAGCGACTGCCTTTTGAAGAGCGTCCATGTCCCAAACAGGCATTTTACCTAATGTTGAACACATTTTATGAAGCAACACCCGATGGCATAGGTTATCTAGACCTTGTATATAGGGCTCCTAATTTTTATTTTGCCCGCGTTGTAGCCGTGGATGCCAAAACCCGCGCATCTTACACGAATAACCTGAAATCAAAAGGCGTGGCTTTGGCCGTTATAGATTCCGCAAGCTACAGAAACGGCAATGTGGAGTTCAGCCTACAGGGCAGCATTCACTTGCCTGCGGAGCGGAAATCGGGGTTGACGCAGGCTTCAAAAATAAATTCGGAAATTTTGACTTTGCGCAGTTTGGCTGCGTTTAATCGGGTGCGTTTGGCAGGTTTGGAAAACCCCGTAGAAGAAAATTTTGGAATTTACCGCAGAGTTGTTTTAAAAACAACCACGGAAGCGGATTATACCTCTCTTTTGGATTTTGCAGACGCTCTGCAAAAATCCGATATATCAATAGGCGTTCAGCAATTCGTTTCCAGACCCCAAGGTTCGGACAAAATGCAATCCGCTTTGGAATTTGTGTTGTATGCCACGAATAATCGCTAGAAATCGGTATATTTTTTTCTAGATTACATTGACTGAATTGGAGGTTTGGATGGGTGCTCAAAAATGGCTGAAATGGACAACGGTTAAGCCTGTGAATATGCAGGTCTTGAACGATTTTATGTGCGCAGACCCCTTTTCAATACTGGGTTTGCATCCCATGAGCAAGGGAAGCAAAATGAGCGTCAGGGTTTATCTGCCCGGCGCAAAAGCCATTTCCGGCGAGGCGTTGGACAAATCCCGCAAATTCGATTTTGTGAAATTAGGCGATTCCGGTTTTTTTGAAGCGCAGATAGAGGAAAAATACCAGCACTTTTTATACAGATTGAGCATAGAACTGGAAGACGGTTCAAAATATTCCATTATAGACCCTTACGCATTCCCGCCGGTTTTAACCGATTTTGATTTGCATTTAATGCAATCCGGCGTTCATTACGAACTTTATCGCAAGCTGGGCGCAAATCTTGTGGAGATAGAGGGGGTTAAGGGCGTTTTGTTTTCCGTGTGGGCGCCAAATGCACGTTCAGCTTCGGTTATAGGCAACTTCAATTCTTGGGACGGCCGCAGGCACCAAATGCGCATTCGCGGAAACAGCGGCATTTGGGAAATATTCATTCCGGAAATAGGGGAGGGCGAACTCTACCGCTTTGAATTGCATTCCAAAGAAGGCAATATGTATCAAAAAATCGACCCTCTTGCGAAATTCAGCGAGCTTCGCCCCAACACCGCCTCCGTGGTCACGCATCTGGACGGCTACGAGTGGGGTGATGACCTTTATATGCGAACTCAC
>LIUG01000144.1 GCA_001462245.1 Candidatus Fibrimonas termitidis
CCCGTTGCCGCCGGGCAGACGGAAACACCGCCGGCAAACGCCGCTTCTTCCTCTTGGCAGGATGCTGAATATGTAAAAGCCTTTACTGCAGGGGGAAATTGCATAAAAGAGGGGCGGATTGATGAAGCAATAGCGCATTTTACCGAATCCATACGGCTCAACCCGGACAAATTCTGGTTGTCGCACTTCGAGCGCGGCAATGCTTATCGCAGCAAAGGAGAATGCGACAGAGCTATTGCCGATTATACCTCGGTCTTGCAGATTGACCCTACGGTTATCGCTGCATACTTCGAGCGCGGCAATACTTATCTTAGCAAAGGAGAGTATGATCGCGCTATTGCCGATTATACCTCAGTCTTGCAGATTGACCCTACAGTTGTCGCTGCATACTATCTTCGCGGTTCTATATACCGTGGGTTAGATCAAAAAGACAACGCTATTGCGGATTTTACCCATGCGATACAGCTAAATCCGAATGAAAGCTCCTATTATTTAGAGAGGGGCAATACATACCCAAACGATTCTAATACCGCTGCTATTGCCGACTATACAAAAGCCATACAGTTAAACCCCGCCCTGGCTGAAGCATACGGCTTTCGCGGCGCTGCGTATTTCAGGGAAGGCGACATGGCAAAAGCCCGTGCCGATTTAGAACATTGTTTACAGATTAATCCTGACAACGAGATGTTTGCAGGGCTTCTTAACACAGTACTCAAGAATGCGAACAAGCAAAGCGGAATGTCTGCGGCATGCGCCCGGTGTGGCGCGCCGCTTGAGGCAGGGGAAATTTTTTGCGCCAACTGCGGTGCGCGAAGGTAGACGCAATACCAAGGAGGAATGACATGATTTTTTGTGAGCAATGCGGAAACAAACTTAACGATGGGGCAAAGTTTTGCGGTAAATGCGGCACGCCCGTTGCAGTCGGTCAAGCGGAAACCCATGAAATGTCTGCGCCAGCGGCGTGTACGCAATGCGGAACGCCGCTTGAAGAGGGCGAGATGTTTTGCGCCAACTGCGGCGCGAAGGTGGGCGCGGTTCCGCAACAGCAAAGCGCGCCGGTGCAGACACAACGGCAAGGCGTTGGCAGCGGGATTTTGAAAGATGGAAGAGCTGACTTATATATTACTTCAAGTAATAATAAAGCTGAGGGGGTTGGGAGATTATTTTTATATAGAAACAGATTGGAATGGGAGAGAATAACTCTAAATGATGAACTAAATGCTGGTCTTACCCCCTCTGAAAGGGATGATATCTTGAAGGATTTTCCAGATTGGATAAGAGAGATGACGGTTGTTATTCCCTTTGGCGAAATAGAATCTATAAAAAATTCTTGGCTTGAGAAGTGTTTTATTGACATTAAAATGTTTAACAAGACGCAATATAGATTCTTAATTACAAATCATACTGAAATTAACTGGGACCAATCTTATTATCTGTCGATTGTTAAATCTTGGTTCAATGAAATTAAGAGTTTGTGTCCGCACCTTAAGTAACAGGCGGAAAGGATTTTAAGAGGAGGAGAGATGACAATTCAAGACGGTGATCAATTTTTTAACAAACGTCAATATGATAAAGCAATTAATGCTTACAACGAGGTTATAAGTAAGTATGGAAACCTGATTAAATATCCAAAAGTTGATTTTTGTGAAGTTATCGAAGCGTTAAAAAAAAGGGGAGATGCATATTTAGAAAAAGCTAGGATGGCAAACGATGTCGTTGAACAAAGGCGCAATGCTTCAAAAACAAAAAACAGCTATGATACCGCAGCAATTCTTGCGATTCAACAACAATGTTTTACATTCTATCAGGATTGTATAAATGGTAGTAACCTGATGGACAATTTATTATACTAAGGTTGGCTCACGGTGTTAGCCATGCGAATCATCTTAATTATTCAGAAACGGAGGATTAACCTTGCATGAAATTTCCAACAACCGTAAAACTCGCCTTCGTCCTTTGCTTTTTCTGCTTCTCGCCTTTCTTGCAGGCTGTCTATTCGAAAGTCTGGTTTAATACCGACCGTAGGGAGATATTAACCAGACGGTATAATAAATTTTCCTTACGAACGAGCCTCCGTTCAGAAAAAACTCAGCGCCGAGGACACTGTGGAGCTCTGCTCCGCGGAGGCTCATGCACAGGACTTTTACGTTAATAGCGATACCGGTAACAGCGGTAATTAGCGGCGGTATTGTCTGGGTAGCGAGCAAGTAGCGCCCGGACAAGCAATAAAAGGAGGAAAAGTGAAAAAAACTTCTCTCTTACTTGCCGCAGTATCGCTTTTCGTGGTAGCTTCCCTGTACGCACAGTCCGCGCAAACCCGTTTTGATAACGGCATACGGTTCTATAATCAAAGCAACTATGACGCCGCAATACAGGAGTTCACCGAAGCAATCCGGCTTGATCCCAATAATGCGCAGGCGTATACTTTCCGGGGCAACTCATACTCTTACAAGAAAGACTACGACCGCGCAATAGCTGACTATACCCAGGCAATCAAGCTAGACCCCAATGATGCGGTGGGATATTGGAACCGTGGCTATGCGTACTATAACAAGAAAGACTACAACCGTGCAATCACCGACTTAACCGCAGCAATCAAACTTGACCCCAATAATGTATCGGTATATGATTACCGGGCCACTTCGTATCTTTACAAGCGCGACTACGACCGCGCAATAGCCGATTTTACCCAGGTAATCAGGCTTACTCCCAATGATGCGATGGCGTACAATAACCGGGGCTATGTGTACAAAGAAAAGAAAGACTACAACCACGCCATTGCGGACTTTGAAGCCGCCTTAAAACTAAAGCCGGATTATGCCACCGCAAAGAGCAATTTAGCGGATGCCCGGCAGGCGCAGCAACAGCAGACAAAACGCGGTAGTTCCAGGGCGCAGAAAACCGCGCCGGAAAATCCGAATCTGGTAACAATAGATACCGAATACAATGTCGTCAATTCAATTGATACCGGGACAGCCTATTTGAATAAACATTTCCAGAATTGGGGCGACCTTACTCCTATTATCATGACATTTGTAAACAACGATGGTTCGGTTAGTATATGCAGTGTTAATACCGGCGCGCGGGAAACATATATTTACGAATATACAAAAGATTTNAAATATACAAAAACCATGCGGTTCCAAAATGAGTACAATAAATTCGGCGCTTTTACCAAGGATGATAAGGGTAATTACTATATTTTTTGCGCTGAAGACGTAGAAGAAGGGGCTTTTAATCAGAATAACATGGCTCTTGTAAAATATAATTCAAGCGGTAAACGAGAAGCGGCATTTTATTTGCCTGCCCAAACATCAAATGAAAAGTGGGCGCGCGGCTATTCGGGAGTAAAAAAGCCTTTTTCAACAGGCAGTTGTAGACTGGAAATTTCCGGAGATTGGATAGCGGTTTATTTTTCCCGCCAGATGTTTAAGGCACATGATGGACTAAATCATCAAGCTTCTTATGGATTTATTGTGAATAAGAATAACCTTCAAAGAATTTCCGGTGTTACTATGCCGTCTGCGGGACATTCCTTTAATCAATATATTTTGCCAATTGATAATGGTTTTATGTTTGTAGATCAGGGAGATGTTGGCCCACGCGGTTTTTACTTTAGCAAAGTGCAAAATGGCCAGAAAATAAAAAACATCACGTCATTTGCTTTCAAGCAAGGGAACTCGTATCAAAACACCTTTGCGCAGTTAGGGGGGCTTGCAAAAACGTCAAGAGGCTATATTTTTGCCGGAACCTACGAAAAAAATACAGTCGTTTCGGACCTCCACAACGATTCGCGGAATCTGTTTATCCTGACTTTTGACAATAACTTAACGGCCTGCAGCCAGCCCGTATGGATTACCAATTATAACAATAAAGATACAGACAACGCCGCAAGCCCCAAAATAACGGAACTGGATGCCGGGCGTTATCTGCTCATGTGGGAGCGCATGGGAAAAAACCGGTACGAGGCGACATACGCGGCAGTCATTGACGAAAACGGAAAACTTTTAACGCCCATAGAACAGCTTGGCAGCGTCCGCCTAAGCATCAACGATCCCCTGCGCTTTAACAGGACAACCAAAAGCGTTTATTGGGCGGTTAACGGCGGAAACCGTACCATAAACATTTACGCGTATAATCTTGAGCACCTCATTAAGATTAACACATCCGGCAAAAGGGGTAAGTAGGGGGTAGCAAAGCCTTTGGCCCCGTCAAAGCCTTCTCTTGCTTCTCAACATAGCCGTTCTGCGCGGCGGGGAGGTTGGTGGTGCGGTGATGTCACTCACCATAGGCGTTAACTTTAAGAATTTTTATCAACGAATTACACGAATTATCAACAACCTAACGGTTGTTGTTTATGTAAG
>LIUG01000145.1 GCA_001462245.1 Candidatus Fibrimonas termitidis
CGAAGAATGATGCAGAGGCATATTACAAGAGGGGCACTGCGTATGCTGATAAAAGAGACTACGACAGAGCTATATCCGAATATACTGAAGCTATAAGGTTAGATCCGAATAATGCGGAAGCATATTACTGGAGGGGCGTTGCGTATGATTATAAAGGAGAATACGACAGAGCCATATCCGACATTAGTGAAGCTATAAGGCTGAATCCGAGGTATGTATATGCATATTATAGTAGAGGTATTGTGCATCTTAATAAAGGCGACTACGATAAAGCTATACTCGACTATACTGAAGCTATAAGGCTGAATCCGAGGTATGAACAAGCATATTGCAATAGGGGCGTCTCATATTTTAATAAAGGCGACAACGACAGAGCAATGTCCGACTATAACCAAGCAATAAAGCTGGATCCGAATGATGCACTGGCATATTACAATAGGGGTCTTGTGTATGCTAAAAAAGGAGACTACGACAGAGCCATTGCAGATATAAAATCAGCCTTGCGAATAGACCCAAATTATACCAATGCCAGAAATACTCTTGAAGAAATCTTAGTAAAATCTTCTGTTAGCAATGGTGTATTCACGGATTCACGAGATGGCAAAAAATACAAAACCGTCAAAATAGGTAATCAAACGTGGATGGCGGAGAATTTAAATTACAATGCGAGCGGCAGTGTATGTTACGATGACAACTCTGCCAACTGCGTAAAGTATGGTAGATTGTATAATTGGGAAATGGCTATGAATGCTTGTCCTGCAGGTTGGTATTTGCCAAGCATAAGCGAGTATGAAGTGCTGGATAAGGCAGTTGGCGGTGAAAAAGTGGGTAAAAAATTGAAATCCAAGAGTGGCTGGGAGAACAACGGCAATGGCACGGACGAGTTTGGGTTTTCGGCTCTGCCGGGCGGCAGTGGCTACTCGGATGGCAAGTTCAGCGGTGCCGGCAACTTCGGCAACTGGTGGAGTGCCAGCGAGGACGATAGCTACAACGCCTACGACCGGAACATGTTCTATCGCAGCGAGTATGCGATCTGGCTCGTCATCGATAAGGGCCACTTGTTTTCAGTTCGTTGTTTGCAGGACTAGCACGAAGCACCGCCGCTAGCCGAAGGCAAGTGGCGAATACAAAGAATTTGTGCCACAGTGGCACGAAACCTGTCAAACCTTGCGTCCCCAAAGGTTTGGCGGGATAAAACAAAAACCGGGGAGAAGGAGAAGAGAAGATGATAAGAGAATATTGCATTCGTGGTATAGCAACAGCAGTCGCAGTTACTTCCTTATTTTTGTTTGCTTGTAAAGAAGAAACCAAAAAGGAAGCAACCGGAGTTAAAAGCTCCGAAGTAATGAGTAATTCATTTGAAAAGATAATAGGAGAAAATTCATCGCCTTTGTTTAGAATAAAGGCGGTTAAAGGCCTTGGAACGCAGCAGCGTGCTTGGGGAAGCGATATATTTGCTTTTCATATAGGAAAAGGCTATTTTCTGTCAGTGTGTCATAATTTAATTAGAGGCGATAAGGGCGATGAACAACTTATAAATTTATATAAAAGAAATATCTCTAAACCCTATTTGCTTATACACCAAAAGAAAGATGCTCTTTTCGGCAATCCACACTTAAATTCATACTTTGCAGATGATCATAAAATGTATGAACGTAGTTTTAAAAGATTTTTGTTTCTTGTTGATGTTGAACTTGTAGAAATTATCACTGATTATGACATCGCTATCTACAAAATTGCTGATAATTTTAAGGATTTAATACCTCATATACCAAGCATAAAAATTGATACGAAGATATATGATATAGGCAATGACAATTATTATGGCTTACAATCTGCTCCTTGGAACGAAATGGGGCATATGATACATAAAGTTAGTATAGAGGGTTATGTTGATCATTTTTCTAAATATGAGAGTATTGATGTAGTTAGAGATGGCTTTAGATACCTCACTAAAGGATATCTTAAATTTGGCTCTTCCGGCTTACCCTATCTTTATTATGATAAAGATAAAGACGAGTTTAGAGCAAATGCAATACAAAGTGAGCTTTTCGGCATACAAATGCGAATAGGAGATAGTAGAGATAATACGCAATATGTTAATGCTATAGCAACTCCTTTATCTAACATAAAGGAAAAATTGCGGGAGCTCGGTTTCTGAATCTGATGAAACATTATGCCAAGCCTTGTGTCCCCAAAGGTTTGGCGGGCGGAATTGAAGCGGGAAATAACCATAGGAGCTTGGCGTATTATGTATTATAAAAAAGGCGACTACGACATATCCGACTATGACGAAGCTATAAAGCTGAATCCAAATGATGCACAGGCATATTTCAATAGAGGTGATACATATTATGAAAAAGGTGACTACGACAGTGCCATATCTGATTTTACCGAAGCAATAAGACTGGAGCCGAATTTAGTAGTAGCACAGTTCAATAGGGGCTTGGCGTATTATGGAGCCATATCCGACTATGGCGAAGCTATAAGGCTGAATCCAAATGATGCACAGGCATATTTCAATAGAGGTGATACATATTATAAAAAAGGCGACTACGACAAAGCCATACCCGACTATAACGAAGCGATAAGGCTGAATCCGAATTTAGCGATAGCATATATCAATAGGGGCTTAGCATATTATGGAGCCATATCCGACCATGACGAAGCTATAAGGCTAAATCCAAATAATGCGGTAGCATATGGCAATAGAGGTTATGTGTATTATGAAAAAGGTGACTACAACAGAGCCATATCCGACTATGACGAAACTATAAAACTGAATCCAAATAATGCGGTAGCATATGGCAATAGAGGTTATGTTTATTTTAAAAAAGGCGACTACGACAGTGCCATATCCGACTATAACGAAGCTATAAGGCTGGATCCAAATGACACACTGGCATATTACAATAGAGGTTATGTTTATTTTAAAAAAGGCGACTACGACAGTGCCATTGTGGATTACGAATCTGCCTTGCGAATAGACCCCTCTAATGCCTATGCCAGAAAAGCTATTAAAGAAATATCAGGAAAATCTTCTATTAGAAATGGTGTATTCACAGATTTGCGAGATGGCAAGAGATACAAAACCATCAAAATAGGCAATCAAACTTGGATGGCGGAGAATTTGAACTTTGAAATAGCAGGATTCAGCAGGTGCTGCATGTGCTATGAAGATGACCCAGCTAACGGCGAAAAATATGGTAGATTGTATCCTTGGGAAATTGCTAAAAAAGCTTGTCCGTCCGGCTGGCATTTGCCAAGCAAAGATGAGTGGGAAGTGATGACGGCTTATATCGGCGGTGCAAACACAGAAGGAAGAATGTTGAAAGCAACAAGTGGCTGGTATAACAACGGAAACGGCGAGGACGATTACGGCTTTTCAGCTATGCCGGGTGGCTTCGGCAAGTTTGATGGCTGTTTCTACTATGTCGATATCTACGGCTATTGGTGGAGTTCAACTGAGCACTATAGCAACAGCGCCTACTACCGGAGCATGTACTACGACCACGAGGTCGCAAGCTGGGGCAACAACAATAAGGGCTATTTGTTATCTGTGCGTTGCGTTCAAGACTAGCGCAAATACAAAAATTTTGTGCCATGGTGGCAACCTTAACTTTCCCCAAAGGCTTGGCGGGATAAAACAAAACCTAGGGAAAAAGATTTAACATGAAATGCTGAAATCCCCTAAATCCTAAAAATCGGGGGCATCGGGGTTCAGACAAATGTTATCCGTCTCTACAAAATGGTGCGATGAACAGATGTTTATTCAACAAAATGCAAAAATCCGTCAACAGTTGTTTGCCAAATTCACTTTCCCGTATTTTTTTTCCTCTGAAATGCGTCTAAGTGTATAGTAAACAAAACAGGAGTTTCTATGAGTGACATAATTCAAAGTAATCAAGTGGAAAATTTGATTATCACAATTCGCAACGAACGGGTCCTTTTGGACAGTGACGTGGCCATGCTGTATGGCGTGGGAACCAAGGAAATCAATCAGGCGGTTAAAAATAATCCC
Source organism: Candidatus Fibrimonas termitidis (assembly GCA_001462245.1). Lineage (GTDB taxonomy): Bacteria > Fibrobacterota > Fibrobacteria > Fibrobacterales > Fibrobacteraceae > Fibrimonas > Fibrimonas termitidis. The sequence goes on from LIUG01000145.1 coordinate 4,022, forward strand.
GATAAATTTCCTTATGGGTATGTTCTTACGGTAGATTTTGATGAATTAAAATCTCTAAGGTCAAAATTTTTGACCTTAGAGAAAGGCAAAGGAGAACACACCAAATATCCGCCCAAAGCCATCAAAACTGAAAATAAGGGACTCCTGTTTTCCGCATTGGGACACCCGATTTCACTTTCCAAGTTTGCTAAGACAAATTCCCCGCTTGGGCGGGGAATAATTTTCTAAATTAGCTCCAATGCTCCGCAAACTTCCT
>LIUG01000146.1 GCA_001462245.1 Candidatus Fibrimonas termitidis
AATTTTCCAAAAAAAACGACAGGGTATTTTTGACAGGCAGTGTATTTTTGACAGCCGAAGGCTGGCCCCACAGGGGTGGGCAAGGGTAGTGGAAAACGTCAAGAATGATATAGTAAACTAATCGGTTGTTTACTATATTCTATTACTTATGTTTACGGATCTTCATTCATTTCATATTCCTGTGATGGGGACTTCCTATACGGTGGATACGCCTGCTCGGGTTGCTCCTTTTGGAATATCATCTGTGGTATCCTTAGTGGATGATTTGCTTCTGGAAAGATTTCGGAAAATTTATGCGGAGGAATATAAGCTGCAATATGAGCCTATATCGCATAGGAAAGCCGATGGCAGGGCAAATAGGATCACCGCATATTTGAACACCTTGGCCGAAGTTGTAAAACATCGCTTTGAAACGATAAAAAAGCAGCCTTTCTTTTTAAAGAACGAAAAAGCCAAGTACTTTGAAATGCTCCCAACCGGACACCCTTTAAGAAGCCTGTACTTGAAGCTCATGGGCATGAAAAACGCTCCGGAAGAAGAGAGGAAAGAAATAGAAACCGCTCTGACTATGGGCATGGTTGAAGGCTCCATAGATGTCAACATAATGGTAAAGCTTGACCGCTTGCCTCCCAACGAAGAACTTACGGATGCAAAATCTGCCTTAATGGGCTACGCAAAATCCACATTGAAAAATTCCGCTGTGGTTTTTAGCGCAGGCATAAACCAAAGTCTCTACAACTATATGGCGCAATTCAAGGAATTTTACAGAAACGCCACCGGGGAAATAGGCAAAAGAATAATAGTCAAAGCTTCGGATTTTCGCTCTGCCTTAATTCAGGGAAAATTCCTTGCACGCAAAGGTTTGGAAGTCAGTGAGTACAGAATTGAATCCGGGCTTAATTGCGGAGGCCATGCCTTTCCAAGCCAAGGGCTTTTGCTCCCAACCATATTAAAGGAAATTCGCTCGCAACGTGTGCTTCTGCACCAGTTCAGAGAAACAATCGTGAACTTCTACAAATCAAAAGGCTGGAACACGGATGCTGCAAAAGAAGCTCCTCCTCCGAAAATCACCGTGCAAGGCGGCATTGGCAACCATGCCGAAGACTTGAGAATACGGGAATATTACGGCATAGACGGCACCGGCTGGGGAAGCCCGTTTTTGCTTGTGCCGGAAGTTTCTCCTGTTGATGAGGAAACTAGGGAACAACTCGCTAAGGCCACACTCAGAGACCTTTACATGAGCGATGCTTCTCCGCTGGATATATATTTCAACAATTTGAAAGGTTCCGGCTCGGAAATATGGCATCAAAAACAGATAGAGAGCGGCAAACCGGGAAGCTCGTGCAGAAAAGGGTTTTTGCAGAACAACACGGAATTCAGCGAGGCCCCTGTTTGCAAAGCGAGCCGCTTTTATCAGGAACGCAAATTAAAGCAAATTGAAGAGAGTTCCGCAAGCGAGGAGCAAAAAGAGATAATGCGAAAAAGCGTTTATGCAAAGCAATGCATTTGCGATCACTTGGGGAACAGCGGTCTTATTTTCTGGGGCAGGGAAAATACGGAAAATGCTCCGCAGTCAATTTGCCCAGGTCCAAATATTGCTTGGTTTAACCGAAGCTATTCCATGCAAGAGATGATAGACCACATATACGGCCGCACAACGGATTTAACCCCGCCTGAGCGCCCTCATATGTTTGCAAAAGAAGTTGAGATGTACGGAGACTGGTTCGCTTTGCAGATTGAAAAATGGGACGGGGATAAGGATCAAGCAGCATGGCTCAAAACCGCAGCTAAAAATTTTGATGAAGGCATGGATTATTGTTTGGAAGTTGCAGGCACAACGCCTTTTCCCGGTGAAAATTTGCTCAGCATTCCGCCAAGGGTGAAAATTGAAAAGGAAAGGTTAAAGGAAAATTTGGGGATTTTGGAGAGTAAAAATGCAATACAGGGATTACGGTAAAACATGCAAAAAGGTATCCTTGCTCGGTTTTGGAGGAATGCGCTTTGCGGATATAGATAACCACGACAAGTGCACTCAAATGATGGTTCATGCGGCGCAGAACGGTGTGAATTATTTTGATACCGCACCCGGATATTTTGAAACAAGAAGCGAGACGGTTTACGGCAAAGGCTTGGCGGAACTGCGCAGGCAAGGGCTTCCTTACTATGTTTCCACAAAAACCTTCCAGTCCGAAGAATCGGAAATACGCAGAGAAATAGAGGCATCGCTTAAAAGATTGGATGTGCCAACCATAGATTTTTACCATATATGGTGCGTAATGAGCCCGCAGAGTTGGAAAGAACGCAAAAATAACGGAGTGATAAAAACTTTTCAAAAATTGAAAGAAGAAAAATTGATAAACCACATATGCGTTTCTACCCATATGGTTCAAAACAATATAGCCGAACTGTTAATTGAGCCTGTGTTTGAAGGTGTACTGTTCGGATATTCTGCGTATAATTTCAAAACTCGTGAAATGGCTTTTGATGTTGCGCAGCAAAAAAAACTCGGTGCGGTGATAATGAACCCTCTCGGCGGCGGCTTGATTCCCAATAACCCGGAACTTTGCAGATTTTTGCTGAAAAAAGGCGAGGAATGCAACAAGGAAAATGCGATCAAAGCGGCATTGCATTTTTTGTGGGACCATAAGCCTTTGTCCGTGGCTCTGGTAGGTTTTGCAAATAAAGAGGAAATTGATTTGGCGTTAAGCGCAATGGAAACATATAACCCGAGAACCGATGAGGAACTGGCGGCGGCAAAAGCGAATGCTTCAAAGTCCTTTGAAGGAGTTTGCACGGGCTGCTCTTATTGCGATGCTTGCCCTCAAGAAATACCTATTCCAAAATTCATGGATGCATATAACAGAAAAATTTTAGGCGAAACAGACCAGGATATTTACAACCAGCTAAAATGGCATTGGAGTTTATCGCCGGAAATAGCCGGGACTTGCACACAATGCGGAAATTGCGAAAATGCCTGCACACAGCATTTGAACATTATCGAACGGCTGAAGTATATTGCTAGTATGTGGAATAGCTATCCTTAGTATTTGCTGCGCTTAACTTGACGTCGGGCAAATCCAAAACATAAATACTAAAGCTCCAACCCGGAGCGGCCCCGGTCGGTCGCCAGGTGAAATCCATTTTCCAGCAGTGGAGTTCTCTGTAAAATTGCAAGGAATGAGATGTGAATTGCCCCTCTTCAAATGAATATTGCGAGGAATACTGCAAATTCCATTTTCTGCTCGGGTAAATAGAAGCGGATAAAATAGCGTAATGCTTATAATCATCTTTGAAAGTATTTTTGCTTACCCTCTCGCTATTAAAAGAAAAAGTGTAATCAACAGCGGCACTCCAATTTTTGTATTCATATTTGCCGTTTTTTGAAGGAAGCCCTGCATTAAAATCACCGTTCAAGGCGAATCGGCGGTTAAACCCGTAATTCCAGTTTGTCAGTTGCGGAACGCGAACTTTTTTTTGGTCATCTTCAAAAAGATGATAAAACTTATGGGTGGTATTTATTGTAAAAAGATAATTCTCTAAAAATTGAAATCCGAAAGAAGATGTTATAGGTGCCCAGTGAAACGAATCTGCCGCAAAATTGTAAGAAGTCGCATGAGAACTGGTCAAAATTCTAAGGTTTGCGCTCAAATCGTCCATATCGGAATCTTCATCTTCAGCATCAATGTTCGCTAATAAATATTTCATGTCAAAATCATTGCCTAAACGGAAGTTCACGGTTTTTTGCTCTATTTGATAAGCACTCTGCCCTAAAAGCGGATGAGGCGAAAATGTGTAATTGGTATCCAATTCAGGCGCATAAGTACCACCGATAGTCGGAGAAAGAGTATGGCGAACTCCGACAAACCTACCCCATTCCGGAAGCCAAATTCCATATAATTTTGTCGCTACGTCTAATGAAACATTGCCTTTCAAAAAATGCTGCCCCCACTCATCCTTAGAAGGGTCAAAGGCAAAACGGCTATGATTGTCTGCGGAATCATTCGGCGAAGCAAATTCCCTGGCAGTCCAGTCTCCGGCAAGATTCAGCGATGGAGTTATGTTAAAAACGTTAAGCAATGTTCCCGTATAGTTAATCATAAGATTATGCGAAAGCCCGGTATAGTAAGCTGTTGTGTCCACTCCAATCACGGTATCGGCTGCTCTTTGTATATAGTGGTTAAAATGGTTATAGTAGGAATAATTTATTTTTTCCCAAAAATACGGTTCTATGCTTTCACCGTCCATATCCGACTCAAACATCGGGCCGGATGCCCTGAATTGAATATCGGGAGCTTGCCGCCTCAAAAGCCCGGTTATCAAATTGTATTCCTGCCTCCCCTTTATGGTGATATTTTTGTTATCCCCTATTTTTTGGTAATAGGTCATTTCGGCGTTTGCCTGTTGATCTAAAACAGTTTTTTCGTCTATTCCGTTTTCTTGCCTCAGGTTTTGCCTTGAAACAAATGAACCTTCACCATTCAAGGTTTTGCTGCGGTCAGGCGTTATGTTTTGCGAATGCTTGAAACGTATATCATAATCTCGCCAAAGCGTTCCTTCGTTCCAATAACCTGTGGCATTTACAAAACCTTCCAGTACATACCTTTTGTTATAGCGAAATTCCTCGTTAAGGCTGCTTTTGCTAAAATCCGCTTCACTGCCTTCCAGAACATTTGCATAGAGTTGCACGTCCCAGTAGTCGTTAGGAGTGTAATAAGCACCCAAATTATTCATAAAAAAGCCCTGCGCTTGGTCTCCTCCGAATTTCGGAACCAAAAGACCGGAACGCCGCCCGCTTTTCATTGGGGAAATCATCAAGGGCAAAATCGCAACAGGAACCTCGCCCATATTCAAAACCACAGGACGTGCCGTTACGCTCTCCTTTGGTTTTAGCACCATTCGTCTGCCATAAAAGGAATAATGCTGATGCTCCGGGTTTGCGCAGGTGGAAAAATCCCCTCTTTCAATTAAAAACCTCTGTTCTTTTAATGTATCGGAACTCTGTATTGTTACGGCTCTTATAATCATTCCGTTGAACTGCTGATTATCCACGTAGCTGGTACCGTAAATTATTTCACCGACTTTCGAGGACAAATTGTATTTCATTCTGTAAGCGGCAAGTGGAGGCTGCGATGTTTCCCTGAAAACGGGACTCCCCAAAACCTCTACGGTTTTATGGCTCTGGCTATATATAACGGTATCGCCGCTTAGCGTTGCCGAGCGGTATTTTAGCTTGGCTTTGTTGTTAAGATTGAATGTTTTGGATAAAACATTGTATTCCAAATCAACGGCATTGTATTCCAAAGTATCGTTTGCATCACCTTCTACCAACCACCCTGTATTTTCGCTTTGCGTTGTATCTTCCGGCTGTTCCCTTTCTTCCAGTTCAAATTGAACAAACCCCTGCGAATACGCAATCGAACAAAAAAACAGGATAAGCAGGAATGGCATTTGGGGAATTTAGAAAGCTTAGGGAGTGGCTAGCAGGATTTTTCCCCTATTTTACCCCTTGACAAGGTTGCAAAATATTTCTATATTAACCGCCGATTAATGACATAGGAGGTTTTTTATGAAAAACATCAAGATTGGCGTCAAACTGATCGCCAGTTATATTCTTATCGCAATAGTAGCAGTATGTGTGGGCCTTTATTTAACTTCCGCCTTGAGCGATGTAAATGAGAGATACAAGGACATGAAATATAAAACCATAGATCCATTGGGCGAAATAAGCAAAACGGTCAAATATCTACAGTTGCTGCGTGTTGACATGAGGGATATGTCATTTGCGGACAATACCGCCGAAGTTGATAAGTTCCAGAGACTAATAGATGATTTAGTCGATTCAATTAATATAAGCGTCTCATTTCAGAGAGAGCGTATTGTGGACCCCGTTAACCTCAAGATGCTGGATGATATTGTTAAAAACGTGAAAGATTTCAGATCAGAGACAGTCAAGCACAATGAATACATTAAGAAACATATACACGATAGGGACCAGATTTGGGCAACACATAAGAGGACTATGGCTCTATTGGTGCCGATTGTAAAGAATTATACTGAGGCCAGCGAAAATTTCGTCAAAACAAAGGCGGTGGCTTCCGACAAGATTAGCGATAGCAATTTAGCCTTCGTCAATAGGGCTAGGGAAATCGCTATAATTCTTTTGGTAATTCTCTTTGTATTTTCAGTTATAGCAGGCATTTATATGACTTTTAGCATTACAGGCCCTCTTAAAAAAGTGGTTGATGTAGCAAAAGAAGGCGAAAAGGGCAATATAACGGTTCATTCCGAGATAGACCAGAAGGATGAACTCGGAATTATGGGGAAGGCCCTTGATGGGTTCCTTGAGCATCTGCGGAATGTTTTGAAAAATCTCACCAATGATTCCAATGTCTTGGGCAGCGCAAGCGAGGAACTTTCCACGGTTAGCGGGCAACTCGCTACAGGCGCAGAAGAAACAGTTAACCAGAGCAATAACGTAGCAAGCACGGCGGAGCAATTGGCGGTAAACATAAACGCAATGGCAAGCGGCGCAGAACAGGCCAGCGTTAATGCAAACGAAGTGGCCGGCGCAGCAGAGGAAATGTCCACCAACATGAATACGGTCGCATCCGCTATAGAAGAGATGAGCGCAAGCATCCGCCAGATATCCACCAATGCCGGTGAGGCACGCCAAGTTGCCGAAGCAGCTACGGGAAAATCCAAGGACGCAACCAGTGCTATGAACAAGCTAGGCATAGCGGCAAAGGAAATAGGGCAGGTGACGGATGTTATCAAAAAGATAGCGGACAAAACCAACCTGCTCGCTCTTAACGCAACCATTGAAGCCGCCAGCGCAGGCGAGGCCGGCAAGGGTTTTGCGGTTGTCGCAGGTGAAATCAAGGAACTTGCAAACCAGAGCGCTCAAAGCGCAGACGATATTGCCCGCCGTATAGAAGGCATTCAGCAGGGCACAGGCGAAGCTGTTCACGTGATTAACGATGTAAGCGATATCATTGTTAAAATAAACCACAGTGTAGAGGCAATAGCCGGCCATGTAGAGCAACAGACAAAAGCCGCAAACGAAATAGCAAGCAATGTAGCTCAGGCGAATACCGGTTCCAAAAGGGTTGCCAGCGCAATTGGCGAAGTTGCAAGAGGCGCAAACGATGTGTCGAGGAATGCCGGCGAAGCAGCCAAGGGTGTAAACAATGTAAGCCAGAATATTGTTGGCGTGAGCACCGTTGCAAAAGGCTTTGCAGAGAATGCCTCGCAGGTTAGCGAAGCTGCCAGAGATTTGAGCAAAATCGTAGGCAATTTGAAAGGAACTATTAACAGGTTTAGGATTTAATTCAATTCCCTCGCTTTGGGTTATAATTGTTATTAGCAATCATAGCCAAAGCGACGCAGAACATTACAACTCCGCCAACTATAACCTGTTGTTTATAGTTGTATTCATGTACATTATGCTTTGGGTTTTCTTCAAATCTCTGTTGCGGAGTTGTATTATCGTCATATGAATTTTCGACCACCGACGTATCTGCAGGAGTTGCCTGCATAGATTCCTGCAACATCGCCTGTGCCTCGGAAAAAGGCGCATCCGCCGGTTGCTGTGCAAAAAGCGGAACCGCAGAAAGAAGAAAAGCTAAAGAACAACATATTATTTTACGCATAATTAGCCACCACGGTAGTTTGAATTCCGCCCCTTGAATTGAAAATTCCCGTCACCTTCATCCATTTTGGACTAACAGCTTTGACGCTGTCGTTTAAAACTTTATTCACAACGTGTTCGTGAAAAATTCCGAGATTGCGGTAAAAAAGCAAATATTCCTTGAAGCTTTTCAATTCAAGGCAAAATTTTACAGGGCGGTACTCTATCACAAGGGTTGCAAAATCCGGCAAACCCGTTTTGGGGCAAACACATGTGAACTCCGGAACCTCAATTCGCAAATCGGTATCGGAATTAGGGTACATAAATTCCCATTTATCTATCTTAGGCGTTTTGAGCACCGGAATGTGATTTTGGCGGTCTTCATAAGAAGATTTTGTTTTCATAATTTCTCCAATATGTTTTCCAAGCAATCAACTCCTTGCTCGCCGCTTGAGAGTATTTTGTATTCCCAAACTCCGTCCTTGGATTTTTCACCATCTGCAAACACAACGCATTTTGCGCCGGCAGCATTTGCCTGTTCCAATTGCTTTCCAAACTTAACGGCATTTAGAGAATGCGAGCAAGAGATTCCCTTTTTGCGAAACTCGGCTGCGGTTCTAAATAAAATTTTCATATCTCCGCTAAAAGAAGCGATGAATACAGGCAAATCGGAGCGGTTTTGCAGGAGCAGATTTTTTTCTGCGAGCAAATTTGCCAAAACAACGTCGCCCATCCCAAAACCGACGCATGGAATTTTTTGACCGCCCAAGGTTTCCGTTAAATTATCATAGCGACCGCCACCCGCTATTGCCCTCATATTTCTGCTTTTGTCGAAAACTTCAAACACAATGCCGGTGTAGTAGGCAAGGCCGCGCACAATGGATAAATCCAGCTTTACGCAATTTTCAAAACCTGAAATTTTTAAAAGCTCAAATAAAGTTTCCAATTCAGATACATCGCCGAATTTTTTCAATTCTTCAATGCTCGAACAACTCATAAAATCGTTTAGGTTTTTTATTTCTTCTTCGCTTAAACCTGCATTTAGCAATTCCTTTTCAAAGTCTTCGGCAGGCATTTTTAAGCGTTTGTCTAAAATTGGGTAAATGTGGCTGGGAAATGCGGCGAGCAGGCGGCGGCTGGAGATGCCTATATAAAAATCGTTCTCATTTAACCCAAAATCAAAGAGCATACTTGCTATTGCAGAGATTAAATCCGCTTCTGCGCTAATGCTCTCCGTTCCTATTATATCCAAGTTGAGTTGGAAAAATTCGCGAAGCCGCCCTTTTTGCGCCCGTTCATAGCGGAACAAACGGGGAATTGAGAACCACTTAAAAGGTTTTTTCAGTTCATTTCCTTTTTGTATAACCATCCTTGCGAGAGTAGGCGTCATTTCCGGACGCAGAGCCAAAGCCCGGCCACCCTTATCAACAAAGTTGTAAAGCTGCGCAACAATTTCTTCGCCGCTCTTTCCGGTGTAAAGCTCCAAATGCTCAAAAGCAGGCCCCTCGTATTCCTCATAGCCGAACTTCAAGGCAGCACGGCGCCAAATAGAAAAAATATGGTTTTGCACCCTCATATCAGCAGGGTAAAAATCTCTGGTTCCTTTGGGAAGCTGCGGAGTTTGCACTTTCATCAAGGGCAATGTAGAAAATTGGCAAGCAACTTAAAACAAATATCCCACCGAAAACTTTCCGTAAACGTTTTGCATTTCATCGGAAACACCATTGAAATCGCTTGGGAAAACGGACATTAGACCGTAATTGAAATCAAAAGAGAGCAGAAGATGCTCATTATACGGCAAGAAATTGAGACCTATGATAAACCCGGCATCGGTGCGTCTTAGTTCTTTTGAAAAATCATAGGATTCGCGATTGACATTCATTATATCGGTACCACTGTTCAAAACTCCATCGAAAGTTGCCCCCTTGAACTCGCCGCTCAACAGGTAAGCATAGTAAGCACCGGCATGAACTGAAAAATTTTCCTTCAGGGCATAGTGGGCTAAAATTGGCAAACCCAAATAATTAAAACTCGCCTCAGTATCTACGGTTCCCCTAAACCGTCCTTGAAAATCTTCAAAGTTCATGGAATACTCCTTTACCTTTGCTGTGCTTTTCATCCCCTTATTATCGGAACGGATTCCGGCGGAAATTCCGACTTTTTTATTTATCCACCTAAGAGCCTCAGCCTCTATAGCCGGAACATAACTTAAACTGTAACTTTCGATTTTTTCTATACTGCCGGGCATCGGGAAGGGCATTGTGCCACCGAGATTAATGCCGATTTTCGCGGAAAAATCCCAAACGCTTTCCAGTTCTTCTTCTGCAAAGGATAGCGCGCAGAATAGCGCCAAGCAACTCCTAATAATCCACAAATTCAATTTCATCAACAATCAACCTCGAACCAATTTTGCCGGAATAAAGATCGCCGTATTTGCTGGAAGCAAAAGTCGCGCCTAATTTATAACGATGATTTTTAAAATCAGGCTCGCTTCTGTACTCAAATTTCAGCTCAAATTCCTTAAATTTATCGCCCGTATCCGAACAACTATTGTTGCTGGCTTTCGCTACAACCAAATTTGACTCATCAATATTCTTAACGGTTAAAACCGTATCTTTTCCGCTTGATGGAGAATCGCTCTGATAAAAATAAGCATACATACTGCAAGAATCATTCATTTTTTTGTCTTCACGCCCATTTTTATCTATAAAGTTCCCGGGGCCTTCCTTGTATTTATAATAACCTTTCATGCTTTGGGGCTTGGCTGGGTAAATATACCCTAATTCTGTTGCCATCAACTCATCTATCGCAGCATAGGCAGCATTAAATTTTCCCAAAAAGAAATTCCCTGATATTATGCGTATATTTCGCCCAAACACCATGCCGCCTTTCAGAGTTTCCATAAGCACGGCATTTCCTCTATAACTATCCTCGGTTTTTCTTGTAGGATAATTTTCAGGATTTTTGCTGCTTATTTCAAGTATTGCCAAAGCCATGGCAATTCCTGCATTTCCGCTTTCCCATCTTGAACTTGCCGGCACATAATATACGCTGGCTCCTTGCGATAAATTCCAGTAATCAAAGCTAAACATCCTAGGAACAGTAGTATCTATTTGCACTTCATAATCGCGAGTATCGCCGTTTTCCGCAGTCACAGTGTATTTAAAACCCGGTTCAGCCCAAGCACTCAAATCTTTATTGCCGGAGAGCGAAGCTCCATAAGAAACCACAATAGAATCCGGCCTCCTGCTTTTTAATAATTCGTACTTATTGGGCTCTGTCCATATGTAAACCAAAGATTGGTTGTTTTTTATATTTACCTCTATGGGATTTATGCCAAATTCAATTCTTTCAATATAATTTTCGCTAATTTTAACGTCGGAACAAGAGCAAAGCAAGGCAAAAACCAAAAGAACCGAGGCCATTTTTCTCATTTTGTAAATATATAATTTTACACGAAAAAAGTCGCATTTTTGTATCGTTAAAAAGACTTTTTGTCCTATAAATTTAGATTTTTATCCGCTCCTCGCTACATTTTTCTATATTTCTCCCGCACGCCTCTCTAGCTCAGTTGGTAGAGCAGCTGATTCGTAAAACCATACATTGGCACGAGCAGGCACAACAAGCTCCACAAACCTTGATGCCACCGCATGAATCTGAGTCATTGCCACGTCACCTGCATCATAAAACCTTATTAGTAATCTACATTTTTTCAGGCAAATAGCACAAAAAAAATTCACAGACATCATTCTTTTCTTGCTCTTTAGCTAGCACAGATTATTTTAGCCAATAACAAACAATCCAACCAAGGAGCAAAAATGAAAAAGCAAAAAGAGAAGCCATCGCTTGATGCACTGAAAGTAACCAACGCACAAGTTTACCTCGTCAAAGCAAAAGGCTCAAAAACTTTGGCAATGGCTAGGGTGGTGCTGAATGAGCAACTGCAATTGACAGGCCTGCGGGTAGTGGATGGTGTGAATGGCTATTTCGTCTCTTACCCTATAGACCCAACCTATCAGGGCGAGGACTACCATAGCATCTACTATCCTTTGCAAAAGGAATTGCGTGAAGAAATAGAGTTTCGCATTCTGCTAAAGTATCAGGAAGTAATGGAAGGTTAAGTTTGCTGATAGCTATTACTTCCCCAGAAATGCTCCTGCCTGTGCTGAAGAAATGGCGTTGCAAAAGGCAGGAGCATTTTATTGTGTGCTCCTTTGCTGGCTCAAACAAACTTATAAAAGCTAGCGTGATAGCCATCGGAACTGCCAGTGCGGTCATGGTTCACCCTCGTGAGGTGTTTTGGGAAGCTATCAAGTGCAATGCAACGGCAATAGCAGTTGCTCACAACCATCCAAGCGGAGTATCAGAGCCTTCTCTAGAGGACGAATTGATGACCGATGAACTCTGCCAAGCCTCGAAAATCATGAAGATTCCATTGCTTGACCACATCATTGTTACTAAAGACAGCTACTACTCTTTTTATGCTGATGGCAAAATAGGCAAATAGTATTTTTCAATGAAATCAATCAGCTTCATGCCAGGCTCATGCTCTATAAGCTCCTCGTTAGCCCATGCTCTATGAACTATTTGCTCTGCCATGTCAATGATCTTGGGTTCCATGTAGTCAAATGCTGGATTGTTTGACTGTGTGTGAATCTTGAGGATAGACCACCCTAGCTCTGTCAACGACTGGGTAATAGTGGATTCCACTGAAAGTTGATTATCGACTGATAGTCCCCATCTATGTTTATGTTCTATGATAATGCCACGTTTGTTTGATTTGTCCAAGTGCACAGCATCCAAGTCTGTGAATTTTTGATTGAGATTGACAAAAACAAGATTTGAGCTTAGCCCTGGCAAGCCATAGTTCAGGTTCCAAGAGACATTGCCTGGAGATCCTTCAAGCCCATAGAATTTCAGTATGAATTCTTTAGCATTCGGAGTTGCTTCGCATAGCTTCTTATTGAGTTCTACAACTTGCTTTTTGATAGACAAGTAAGCTTCAACTATTGATTCTATTGATTTACGTTCAGATTGAGTAAGCTTCATGAAATTATTTAGAAGCTACTGCACGGAAAGTGGAAAAAAATGAGAATCTTTCATGGAATCTCAATACTATTATAAATAAAGATAGGCAGAGTTATGAGTATTATTAACATAGGCAAACGTGGAAGCAAAAAGCGTAAAAGAGCTATTGAACTTCAAGAAAAAAGAAATTCAAAATGCCCCAAGCCTGGAGAAATTTTACTCTGGAAAAAGCGTAACGGCCTTGCCTAAATAATAAAGGTGGGATACATTCTGGTGATGCTGGAATGATACCTCTGGGTTTCAACCTTAATACCCACGGGAGTTGGCAACCTGTCAAAGTGCCACACGGCCGTGTAGGAGGTGCGAGTGCCATTCCGTTCTACGGCTGTTTTTATTTTAAGAATGCTGCATGCACCTGCAAGTGTATGCTAACCGCCATCGGGTTTCAATAAGGAATGGAACATGCAAAATGGTTCCGGCAGGGTTTACAGGATGACTCTTACCTGCTCCAACAAGAACAATAAGCACCTGAAAGTATGGATGAACTTGTGTTGGAATAGTTATTGCGTAAAATGCCCCAGCTAGCCAGTAATGGTTTGAAACAGCCTAGTAGTTTCATGTGTTCGGCTCCAGGAAATGGAATGAATGACAGATAGTTCTCCTTGTTGTGGGGGAACTATTATGTTCTCACCTTGGAAAAAAAA
>LIUG01000147.1:0-217 GCA_001462245.1 Candidatus Fibrimonas termitidis
AGGGCGTATTCTGTACGAAGACGGCATTGCACTAGCGATGGCGGTTTTCAAAGAAGCCCAAACCACCGCTGGCCCTTTCATCCTGCTCCTTGCCGAATACACCTACATCACGCAGGAAAAACAACTCTGCAACAAGTCCGACGAGTATACGCTCAACAGCTTGACCAAAGCGATTGCAAGTTTTGACGATGCGTTTCTTGCGTTAAAGGCTGTTGAA
>LIUG01000147.1:368-9879 GCA_001462245.1 Candidatus Fibrimonas termitidis
GTTAAAGGCTGTTGAAAATCCGCATTATACCATTAGCGATGATATGTTCCCCCACAATAAAAACTTCCGTTTCAAAGGCTATGCAAAGGATGCTTATCACATTGCCTTTATCGCTCATAAAACCAGACTGCAAAACATTTTGAGAGCCCCCGGTCTTGACCCTATTGAAAAAGTCCTGTTACAGCAACGGCTTGACAATCTTCCTACCGCACAAAGCGGGTATGTTGAAAAGCAGAAAAAAGCGTTTGCAAATTAACTATAATTATGGGGCGTATCCCACCGCTCACGGGCAGCGGCACATTGGTAAGCATTCCCGGCATTAACGGGGTGCCTGTTTGTCCGAACCCCGATGCCCCCGATTTTTAGGATTTAGGGGGTTTCATCGGTGGTGTCTAGCATTTGTTTGCGGTTCTTGGGTTGAGTTGCCCTCTACGGGCAACCTTTATATCCAAGGGTTCCAAACAGGCAAGTTCGTGCCACCATGGCACAATTCTTTGCATTGCACTGCTTGCCTACGGCTAGCGGCGGGCTACGCCTCAGTCCTGAAGACAACGAACAGAAAACAAGTAGAACTTATCGTCGTAGCCCCAGTAGGCGCTCTCGTAGTAGTAGTACATGATCCGGCCGTAGGCGTAGTAGCTATTGATCTCCGTGGCACTCCACCAGTAGCCGCGGTCGCCAGCACTGAAGAAATTGCCACCAGAGCTGCCGCCGCCGCCCGGCAGGGCCGAAAAGCCATACTCATCCGTGCCACTATTCTCATTCCAGCCGCTTGTTGCTTTCAGTTTTCTTCCCTCAGCGCGAGCACCGCCGATATAAGCCGTCATCACTTCCCAATCCGCTTGGCTTGGCAAACGCCAGCCAGAGGGGCAAACCGTCTTAGCTGTCTCCCAATTATACAAACGACCGTAAGTTACACAGTTGGCAGAGTTGTTATTGTAGCATACACTACCGCTTGCATTGTAATTCAAATTCTCTGCCATCCAAACTTGAGTTCCTATTGTCACCTTTTTATAGGTTTTGCCGTCACGGCTATCAATAAATGTCGTTTTGGTCGGAGTAGGAACACCGACAGCGGAAGAACTAGAACTGCCGCCATAAGGACAGCTATTGCTCGGTTTTCCACCACTGGAATTGCAACCTTCTAAGGTAAAAGGACCGTCAAGGCACATTTGTTCCTCGTTAAGAATGCAATAGCTGAATTTCTCGTCCCCACCATTTTCGCCGTCAGACGAGCAGGAAAAAGTGAATGCCATAGTTGCAACCGCTGCTAGAAAACCTTTTGTTTTGCTCATAATTAACTCCTATATTCCGTTTCTCATGTGTAACTTTTAAAGGAGGTTTAAAAGTTACACTCAGAACATAGAAAAAACTGCGTTTCTGTTAAAATTTTGAGGGTAGAAAGTGGACACTGGGCAAGGCACGCCTTGCCCCTACAGAATGATATGGCAAAAAAATATCAATTCATGAATAAACCGCATTTGTATGGATTGTAGGGGCAAGGCGTGCCTTGCCCAGGATTAATTTCTGAACTCTTTTAGAACCGAATTTGGCTCTTTTAGACCCGATTTCGGCTCTTTTAGCATCGGCGTTGACTCTTTTAGAACCGAATTTGGGACTTTTACTATATTTACCTTACCCCGCCCCCTCACATAGGAGAAACTGCTATGGAAGAAATCTCAAACAACATGGACCGCCGTGATTTTATCAAACTTGTAGGAGCCGGAGCAGCTTTGGCCGCTTTGAGCGGGTGCGGTTCAAAGGATAATTCCTCTGCGAAGCAATCGGAAGTGCCTGCCGATAAAATGACTTACAGGGTTGACCCTAAAAATGGAAATAAGGTTTCGCTTCTCGGCTATGGTTGCATGAGATGGCCTCGTATGCCCAGAGCGCAAAAGGAATCCCTAGCAGGGGGGAATGACCTTGACCAAGAAGGTGTTAATAAACTGGTGGATTATGCTATTGAACACGGGGTGAATTTCTTTGACACTTCGCCTAGGTACTGCAAGGGATTTTCGGAACTTGCAACCGGCATAGCCCTGAGCCGCCACCCCCGCGACAAATACTTTATCTCCACTAAAATGTCTAACCAAGGCAATTGGAGCCGTGAGGAATCGCTGAATATTTACAAACGCTCATTTGAAAATTTAAGAGTGGACTACATGGATTACTACCTAGTTCACAATGTTGGAAACCACGAAAATTTCAAGGAACGTTTTATAGACAACGGCATTCTGGATTTTATGATGAAAGAACGTGATGCCGGGCGAATACGCAGCTTGGGCTGGTCATTCCATGGAGATGGTGAATTTTTTGATTACCTGATGTCCGAGTACAAATGGGATTTTGTGCTGATACAGTTGAATTACTTGGATTGGCAGAATGTGGTTGGGCAGCGTACCTCTGTGGATGCCAGGCACCAATATGAAGTACTCGTTGAAAAAAACACCCCTGCGATGATTATGGAACCGCTTTTGGGCGGACGCTTGGCAATGCCGCACTACAAGGCAAGAGCCATGATGACACAGACCGACCCCGATGCCAGCGCAGCTTCTTGGGCTTTCCGTTTTGCGGGGAATTTGCCAAATGTGCTAACGGTTCTCAGCGGAATGACCTTTGTAGAACACCTGCAAGACAATATCCGAACATACTCGCCTCTTGTGCCCCTTACCGAAAAAGAAAATGCCATGCTTGGACAAGTAGCGCAAATCGCGCTTGAATATCGCAACATAAACTGCACAACTTGCCAATACTGTATGCCCTGCCCCTACGGGCTTGATATTCCGGAAATATTCACGCACTTCAACCGCAGTTTAAACGAAGGCAATTTCCCGGACGATAAGCAGGACGCCGATTACCGGAGAGCACGCCGTGCATTTTTGGTTGGGCAAGACCGGAAAATTTCTCCGATACGCCAAGCGAACAGATGCACAGGCTGCCAAATTTGCAGAAAGAACTGCCCGCAGAATATTAATATTCCGGAGGAGATGAGGCGTATAGACAAATTCACCGAAACTTTGAAAATTGATGTTTAAGGAGTTGTTATGATTAAAGCATTTTTCATAATTGCCATCACGCTTCTCTTCCTCGATTTTACAGGAACCGTGCATACTTATTTGGGTTGGTGCGCAAAAATACAGTTTGTTCCTGCAATTCTCGCCGCAAATATTGCGGTTGCCTTGGGCATAATATTGCTTACGCTGGTTTTCGGGCGCTTTTATTGCCTCATGATTTGCCCTCTTGGAATTCTTCAAGATATTATTTCCGGAAAAAAACGCTTTTCCTACCGCCCTCCACGTAAACCCTTGATTATTTTGCGCTACGCCTTGCTTTTGGCATTTGTTCCGCTCATTCCCTTGTTGGAGCCATATAGCGCATACGGGCGCATAGTTTCGCAGTTGCTAGGCCCTGTATATAAATGGGGAAATAATCTGCTCGCTTATTTTGCGGAACGTGCGGGCAGTTATGCTTTTTATTCCGTTGATGTATGGTTAAAGGGCGTAGTTCCGCTTGTTCTGGCTATAGTGACTTTAATTGCGGTCGGTGTTTCTGCGTGGAAGAGCGGGCGTGGCTATTGCAATACCATTTGCCCGGTCGGTGCTTTCCTCGGTTTGCTTTCAAAATTTTCCGTGATAAAACCTCGTATAGATAAAGATAAATGCAAACACTGCGGTATATGTGCCAAGAGTTGCAAAGCGGCTTGCATAGACACAACTCGTGCGGAAATAGATTATTTGCGCTGCATCACCTGTTTAAAGTGCATTAAAAGCTGCCCCGTGAAAGCTATAAAATACGCTCCTTTGTCTAAAACCGGCGCAGACAAACTGAGCAAAGACGGACTTGCACGCCGTGGCGTTATGACCGGCACCGCAGCACTCGCGCTTAGCTTAGTCACTCGTTCCCATGCCAACCAATTTGACGGCGGCCTTGCTAAACTTGAAGATAAAAAAATTCCGGTGCGTACAAAACCGATAATTCCGCCGGGAGCCATCAGTTATCGGAATCTCCACGACCGTTGCACCGGTTGCCAACTGTGCGTTTCGGTTTGCCCAAACCAAGTGCTTCGTCCGCGCACCACAAAGGTTAACATGTCTTATGAGCGTGGCTATTGCCGCCCCGAATGCGTGAAATGCTCGCAAGTCTGCCCTACCGGTGCTATACGTCCCATAACCACTGCGGAAAAATCCTCAATACAAATCGGCACTGCTGTTTGGAATAAAGAATTTTGCATAGTCAACAGAGACAAAGCCGTTTGCGACCTCTGTGCACGTAAATGCCCAACGGCGGCTATAGAGATGATCCCGCAAAGCTCCACAGACCCTGCATCGCCGAAATTTCCAATGATAGACCCATATCGTTGCATAGGTTGCGGTGCCTGCGAACATCTTTGCCCGTCAAGGCCGCATAGCGCAATTCATGTAGAGGGAGTTGAAACGCACAGGGAGGTATAAAGCTAGGCCTTCCACTTATACCACCCGAGCATACCAAGCGGCACGGCGGCGGCAAAGAGTGGAATTTGAATAAGCTCAACAAGGGGCAAGCACCATAATAGCTTTACGGATTTCAAATGAATTGCCCCTGTGAAAAGCAACAAAAAATCGGATAGCAGTTTTATTGAAAAGGAGCATAAAAAAAGCGGCAGGGCATAGTTAAGCGGTATAAAAAACATCAGCCACGGCGAAATTAAAAGCCATATGAAAAATGCGTATATGCAGAACAGAAAAGCGCTATAGAATTTCTTTTCGTACTTTGCGCCATTGCTTCCCCAGCGTGCTCGCTGTTGCAAAAGCGCTTTCCAAGAATCCACCGGAGCGGTTGGCATTATTGCGTCGGTATCCCAGTTGTAGGCGAATTTTGTTCCCTCTACTTTTGCCATCCTGTGAATTAACATATCGTCATCGCCGGAAGCCAAATCGTAAAGCCCTTCAAAACCGCCGCTTTTAAAGAACAAATCCCTGCTATAGCCAAGGGATGCGGCACTCGCCAAAATCGGTTTATTGCGGTTAAACCCGGCTGCCTCAATCAAGGTAAAGCCAAGAGTTTCCAGCCTTTGATAGGAATGCAAAAATCTTTTCCCGCCATTGTTCGCCTTTGCCCCCTGCACAACGGATGCACCATTTGCATAGCAAGCGGCCATCGAATTCAGCCAGTTTGGCGGAGGAAGGCAGTCTGCATCTGCGATTAGCAAAAATTCGCCTTTTGCGGCTAAGAAACCTGTATTCAAGGCTCTTTTTTTGGGTGAGGCTATTTGCGGCGAGTTTTGCGGAATATCTATAACCGAAAAATTCGGATGGGCTTCGCAAAAACGGTGAACTATTTCCGGGCTTTTGTCCGTAGAACGATCGTTTACAATTATCGCTTCCCAGTGTCCCGCGTATTTTTGAGCATTCAAGGCGTTTAGAGTGGCTTCTATGAAGGCTTCTTCGTTTCGCATGGGAATGACTATGGAGACGGGTGGGAGTGGGGAGTTGAGAGTTGAGAGTTGAGAGTTGAGAGAGAATTGAGAGTTGTTTTTTTTGGCTAATAGACCTGTCCATAGGTTTAGCATTAGGCCTAGGTAGGCTAGGGCTAGGATAGAAATGAGAATTAGGGTGAAAAACATGAGTTATTCTAGCCTTGTGTAGTATGTGAATTTATGTTTTGGTAAAATTTCCGGGTGAAAGATTCCTATTAAATCTGATAGGATTTTGTCCGGGTGGGCAATTCCGGATTCGTAGTAATCGGAGGCGCCTTTTTTGCCTAAGCGTAGGGAATTTTGATATACCGTATTTTTTTTCCATGCATTTAATATTTCGATACGAGGCTCGTTGTCTAGAACTTCTGCGCGATTTTTCCATAAGCTGGGGTGCAGCCAATAATCCACATTAACACCGTTCGATAAAGCGTATTCCAAATTCAAATTCATGGTTCCTGTTTGCGAGAAGTCTTTGAAAATATATGTTGCGCCGGCATCTTCTAAAAATTTTGCAAAATAACTCTTCCCTCCCCCGGTGCTCCATTCGGAGCCATTGGGATATCCGGTT
Source organism: Candidatus Fibrimonas termitidis (assembly GCA_001462245.1). GTDB lineage: Bacteria > Fibrobacterota > Fibrobacteria > Fibrobacterales > Fibrobacteraceae > Fibrimonas > Fibrimonas termitidis. Next base: position 6,392 of record LIUG01000147.1, read on the forward strand.
AATACGGTCGGCTTGCTCTTGGCGTTTTTTGCCAACACGCTCAAAGAATCGTATTTGCTAAGGGTTTCGCTAAAGATGGAATCAGCTTCCCTTTCTTTGCAAAATAAAACCCCTATAACCTTAATCCATTCAAATCTTGCCAAGGGATGGTTTTCCATCCATTCCGCCATTAAAACAACCGGCAAGCCTGCGGAGTTTAAACGCTGATAATCATCGTAAATATGCGAGCCTGTTCCGAATGTAAAAACAATATCGGGCTTCAGCATCACCAGCTTTTCCAAATCAAGCACAGAGCCGCTGCCAACTTCCGAAATAGATAGAGAATCGATTAAACTTTGCATCTTTTCGCTATAAATAAAATCTCGGTTTTCAACAGCCGCAATTTTATCCAGCAATTCCAGCCTTTCCATAAAAGCGATAGCCGTTTTGGAGAGCGTAGCAACCCTTTTTGCGGGCAGGCGGATTATTTCGTATTTTTTCAGCGAATCCGGTATTGCGCTTTCCTTTGCCGTTGAGTCCAGCAACACCAAAATCTGTCCGTTGGCATCTCCGTTCCACGCTTCATTTATTCTCAAAATTTTATAGCTATCCGCATATTCAATGTTAAAATGCATCACTTCGGAATGGGTGCCGCTATTTTCGGAGCAAGCACCAAAAAATAGAAGCAGAACTATTAGGAAGAGCGTTTCTTTTTTAGCCATATCGCACAGAAGAACATAGAGAAAATCACGCTGCTTACGAGGAATACCATTATACCCATGCAGGCAAGGTCGCCAATGCTTTTCAAGCCCTTGTGAGCCGTGAACAGCATTCCCACAAAGCCCGCTGCTGTTGTGGTAGAACTCGCCATAACATTCCTGCCTGTGGTGTCTAAGAGTTCTCTCAAAGTCATTTTATCGCTTGAAGTCCAGCTTATTATAAAATGAATTGAAGCATCTATGCCAAGGCCCAAAACCATAGGAATCACTATAACATTGTAAATGCCTATTTTTCCGAAATCGAAGAAATAGGTTAAAAAGCCCATAAGCCCAAGCATCAGCACTATTCCCATCGCAAAAGACAAAAAGCCCGCAGCGAACAACGAAATCTTTCTAAGGCTAATCGCAAGGCTTGCAAATATCATGACGGTTATCAAGAACGCCAAATTAAAGCTGTCCGCTTTTACCGATTCTATAACATCGGAGAGAATGAACTGCGATGAAAATACCCTCAACCGCTCGCCGTCAAAACTCCAGTTTCCGTAATCCTCTTGGAATTTGCGGACAGCGTGAGCATCCCAACTCGGATACCTGCCGTAAATAAAACCGATTTTGCCATAGCTTCCGTCTTTTTCACGAAGCAAATCCAAAGCCCATTCCGGAATATCTTCGGCGGTAAAAGTTTTCTCAATCTGCGCAAGCTCTCGCAGTGTCGCGATATTGCTGGAATCATTGCCCGTGGCTTTGTCAAAAACCCTAGCCTCTGCCAGGTCGCGAATTTCCTCTATCATTTCCAGCCTGGCCCTTTGCGAATCCGCCGGAGGAACAAAAGTTCTAAGCGTTAAAAAACTGCGAAGCGTTGTGTCCTTTTCCTTGTGCAGGCGTATCATCAGCGTATCGTAGAGTTTGTCCAGTTGCTCAGGTTTTGAACCCATAACAGCGGCAGGAGTTGAGGAAGTACGGTTGCTTTTAATTGTTACGCTGGTGGCAATGCCCTGCTGGGCTTTGGTTTCCGTTGATTCTCTGCGCAGGTTTTTGAGGTTGTGTTCAAAGTCCACATGCGGAGCGAAGAACAGGGAAACAATTCCAAAAACAAAGCCGATAATTGCGAGATGCTTAAAGAATTTGAAAATCCTAGCTTCGCTCCAAGCAGCCGGCAGAAAACTGTTTTTCGCAGCAGCCGGAATGCCGCCAACGCAGAGTATAATCACAGGCAAAACCAAAACGGCAGAGAGCATACTGAACAGCACACCAAAAGAAGCTACCACGCCAAACTCGTAAAACCCACGGAAATGCGCTACCAAAAGCGTAAGGAATGCGGCCACGGTAGTTCCGCTTGCCAAAACAAACGGCTTGCACATCTCTGTTTGGGTGTGTTTCAAAGCCTCTTCCAAACTAGAGCTTTTTGGCAAAAATTTCTGTGTTGTGCCTAAAAAATGTATGGCATAATCTATACCTATGCCCAAAATTATGGTTGCAACAAAAACAGTAAAGGGATTAAGCGTTCCGTAAAAAACAGCGGTGAAGGCGAGCATCAGAATACAAGCGTAAAGCACGGTCAATATAATCAGAATGGGTCCCTTAACACTTCTGAAAAACCAGATTGTAAGCCCTATTATGAGCACCAAGCTTATGGCAAAAGAGGTGACGGAATCGTTTTTCAAGTCTTCGACTTCTTTAAGCCCTTCGTAGGTTCCTTCAACGGAAAAGCGGATAGGATGCGGGTACTGCCTTGAACTGAAATGCCTGATAAGGGTATCGGAGCGGGCCAGGATATGCTCTACAAAGGCGTAGTCGGTTGAGGGCAGGGAGAGTTTTGCCTGCACGGATCCATTGAATAGAGTGTCGCCTGTGATGCTATCGGGTCTCGGACATCCGATTAATCTTGTTTTCAAATGTCCGGGCACGGGAGCCTTAGAATCCCATTCGGCAGCGGCAGTTTCAGTCTCGGTGGAATCTTTTTTTTCCGATTTGAAGAACGCATCAAATGCACCGGCAGCTTCGTCCGGCAAGCCAAGTTCTTGTGGTATATTTGCATCAAACCAAACTCTTTCCTTCTTTTCTTCTCTTTGCACCAGATCCACCACCAGCGGCAAGTTTTTCCGCCCGATTTCCAGCTGAACGTCATCCAGATTATCCCTGATTCTTTCCAAATGTTCAACGGGCAGGTAGAGCAAAGCGTTGTCTTTAAAAAATTTGTTATCGTTATCCACCGAAACGGTGACAAAATCGCCTTTCCAGTTTTGTTGAATGTAATCTTTTATTTCGTCTTGCAACTTTGCAACGAGTTCTGCGTTTTTGCTTTGGAGCGCGATTGTGAAGCGGTCTGTGCTGCCAAATCGCGTATAGGATTCTTCCAGAGCTATAACGCTAGGCGTGGTTGACGGCAAGAGTTTTGATAAATCCGCATCCAGTTTTAGCTTTGGATATACGAATATGGGAAATGCGCAAAGGAGTATTATACCCAGGTATAAAGCTAGGGCTTTGAATTTGTTTCTGCTAATTAGGGGTATATACCAGTTAGCAAATCTTTCCTGTACAAGGAGCTTGGAGTTAGGCATAGGGGGAAGATAGAAAATTTTGCAACGATATTTGCCCCATTCGTCTGAACCCCGATACCCTCGATTAACAGGATTTTTCCGATTTTCACCCCCAAAACCGCTATTTTGCGGGAAAACGGCAAAAATCACCGCAAACAGGGCAAAAATTTTCTACATTACCCTCAAATGTTGCCTTATTTGCAAAATAACACCCTTTGCCAGACCTTCCCACACAGGCTCTGCGGCAGTT
>LIUG01000148.1:0-3579 GCA_001462245.1 Candidatus Fibrimonas termitidis
GGAGGTTATTTATGAAGAAAACAAAATGTTTTCTATTGGTGGCGATGGCACTTTGCACCGCTGTTTACGGACAAAAAAGGCCGGTGCAAAACTTGTTGACAAGCGAGACAACAAGTCGTACAAGACCGTGATAATCGGCACCCAGGTGTGGATGGCAGAGAATTTGAATTATAAGGCAGGCGGTAGTTGTTATGATAATAAAGAAGCCAACTGTACAAAATACGGCAGATTGTATGATTGGAATACGGCGATAAAAACCTGCCCAAGCGGATGGCATTTGCCAAGAGAAGACGAATGGTTTGTGTTGGTTGATGCTGTAGGCGGTGAACATTCAGCTGGTGGAAAACTGAAATCCAAAAGCGGTTGGAATGAAAACAATGGCACAGATGATTTCGGGTTTTCGGCTTTGCCGGGGTCTGGGGCCGCTGGTGGAGTTCCACGTACAGGAACCGACCCATAAGCTTGCACATGGACCGCAGCGACGAAGACGCGGACAGAGTGCTCAATTTATCCGACATTGAGTCTAACTTGTATTCCGTGCGTTGTGTGAAGAACTGAGGCGTGAAAAAACCGCACCAAGTGGTGCGAACCTCCCAAGCCTTGTATTCCCAAGGGCTTGACGAGGTGAACCAGCGGGAAAGGAGTTTTAACATGAAAAAATATTTTATCCCGCTGTTTTTCGTGCTTTTAGGCTGCGGCGAGCACTCAATTTTCGACCTTGTTTTTGGCGAATCATCGTCGAGTGTTGAAGATGGCGAGTCATCGTCTAGCGGTGGCGGTGGGTCATCGGAGACTTATTTAATACAAACAAAATGGCATCATCAGGGAAAACCTTTTTTTGATAAAACGCCTGTGATAAATGGCGAACAATCTACCTTTGATTGCTCTCTATTGGCATTGGGTCAAATAATGAAGTACTACGAACATCCTAAATGTATATTAACAGGTATTATACCCGAATATAATAATAGTAACGGGTACTTAATTCCATCTGTAGATTTAAATGGCTTTGCGTTTGACTGGCAAAATATGACAAACACTTACAATGAAAGTTCTACTGACGCACAAAATAAAGCGGTTGCCGATTTGTATAATATTATCGGAAGAGCCTTTAAAACAGACTTCAAAGGAAGTGACGAAGCGATTCCAAGTTTCTCAAATGTATATCCTGCATTAATAAAATATTTTGGTTATGACCCTTCGATTGAGTCAATAAGCAGAATTGATTATAATGATAACGAATGGATAAGCATTTTGAAACAGCAAATAGACCAAGGTTTAGTTGTGCTTTATAGCGGGAAAAATGCTGCTAAGAACTGGACTTTAAGCCATGTTTTTATTATAGATGGATATAATAACAAAGGACGATTTCATATCAATATGGGTTATGGCGGAAGACTTGACGGTTTTTATTCTATCGACTCTTTACCACAAGGTTTAAATTACGACAATCATGCTCATATAAATTTTAAACCCTGGGCATACTTTGGTGCTTTTGACTCCAAGGATGTGAAGAGCGGTCAGTTTGTTGATATACGCGATGGCAAAAGTTACAAGACAATACAAATCAGCGAAAAGACGTGGATGGCTGAGAATTTAAATTATAACGCCGAGGGCAGCAAATGTTATAGGGATAGTTATGACAACTGTGCGAAATATGGACGTCTGTACAATTGGGAAACGGCAATGAACGGAGTGCCAAGTTCAAAATTCAATCCCAGCGGAGTTCAAGGTGTTTGCCCGATAGGTTGGCATCTGCCGAGTGATAAGGAATGGACGATGTTTGTAAATTCCGTTGGCGGTTCGTCAGAAGGAGCGAAACTTAAATCGACAGACGGTTGGAATAGGGATGGTAATGGTACGAATGACTACAAATTTTCAGCCTTGCCCGGCGGTGAAGGCAAAAACGATGGCACTTTCAGCAATGCCGGTAACCAAGTATCTTGGTGGAGTGCCACGGAATACGATGCCTCCAACGCTAACCGTCGGAGAATTGGCACCGGTGGGATTGTGTACAGTGGCAATAACAGCAAGACGGAACTATTCTCCGTGCGTTGTGTGAAGGATTAAAATTGGCTTTGCCCGAGGAGAAGAAGGTGAAAACAACAACAATAGCAATATTAGCATCGCTGGCGATATTCTGTGCTACGGCTTGCGAAGACAAGCCGGTGCTGGTCTTGCCCCCTGTGGTGAATTTTTTCCAATATGCCGCTCCGGAGGTGAGCAACCTTAAAAACGCAAGAATATGGGGCTGGTCGAAAGATGGAAAAGTGGCTTATTCCACCGAATGGGGAGACGTAGACAACGGGGGGAACCTCCAACAGCCGTATTACCGACATCAAATATGAAAAATATAAAAGATTTGGTGAAGATGATAAAATTATCTCAAAATATAACGTATTGGTTACGGCAGACGGTAAAAGCAAGATTATAAACAGTTCATCTCTCAGTGGCGATAATGTATACGTGTGCGGTTATGCTTTAAGTCCGTATGAAAACAGAGCGTTAGTAGTTGTTGCGGCTCGCCTGAATTTGGGTTTTATGGATTGGGCTACGCATTACGATTTAATCGGTTTTCATTTGAAAGACGGCTTTAAGTAAAGTTTAATGGGCGGGTTTTCAAAAGATAATAACAAACCCTTGACAACAGGGTAAAAATTTACTAAATTTACTCCCCTCTAGGGGTTATAGCTCAGTTGGTAGAGCATCACGCTGGCAGCGTGAGGGTCAGGAGTTCGAATCTCCTTAGCTCCATTGTCAATTCTAATTTTCTATATTTATGCAATATGCTCGGTCTCACGCCATTAAAATTTTTGCCCCGCCCAATGCAGGCTATATTGCTGATAAATGCAGTGATTTACCTGCTATCATGGGTCGATGAGGGCCATCTGCTTTGGTATGGGGCTTTTATCCCGAGCCAGGCCCACGAGCTATGGCGTTTTTTGAGCTACTCATTCGTGCATCTGAATTTTATGCATATCCTCTTTAATATGCTGATGTTCTGGATGTTTGCAACGGAAGTATGCCAAACTCTTGGAGAGCGAAATTTCACCGCCCTTTATTTAATATCCGCTGTGTTTGCCGGCGTATTCAGCTTGTTTTTTTATACCCTTGGAATTATGGGTCCCAATCCCGTAATAGGAGCCTCGGGTGCATTATTTGGAATTATGGCGGCATATGCGTTTTTATTCCCCGATAGAACTATTTTAATGTTCTTCATAATACCCATGAAAATAAAGTTTGCAATATGGATATTCATAGCCATAGACCTATTTATGGCCAATAGCAATGACGGCATAGCGCATTACACTCACTTGGGCGGAATACTTGCGGGCTACCTATTTATGCTGGCTTGGTCCAGACCGAAAAAACAAGAGACATATTCAAGAGAATTTTTCAGAGAGCAAGCCGGGCGTTATAAACCGGATTCTCCTCTGGAAGGCGAAGTTTACAAAGGTTTTTCCAATACAAAAGAAGAACGTCTAAATGAAATTTTGGAGAAAATAAACCGCAATGGCTTGCAATCTCTGAATCAAGATGAGCGTGATTATTTACAATGGTTTGGGCAACAAAACAAAA
>LIUG01000148.1:3738-8519 GCA_001462245.1 Candidatus Fibrimonas termitidis
TAAAATGAAACGAGCAGTTGGCATCGGCGCAGCTCTAGTGGACCTGATGGTTTCGGTCAGCGACGAGTGGATAATTCGGCAAAAAAAACCGAAAGGTGGCATGAACCCTGTGAATTGGGGTGAAATGGGGCGTATTTTGGGCAATGTTGAAGAAATTGCCACAATCCCCGGAGGCTCGGCAAGCAATACCATAATAGGCTTATCCAGGCTTGGGGCTCCGGCTCGTTTTATATGCAAGGTAGGCAATGATGATTTAGGCGATATATATTCGCAAAACCTTTACAGCAACGGGGTGGAAGGCTATGTGCGCAAAAGCGCAACCCCAACAGGGCGTGTGCTATCCGCTGTTACACCGGATGCACAGCGCACCATGTACACCTATCTGGGGGCATCGGCAGAACTTTTGCCAACGGAAATCAGCGACGCGCCTTTTTGTGGTGCCGATGTTGTTTATTTAGAGGGCTACTTGGCATACAATCCGTCAATGCTTTTGCACTGCATTCAAGTAGCGAAGAGCAGCGGTTTGGAAGTTGTTTTGGATTGCGGTTCCTTTGGCGTTATAAAAGACTGCCGTTTTATAATAAACAAGCTGGTAGAGGATCAGAGCATAGATATTCTAATAGCAAATGAGGATGAAGCCCGTGTTTTAACTAGCGTAGAAGAAGATTTGGCCTGCTCGGAAATGACTAAAATAGCTAAGATAGCCGTTGTAAAACTTGGCAAAAAAGGCTCAATAATCGGCGAAAAAGACAATATTTTGAGAATAAACACGCCTGAGGTCAAAGCTGTGGATACCACCGGAGCGGGAGACCTGTGGGCTGCGGGCTTTTTATATGGCTACCTAAATAGCTGGCCGCTTGAAAAATGCGGCGAGCTGGCTTCTGCGGCAGCCTCGGAAGTTGTGCAGATTATGGGTTCCACTATTCCGGAAGCCGGCTATGAAAGGCTCTTTAAAATCCGTGACAAAATAAAAGCAAGCTTTAAGTAATTGCTAAATTACGCTTTGTTATGAAAAGTAAAATAGCGCCCACACTTCTTACCGTTGTGTTGCTTTCGGTTCTGAGCCTTGCACAGGAGGTTTCCAATGGGGTTTTGTCTATACAGAGTTCTGCGCCTGCAGGGGTGTGGCTCAACGGACAAGCCGTAGGCAATACGCCGTTTTTAATGGAACTCCCTGCGGACTGGGTGATTTATTCCGTTCGTGCTCCGGGTTATTGGCCGGAGGTCTCTCTCATAAATATTGAGGAAGGGAAAAAAATTGAACAAAAAGCGGAAATGAAAAAATACGGTTTGTCCGTGAGCGAAATACCTGAAATAGCTAACATAAACGATTTAAGGACCCTGGAAATCTTGTACGACAGTCTGTACAGGCAAAAGGTGGCCATAGCAGTTCCGGATTCCGTCTGTTTAGCCGTTTTTGCAGCAGATTATCCGCTGCCAATCTCTGCGCCAAGCCCCTTAGACGAAACTTCCGACGTATATCGTAGCTACTATGAATTTTATGTTTACGAGAGGCAGCTCTCATTTAACGAATGGTATGAAAGCTGTTCCGGTCCCGAACAAAACCTTAATGTGATTTTAGGGCGCATAAATGAACTTGGCGCAAAGCAACTGAGCGGTTTTGTTCCCGTTGTAGGCGCAAAATTTGAGCCAACTGCATCTAATGGCTTAAAGGGCAATTTGGAACTAAATTTCCGCTCGCCGGATGGACGTGCAGATGTTGCCTGGAAAGGCACCTGGGAAAATGAGTTTTTAACAGGAGATGCATTGGTAAAAGCCTTAACCGCAAGCCCTCCTGTTGCTTTGGCTTTTTTAACAACACAAAACCAAACCGTATGGTTACCCGTTGAGGGCGGCTACTCAAGGCATTTTTACAAATACCACGACCTCAGCATATCCTGGAATGCCCTGCTGTTACCAATGAAAGGCAGTTTTATTTTGCCGGAATGGCTGGCAAACGCCGTACCTAAAGACTCTACACCGCAGCCTCCCGTAGAAGAAGAGGTTGTACCTAAGGCATTCCTCGCAAAGATACCCGGCGGCCAATACAGATACAAGGGCAAAGATATGCAAATAAGGCCTTTTGCAATGAATATAACCGCAATAGATCAGGGTTTATATAAAGCCAAATGCGGAAAAAAGGATTTTGGCAAATATAAAGGCGATTCGCTTCCTGCCCACAGCGTTAATTGGAAAGAGGCGAATAGTTGTTGCACTGCGTTGGGTGGCGATCTCCCTACGGAAGCAGAGTGGGAATATGCCGCCAGAGCAGGCTCCCCATTAAAACAGATATGGCCTGCCGGTGCAAACCCCAAAGATTATGCCGAATTTAACGGCAAAAAACCCATAGCCACAGGCAGCAAAAAGCCCAATGGCTGGGGGCTTCGCGATATGTTCGGCAACGTTGCCGAATGGGTTAAGGACGATGGTTTTTGGTTTGGCAAGTACAAATACCTCAAAGGCGGCAGCTGGAAATCCGATGAAAGCGACCTGAACATTGAGAAATCCGAAGAAGAAGATGCCCGCTATTGGGGAACGCACACCGGGTTCAGGTGTGTATTCAAGAATTAACTGAGCTTATCCCTGAAGCTCTCGTAGCCGAACTCTTTTACAAGATGAAATTTTCCATCTTTGAAAATTCCTATTGAGGGGTGCTTAACCCCGTTGAAGAATGTTGTTTTCACCATTGTATAATGGATCATATCCAGAAAAATTATTTTAGAACCTACTTTCAAAGGTTCATCAAAGGAATAATCTCCAGCTATGTCACCGGCTAAACATGAATTTCCGGCCAAACGGTAAGCATATTTTTTTATTCCGAGCATTGCGCTGCCGGCAACCATGGGGCGGTAGGGCATTTCCAAACAATCCGGCATATGAGCCGATACGGATATATCTAAAACGGCTATATCTATTTCGTTGCGCACAATGTCTAAAACGCTGGATACCAACTCGCCGGTTTGCCATCCAACTGCTTCGCCGGGTTCTAAAATGACTTCAACTCCCGGATATTTTTCATGAAATTTCTTCAAAATATCTATAAGTTTTTGAATATCATAATCCATTCTTGTTATATGGTGGCCGCCGCCAAAATTAACCCATTTCATTTTGGGAATCCACTCTCCGAAATTAGCTTCTACCCTTGCCAGCACTGCTTCCAAAGCGTCTGCGTTCTGCTCGCAAAGCGCATGGAAATGCAAACCTTCAATGCCATCCAAAAGCTCAGGTTTAAATTCCTTCCTTGTCACCCCAAGGCGGCTATAGCGGCCCGCCGGATTGTATAAGTCAACGCCAACAGTTGAAAACTCCGGATTTATTCTTATCCCTGCGCTGGTTTTTCTTTTCAATGTCTCTTTTTTAAACAATTCCCACTGCGAAAAACTGTTGAAAGTTATGTGGCTGGAATGGCTTAAAATCTGATCAATTTCATTCGCTCTGTATGCCGGTGCGCACACATGCACTTCCTTTCCCATTTTTTGGCTGGCGAGCAAGGTTTCGTTCAAGCTGCTTGCGGTGGCTCCGGACAAATATTGCGAAATCAGCGGGAATGTTTTCCAAAAACTAAAGCCCTTTAATGCGCATATAACTTTAGCCTTTCCTTCTCTTTGCACCTTGCTCAAAATCTCAAGATTATACACAAGCCGGTTTTCTTCAAGCACATAGCAAGGCGAAGGAACAACGGAATAATCTATCATATATACCTCTGTTTTCAATTATTCCAATTTAATATAAGTATTCTGGGCAGGCGGATTGTCTATGGCTTTTTTAATGGAGCTTATAATAGAGGATACAGGCGAAGGTTCGTGCACAAAATCTATGTGGTTCACATCTATTATCAAAACAGGGCTTGCTTTATAATGAAAGAAATAACGGTCATACAGGGTGGTTAATTTGTTCAGGTACTCCTTTGTTATGCCTTTATCTCCATCTATGTCTTTTATCCTCAACTGTTCTGTTTGCCTAAGCCGGCTTTGGACTCTGCGATAGAGAGTTTCTTCACCGGCTCTCAGATAAACAACAAAATTCGGCTTGATAATCTTTTTTGACGATTCCAAAAGAATATCGCGCATTTTTTGGTAGAGCTTCCATTCCTGTTCGTCTTCTATGGTTAATTCTGCAAAAATATCGTTTTTCTCAAATATAAAATCAGATACGTAGATCATGTTTTCCACAAACATATCCGGCTGTTTCAGGCTTTTTTGCAAAGTTTCAAACTGTTTGTACCGGGAGAGCATAAAGGAAATTTGCGTTTGAAAGGCGTATTTCCCTTTATCATCGTAAAATTTCTCCAAAAACGGATTTGGTTCCAGCTCTTCCCTAAAGGAACGCAAGTTTTGTTTGCCATATTCCTTTTCAAGGGCATCTATAAGCGCAGATTTCCCAACGCCTATGGGGCCTTCTACTGCAATAAATACAAAATTCATACTTGGGGGGTAATCTAGAAAATGCGAATTCGGCGTTGCGGTGCATTTGTCTGAACCCCGATGCCCCCGATTTATAGGATTTTCCCGATTTTCCGCATTTCGTGGCGAACGATACCGTTTATATCCACGTGTAGGGGCAGGGTCTGCCTGCCCCATTTGCCACGATATTCGCCCCATTTTGCCACCACACGGTGCAAAATGGCAAAAATCGCCGCAAATGGGGCACCCAAACGGTGCCCCTACGGTGCGGACATATTTTTCTACATTACCCCTAATGGCAAATATTACCCCAAATATGGCAAAAGGGCTTGCGGTGCAAACCCTTGACCTCCGGGTACAGGTTCCGGCACGGGTGGC
>LIUG01000149.1:0-310 GCA_001462245.1 Candidatus Fibrimonas termitidis
AGACGGATTGAAAAATCTCAGATCCTTGATAGACGGAAAGTTGGAAGACTGTGCAGAGGATTATAAAATCAAACTGAAAAAAAATAATATTAGCCATAAATTTTCAGATTTAATAATTGCCCTTTATAAAAAAATGGGGCAAGTTGTTGTAATAATAGATGAATATGACTGCCCCCTGCTCGATAATCTGGACGACTCGGAAAATCTTACGGTTATTCGCAAGGAATTGCAGGGATTTTACAAGGTTCTCAAAGACTGCGACAAGTACTTAAAATTTGTGTTTATTACCGGGGTCACAAAATTTTCGCAG
>LIUG01000149.1:467-44076 GCA_001462245.1 Candidatus Fibrimonas termitidis
TTCAGCGGAATGAACCAGCCCGAAGATATTTCCATGAACCCAGAGTTCTGCTCCCTGTGCGGAATAACTCAAGAGGAGTTGGAAAAAAATTTTGATGTAGAGATTGCTTTTTTTGCAAAAAAATACGGCAACAAGGCAGCTTACCTTGCAAGGCTCAAATCTTACTATAACGGCTATCTTTTCGCTAAAGAGGGAAATTCCGTTTATAACCCTACGAGCATAATAAAGCATTTTTTGAATCAGGGGGATTTTAATCCGTTCTGGATAGACACGGGAACGCCAAGTTTTTTGGTTAATTACATTAAAGAGCAGCCTGAGAAAATTTTGGATATAGACAGCATTGAGGTTTTCCCGGAGGCTTTTGCAAAATACAACAAAGAAAAATGGACTATCATTCCTCTTTTGTATCAGAGCGGCTACCTTACAATCGCAAGCTATAACCAATCCACAAATTCGTATAAATTGAAATATCCCAATGGCGAGGTAAAGACATCTTTTGCGGAATTTTTATCCGGTTATTTCGGCAATAAAGACACAATAGAGAACGGCAGCGCGAAATTAAATTTGACGGCCGCTCTTAAAAATGGTAATGTCAAGAATTTCATAAAGATTTTGGAGAGTTATCTGCAGGGAGTTGATTACAGTTTGATTGCGAGAATAAAGGAGCATTATTTTTCCTTTGCGGTGAGCAATGTTTTAAGGATGCTGGGATACAATTGCAATACGGAAGTTAGAACAGCAACGGGTTCTGTGGATTGCGTTATAGAAATAGGCAAATATATATATGTTATGGAATTCAAGCTGGATAAGAGCGTTGCCAGCGCATTGAAGCAAATTGACTCAAAAGGCTACGCTATTCCATACAGGCATTTATGCAATGGAAACCGCAAAAAAATCATCAAACTCGGCGTTAAGTTCAGCAGCGAGAAGAAGAATATTGTGGATTGGGGAATTCAGCCTTAGCTGAACCCTCTGCTATAGGCTCTGACAGTTGTTTTTAAGGGACGACTAATTAGACCCAATCCTGAAAACTCCGTTATTTTCCGAGTACCAAGAAACGAAATTATTTGAGGTTAACGGTTTGGCCATAAAATAGCCTTGACCTACATCGCATTTAACATTGTTTAGGTATTCATAGTCGGATAAGGTTTCTACACCCTCGGCTACGGTTTTTATATCTATTGTGTGCGCCAAATCTATTATCGCTTTTACTATTTCCTTTGACTCCCTGTTTGCCCCAAGATTGCGAACAAAAGACTGGTCTATTTTTAAATAGTCTATCGGCAGCCTTTGCAGGTATTGGAAAGAGGAATAGCCGGTTCCGAAATCATCTAGGTAAATTTTAATTTTGGCATCGTGAAAACGCTTGAGGCTGTCCAAAACGTGTTGAAAATCGGAAATCAAGGAGCCTTCGGTAACCTCAATTTCCAAGCATTCCGGCGGTAAATCCTTTTCCTTTAACAAACTCAAAACCTTGTTCACAAAATTAGGCTGCAACAGGTTGTAAGTTGAAATATTAACGGCAATGTTGACGTAAATTCCGCTGCGCTGCCAGAGTTTTAACTGTAAAATAGCCTGCCTAATTACAAAATCGGTTATGTTTTCTATCAAGGTGCTCTGCTCCGCTTGCGGGATAAATAGCCCGGGCGGCACAAAACCTCTGGTCGGATGGTTCCACCTGATTAAAGCTTCCACCGAATCTATTTTTCCCGTAGCCATATCTATTTTAGGCTGATATACCAAGAACATCCACCTGCTTCTTATAGCTAGATCTATTTCACCCAAAATATCGGTAGCTTTTGAATGTTTCGGATTTTGCGCAAGGTTAGAGGGAACATACACAACCAAGTCTTTCATCTGTTTCATGGCTGTATCGGCGGCTTCTTCTGCATAGCGAAGCGGTAGTTCGCCTTGATTTATTTCCGAAAAATCCGAAAAGCGATAAAGACCGATGTGTGAATCCGCATGTATAAAAAAACCATTGTGGAGAAAATTCTTTTTAGCTATGCCCACTAGGCTGTCTTCAAATTTTTCTTTTGTTTCAAAGTTATCTCCGTCGTTTTTTCCAAAAAAGAATGCTATTTGGTTAGAATCTATGGAGTATGTTTCTATTTCGGCTTTTGTTCTTTTAGTGAGTTCCATGCACCTGTCTTTAAATTGATTGAAAATGCTCTTTGTCACATCGTTTCCAAATGTTTCGGAGAGTATTTTTCTGTTGGATATGGTAATCACCACTATTGCAAAAAGCCCGGTTGCTTGTGCTTTTGACAATTCCGATAGTTTTTCACTGAGAGCCAGCTTGCTAGGCAACCCTGTTGAAACATCTATATGGCGAATATTTTCTTCAAAATTCAACCGTCTTTTTATGGCGGTGCTCATACCCCCAACAGCAAGGCCAACAGCGGCAAAGCTAAAAGCCCTTACCACCCACCATGCGGAGCCGTAGCCGCTTAAATCGAGCCAAAGCGGGCTAAAGCACATGGCAACAGCAACTGCGAAAAGAAGCCCTGCCAATTCTCCGAAAAAAAACGCTGTGCAAATTATTGTTATAAGGCTCAAATTGGTCATTTCGTTTATACGAGAGCCGGAAACCATTAAAAAAATGAAAAACTGGGCAATTGCGATAAATACCCCCATTTCTATCATGGAGTGCTTATCTTGCATCAGCAAGTATTTTTTTATAATCGTTTTTACGAACATCCTCTTGGGAATATAGTAAGTAACATTTTCTATATTACTACCCAAATGTCCCCTTTGCCTTTTGCTAAAAAACTCCGGTGGTTCTTTATGCGCTTCTTTTCGGCGCAGCGGTTGAGGCTTTGGTTTGAAAAAAAGAGCGGCGGCAAAAACGAAATGTTTCAGTATAAGCCCGATATTGCCAACTGCAAAAGAATTATCATGTTTTTGCCTGAGGAACAGGATAAGTTTTTTGTCATTTTGCCTTTTGCGATTGCGCTTTCGGAAAAGCGGGACTCAAATGACTTCTTAATTGTAACGGATGAAATCAACCGCCATATTCTAAGGGCCTTGGGTCTGGAACGGCTAGCTCTTTTTTACAACAGCCAAAATATGCTTTACGGCGAGGCGGATTTTTTTGAACTGGAAAAAAGAATACAGGAGCAAAAATGGGATTTATGCGTCTTTTTGCAGGAAAATGCATGGCTTCCCTTTCTTTACTTGGCTAGAATGACCCGTGCACCCTATCGCATGGGCATAAAGCAGGAATTTCCGTTTTTAAACATAGCTCTGCAAAACTCTTCGAATAGGGAAAATATCTATGCGAACAGAAGTTTTCTCTACAAAACATTTTTCATAGAGCCTGAAAAAGCGAAAAACAAGAGCATTCAAGTCACGCTAAAAAACGAGAAGCCGGGCTTAAATTCAAAACTCTCTACGCTAAACACCTTATTGCTGAATCTAGAGCCGCCTGTTGAAGGTGAACCTTGGTCGGACAATGAGGTTTTCATGATTTGCAAATCATTTCAGCCCAGATGGCGTTTGATAACCACTGCCGCAACAAACAAGCAACTTGAACCCTACGCCAAAGTTATGGAAGAGCTTGAGATGCGAAGCAGCACTGTTCTCTTGCATTCCGAATCCATATTCAGTATGCTAAGGCAATACCCTGCTATAATAACCCTCAACTCCATGCATTCTCATCTGTTTTTGAATTTGAGCACCATAAAAATCCTTATGCTTGAACAGAATGAGGATTACGAAATTCCCAACGATCAAAGAATGCTGAAATTCAGCAGGCAGGGGAATTACTATTCATTTGCTAGGTTAGTCGCAGATTTTTTGAAAGAACCGGCTGGCAAATGAAATGTTTTTTGGCAAAACCAAGAGGCTTTTGCGCCGGCGTTGAGCGTGCTATTTTAATGGTTGAAAAATCCATAAAAAAATTCGGCAAGCCGGTTTATGTTCGGCACGAGATAGTGCATAATCGTTTTGTTGTGAACAATCTGCAAAAAATCGGAGCTATATTCGTTGAGAATTTATCGGAAATACCGGAAAAGTCCGTTGTTATATTTTCTGCGCACGGCGTGAGCAAAGATATTTACGAAAAAGCAAAGAGCTTGCAGTTGAAAGTCATAGACGCAACCTGCCCAATTGTAAAATCCGTTCACAGGAGCGCAATCAGGTATGCAAATTCGGGATGTTCCGTAATTTTAATAGGCCATCAAGGACATGCGGAAATAGACGGTACTTTGGGGCAGCTTCCGGTTGGCAAAATGCATCTCATAAGTTCTGTGGAAGAAGTTCAAAAACTGCCCGCTATGGAAAAATATGTTGCATACCTTACGCAAACCACTTTATCCACCGAAGAAACCGCAGATATAATATCGGCGTTAAAAAAGATATACCCTAATATACAAGGTCCGAAAACGGGAAATGTTTGCTATGCCACTACTAATAGGCAAAGCGCAGTTCGTTCCATATGCAAAGATGTGGATTTGCTCCTTATAGTCGGTTCTCAAAATTCAAGCAACTCAAACCGTTTGAAAGAACTTGGAGAGGAGCGAGGGGTTAAAAGCTTTTTGATAGATTCCGCAGAAGATTTAAGCAAAGATATGTTTGCCGGTGTGAATTCCGTAGGAATATCAAGCGGCGCAAGCGCTCCGGAATATTTGGTTCTGGAAATTATAGAATGGCTAAAGATGCATTTTAGCATTGAAAAGATTATAGAAGAGCAAATAGTAAAAGAAGTGACAAAATTCCCCCTGCCTGCCGAGCTGGAGTGGTAAGCTCAACCTGCCTAACAATGCCTTGGCAGGCACGGAAATTTTTTCTACATTTAAAAGTATGATGATGTACAATACCCGAAATACAGGAGCTTGCGGTGCAGGCTATGCCTGTTGCTTATGACATAAATGTTAACAATGTCATCAAATTAAATGTATATTCTGCTCCGTTTTTTCCACACATAAGTCCAAAATTCCCAATTAAATCAAGGAGTTCGTTATGAACAAGTTCAGAATAGTGCTTAAAACACTGTTCCTTGCCTCGGCTTTTGTCATAAACGCATTTGCAGAGGACAAGGATACGGCATTTGTGCCGTTCATGGTTAACGTTGACGCTGTTGCCACGGCACGGCTTGACGGTGTTGGTAAGTTTGAAAAGCAGGTGAGGGCGGGTTATATAGATACCCTGCTCATTATCACTGAAGGAGACCCCTCTTTGACGAGGCCGGGCAAGACGCCAAATCCGGTGATAATGCATAGCTCCCGAGGGAGAATATCATTGGAGTTGTCCCAGCAGTTGTACAGGAGTGCGGATATTGCTTTGTATTCGCTGAACGGTAAGCAGGTTTTGCGTGGCAGCGGTGAACACCCTAACCTTGCTATGGGTGTTTATTTGCTTTCGGTGAGAGGGGAAAATGGGAGTGCTTTTACTGCCCGCTTTGCCCATAGCGGCGGCGAATTGAATATTGATGTGGGGTTTGGGAATGGGAATTCCGGTTCGTTGCTGGAGAAGCCGATTCCTGGGAATTGGACAATAACTGTTTCGGCAGAGGGGTATTTGGATACCTTGTATGTGTTTTTTCCTGAGACGGGGCGGGGGAGTACCGAGATCCAGGAGATAACTTTAATTCCCATTACACTTGCTTGCGCCGCAGTGCCGGCCTCTGGCAATGTAACTCAGCCAATAACCCCGCCCGCTTTGACTTGCAACAACGGCGCAACAGCAACAGGCATAAGCTGGCTTGGGTCACCTGCTATCAATTGGAGCAATCCCAAAGACGGAACATACAGCAGTATAAGCGCAAAGGCAACTTGCGGTACAACGGCTAATTTAACAGCTTCCTGCCTCGGTACATTGACGGTGCAACCTACAGTTTCTTGCAGCATGGCCAGCACTGGATATGAAGGCACTGCAATAACTCAGCCTGTGATTTCTTGCAGTAATGGCTCTACACCTTCCGATATTGTTTTCAGTGGCATTTTACCTAGTTGGGATAATCCTGCAACAGGAAGTTATACGGTGTTTGCGGAAGCAGACTGTGGACTGGGAGCTTTGCCGGCAGTTTCTTGCGGTACGTTGACTGTTAATGAGGTTACGCTCACTTGTGCTGCGGTGCCATCTTCCGGCTATGCAACCAAGCCAATAACCCCCCCTGCCTTGACTTGCAATAATGGAAAAACTGCAACCGACATAAGCTGGCCTATTGATTGGGACAATCCTGAAGACGGAGCATACAGCAATATAAATGTAACCGCAACTTGTGGCACGGCGAGCAGCTTAACTACTAATTGCAACGGCACATTGACAGTGCAACCTATTGTTTCTTGCAACATGGCCGGTATTGGATATGATGGCACGGCAATAACTCGTCCTGCGGTTTCTTGCCGTGATGGCTCGGAGCCTTCCGGCGTTGTTTTCAGCGGCACTTTGCCGGATTGGGACAACCCTGCCGTAGGAAGTTATGAAGTGTTTGCGGAAGCCGATTGCGGATTTGGAGCTTCGCCTGCAATTTTTTGTGGTACACTGACGGTTAATGAGGTTGTACTAACCTGCGGCAAAGCACCGGCGAGCGGAATTTCTGATATCGCAATAACCCCACCCGCCTTGACCTGCAATAATGGAAAAACACCAACTAATACAGAGTGGTCGGAAAGTACCCCGGATTGGAACAATCCCGTGCATGGTATATACAGCAATATAAGCGTAACTGCTGATTGTGGCACATCAAGCGGTTTAACGGCCAATTGCAATGGCTCGCTGACGGTTAACCCGGCTATGCTCACTTGTGACACTGTACCGGCGAGCGGAATTTCTCATCTTTATGTAACTCGACCCGCCTTGACCTGCAACAATGGAAAAACAGCAACCAATGCAATTTGGACAAATGCGCCGACTTGGGGCAATCCTGCACATGGTACATACAGCAATATAAGCGTAACAGCAGATTGCGGTACATCAAGCGGTTTAACAGCAAATTGCAGCGGTTCATTGACGGTTACGGCTACGCTTAACTGCGGTAACGTACCGACAAGCGGACTTATCGGCGCTGCGATTGCCTCACCCGCCTTGACCTGTAACAATGGAACAACACCAGCCAATACAGCTTGGTCGGCAAACGCCCCGGATTGGAGCAATCCTGCTGATGGCATATACAGCAATATAAGTGTAACAGCGGATTGTGGCACATCAGTCGGTTTGACAGCTAACTGCAGTGGTACATTGGACATCTCTTCGATAGAATACGGTTCATTGAACGACAGCCGAGACAATCAGACCTATAAAACCGTTGTAATAGGCACGCAAACATGGATGGCTGAGAATTTGAACTACTCCGCTCCAAATGGCGTTGGAATGTGCTATGGCGACCTTACCGGTGGCGATAGCCAAGGCAACTGCGCAAAATACGGCAGGCTTTACAGTTGGTTACAGGCCATGTATTGCAACTCAAATGGCTGCAACACAACACAAACAATACAGCCAAAGCACAGGGGCATTTGCCCTTCCGGCTGGCATTTGCCAAACGTCACAGACTGGAGCGTACTAGAAAAATATATCGGCGGAAATAGCTATGATGGATACAAGCTGAAAGCAAGAAGTGGCTGGAACGACCGAAATGGTACGAACAATTACGGCTTTTCGGCTCTCCCAGGCGGTATGGGCAGTTCGTATGGCAGTTTCAGTGGTGTCGGCAAAAACGGCTATTGGTGGAATAGTAGCCTTGGTACCAGTAATGAAGGCTACTACTATTATAGACTCAGTGCCGACGACAATATTCTCTATTCGAACCGTAGTGCAACTGTCGATGCCTCGGTTCGTTGCGTTAAAGATTAAGAGCTGTGCCACGGTGGCACGAACTTGCCAAACTCTAACTTTTCCCAGGGTTTGGCAGGGTAAACTGGACCAGGGGAAATAGGAGTGAGGAAAATGAAGTTGAATGTAGAGATTAAAGATAGTAATGGAGGTATAAATCGTACCTATGAATTATCCAAGCCTGCCTTTGTGAAGCATTCGGCTTTGTCTGGTTGTTATTTTCTATTAAATGAGCAGGAATTTTTTAAATGTATATTTAGATGTATAGGTATATTTTTTTATTATGGCTATTATTTGCAAAAGAAAACATTCGATAATGTTAGTTTTTCTAATCCCAAAGATTATATTTATGACCCAACAGAAAAATCACACTTTTCAAATCTTGCAGGAAAAGCAATTGCTGATTTTCTTTCAAAAAGAATAGATAAAAGTATATTTACTGTTAACTATGAAGCCGCAATGAAAGTAATGGGGTTATCTATGAAGAAAGAAAAGCGCCCTGATTTATTAGCATTTTCTAAAAATAATATGTTCGCTATAGAAGCAAAGGGGTATTCTGCTGGAAGTATAACTAAAGAAGATATGGAAGTTTATGTGAAACAATCTCAATCCAGCAAAATCTCTGTTGACTTTTGCGTTGCTTCTGTTTCTTATCATTTATATAAAGAAATTAAATGCAAATATCATAAGAATCCATCTTCCGATAAAAATTCTAATAATGGCGAAAGGCAACATATATTAAAAGAGTTAAGTAAAAGTTATTACTCGGAATTTTTAAAACTTGTTAAAGAACATAAACTTTATAAGATAGGAAAAGAGGAATTTTATAAAATAGATTTATCGTATGAATATTTTGAAAGATACTTTAGTGAACTTCCGTTAAAAATTTGTTTGAGAGAAATTTTAAATTTCTGTAAGCCAAAATTAATTATTCCAAAAGATATTGAGAAATATGCAGAAAAAGGTTTAACTGACGATGTGGCACCATTTGAATTTGAGAGCAATGATAATACTAACAACGGGAATATCTACATTGATAATGATAGAATTGGAATAGAATTAAATTGCGATAAATAGGAAGAATTTTTTCATGCGTGATCTAAAGTACGGTGCCCATACCGGCGACGAGCTTGCTGTTCCTATGTATAAGTATGGGTCTTGCATTTATTTCATTTTATATTTAACGTTTAAAGATTTTTCAATATCCGCCAATGTAAGCTCTCCGCAAATTTCTTTTTTTGCCATTTCTACAAAATCATCCGTAGGTTTTAAACCATCAACCTTGATTAAGCCAAAAGCATAATTCCAAGCCTTTTCTTTATTCATAATCACCTCAAAACCGCCCCCTCGCCCCCAACACACGCCAAATCATCTACGGCGGGATATTGATTTTTATGATGTTCAGGTGTAGCAAGTAATGGTTAACTTAATGTTTGGGTTTGGGCTTATTTTGTGGCGAAATATGGCAGATTTTGCTTTCTTGCCTTTTCTTGCAACATTTGTGAACTTTCCGTTGTTTTGTTATTCTTTTCCGAAAAAAAATCTATATTATGGGTAGGGAGGCTAGATGCGGGGTTCGAGCTGGATTTTAATCTTGTTTCGTTCAAAATACCTTCTAGCTTCCCTAATTCTATAAGCTCTACACTATAAATTCTTTTGCCTTGCTCTGTTGCTTCCTTTACGGTTATATAAGCGGCATTGTTTCCAAATAACAGGGCAACAAACCTGTGCATAGCCACTACGTTAGGGTCATTGTTCCTATCGGCGTGAATCAAGACTTTGACAGAGTTTCTAAATAAATTGTCAATGTCAGAAGCTATGGCGAAATGTTGTGCGGCGGCAAACCCATTATTTACGGATTTTTTAACAGATGTCTCTGATACTAATTTGTTAACGGAGTTCTTGCTTAACCTAGCTTCTTCCCCGTCTCTGCTTTTTATTAAAATCGATTCATTGCCATTGTCTTTAATCAACTCAATCAGTTTTAACGCCGCCTCTTTGCGGTTCATTCCCTTCCGATACATATCAGCTTTCTCTTCCGATACATTCGCCAAGATTCCTTCAAAAATATTTTCCAAATTCATTTTTCTTGAATTTAGAATATTGCTTTTTATGATGTTCAGGTGTGGTAAGCGAAATTTTGGGTTCGCCTTGCCCCTACTGAATTAATCGAATTTGTAGGAGAAATTTGTCAACATATGTTTGCAAAATGACAGGGATTAATTTTTTTTGTCCATTTTACCTGAACGTTTATTATATTTACAACAAAAATTGCATAACAGGAGTTTTTATGAAGAAAAAAAATGTTTCCTTGCTATCTGAAATTCGTTCTTTGATAGAATCTGCTCGCCAAAGAGTAGCGGTAAATATCAATACGGAATCAATAAAATGGATAAAGCCAAGGCATCCAAATGCTTTCACACAAAATTAATATAGCAAACGCGTTAGCTTAATTCTAGCTCCTGCACCACACGACCTCATTCATTCTCATATCCGTTGCGTTTTGAGGGAGCGAATTTCTGATTTGGGCGGAATAGGCTATTCCCAACCTAGCTACGCCCTTGAATGCGGCCAAAAAGCGGTCGTAGTAGCCTGAACCATGCCCTATGCGGCTACCGTCTTTTCCAAAAACCACACCGGGAACAAGGAAAGCTGCCGGGGTTCCCTCAAATGCCGGTAAATCCGCCTTTGGTTCCATTATTCCAAAAGTTGCAGTTTCAAGATCTTTTTCAAGACTCTGCACTTGAACAAATTCCATCTTCTGCTTGTCCAGCACCCTCGGCAAAAGCAACCTGCCTTCGTTAGCCAATTTCTTCAGGAAAGGGATAATTTGCGGCTCGCGTTTTGTTGGGTAAAATGCGGCTATGCATCCGTTTTCCAAAGCGGCACGCTTTGAGAGTTCCAAAAGCAATTGTTCATTTTCCTTCGTTTTGTTTTCTGCGCTCATGGCCAAAAGTTTTTCATTTGCCCATACCCTAAACTCATTCGCAGTTTTTGGCAAAACAGCTTTTGGAATCAAAGACCTCCAAATCTCACGCTGCCAATTCATAAATCCTGCGGCTTCAAATTTTTCTTCCCAAGTTCCGTTCAGGGCATCTGCTAGAGCATTTAATTGATTTTGTTTCGCCAAAAGCCCGCAATCTATTTTTAACTGCCAAGCTTTTTCATTTCTCAGTTCTTGCAATTTTTCACGCAAATCTTCGTTTATGGAGGTTCGCGGGGAGGTTTTGCGTAGCAGTGGAGCGGGGAATTCGCTTGCGGGTGCGGAAGCCGCCGCATTTAGATCTGCTAAAAAAGACTGCAACAGCTTGCCTTTAAGATTTCTCGGCAATCTAGGCAAATCACGCTCGGTGATTTTCCCCTTGATTTTTGCCGCAACTTTAACAAAGTCAAGTATAAAATACGGCCCCAAAACCCTGTAAGGAGCACAGTCCCTTTTTTTTGCTTCTTGGTCTCGCCATTGCCAGATAGCTCTCAAGAGTTGCAATTCAAAGGGCTTGAAAACATTTGAGCCTTTTAGCCTCCAGCTATCTTTTGGCTTGGATTCCGCTGCTTCATTTTGGCTATTCCTAGTTTTTTTTAGCAGGGTTTCACAGGATTCCAGCAACCACTCCATGCGTCCCAATTCCCTCAGCTTCTCGCATTGGATCTCCTTTATGGCATCCAAATAAATTGTGTCCATCACAGCATAGCGGCACATTTCCGGCGAGAGAGGTCTTTTTGTCCAGTCCGCTCTTTGATTTTCCTTATCCAATTTTATTCCGAAATATTTTTCGGCCAGCGCAGCCAAACCGGTCTGCTTTTCACCCAAAAGCTTTGCGGCTATGGAAGTATCATAGATGCTTTTCGGGTGAAAATCGTGGAACATCGCAAGCAAGCGCAAATCATAATCGCAAGCGTGGAAGGTTATTTGTTTCAGGGCCTTGCATTTCCAGAGCGGTTTTATATTAAGCCCGCAAAGCGGGTCTAAAAGCCAATGGTATTTTCCAACGCTTATTTGAATAAGGCTGAGTTTTTCCTGATAGTGATGCATGGAATCCGCCTCGGTATCCATAACACAGGAAGAAACCTTTGATAAAATCGATAGCATTTTTTTGAATGATTTTTTGTCATTTACCAAAATGTGTTCCGGCTCTTTATCCACAAAACCGGCCTCCTCCTCCACGTATTTGGGAGCGAGAAATTTGGACAGCAGTGAAGAAAAAAACATTATATCACTCCTCCATCACCAGCGCCGGCACCTTAACCGCCTTTTTAACTCTCTTTAAATCCAGTTTGCTGCCAATAGCCTTATAACCGCGAACTTCGCCGAGTTCCGCCAGATTGTATTCCTTGCCGTCAATTTGAGCAATGGGAAGTTCATCATCGTAAAATAAAATCATGGAACTTTCGGGACTGTCGGTTAAAAGCGAAAATTCCGTTGTTTGAGGGGCGTTTTCCAAATTGAATCTTTTAACGCAATATTGCGAACCTGCGCCGTCAAAATATAAGAGCGTATAGATTTTAGAACTCTCATAGCGAGCTATATAGGCTATTTGCTGCCCAACTAAAATGGTTTCGCTTGTCTCATAAATTTTTGCGGTTCCGTTTTCCTTAATAGCGAGAAGTTTATCGAATTTCCCGAACTCGCCAAGGCTCTCGCCCTTGTCCGCAATGCTCACCACCCCGGAAAGCTGGTCAAAAAATAACTCCATATCGCCAAGGGTGCTTGAACCTTTTTTCAGCATCTTAACATTTTTAACCGCGTATTTTGTCACCAAATTTCCGATTGCATCCCTGCCCTTCACAAGGGTTTCCGAAAAATCGACCGGAATTTCCAGCTTTATTCTCGGCTTGGGTTTTAAGAAAATTGTCACGCTCTCCGCTTCGCCGTTTGGGTTCGAGGTAATCCACAAAATTTTTGAACCTGCCGCTCCCTTGCCTATTGTATAAGGTTTTTCCCTAGTTATGCCGCCTATGTTAAATCGCTTTACATAAGCGGGACCGTCTTTGCCTTCTTGGTAAATCACATTGTAAATTCTGCGGGTATCATCTTTATTGAATTTCTCTATAAGCAAAATATCTTTGCCTATAAATGCCTTGTCGGAAGCTTTGAATACCTTGAAAGTCCCGTCCAAGCAAAATGCGATTAAATCATCGTATTCGGAAACATCAAATAAATACTCCTCTTTCTTTAAACCGGTGCCTATAAAACCCTCTTTGCGGTGAACATATAATTTTTGGTTAGAGAGCGCAACATGAACTGCGCTAACCTTTCCGAACTCCGCTATTTGCGATTTGCGCTCCCTGCCCGTTCCATATTTTTTCAACAAATTCTTGAACCAATTAACTGCATACTCGGTTAAATTCTCCAGATTTCCGGCTGTTTCCTTTATTTGCTCATCAATCTCTTTCAACAATTCATTTGCTTTTTTCTGGTCAAAAAGAGAAATTCTGCGCATTGGAATTTCAACCAGTTTCAGGATATCTTCCTTTGTCACCGCACGGCGAAGCTTTTTCACAAAGGGCTTTAACCCGCTATCCACAAGGGAAATCATCTCCTCTTTATCATGTGCCTTTTTGATAACCTCATAAACTTCCTTCTCTATAAATATTTTCTCCAAACTTATCATATGCCAGCGTTCTTGCAAATGATTCATTTTATTCTTTAATTCCCATTCCAAAAGGGTTTTTGTGTGTTCTGCGCTTTTTCTCAAAATTTCGGTTGTGCCCAAAAATTGAGGCTTTTCATCCACTATAATGCAGTTATTGGTGGCGATGGATTTTTCGCAATCCGTGAAAGCGTAAAGAGCATCTATAACGGTTTGCGGATCGCTGCCGGGCTGCAAATGCACAACAAGCTCAACAAATCTCGATGTGTGGTCATCCACTTTTTTTATCTTTATTTTACCCTTTTCGTTTGCCTTTGTAATGCTGTCCATAAGGCTTACGGTTGTGGTGCCAAAAGGAATTTCTCTGATAACAAGGGTTTTGGAATCCTGCTTTTCTATCTGCGCCCTTACCTTAACACGCCCCCCGCGAAGCCCGTCATTATAGGCACTCACATCTATTATCCCGCCTGTGGAAAAATCCGGATAAAGCTCAAACTTTCTCCCTTTTAGGGCTGCTATGCTGGCCTCGCAAAGTTCACAAAAATTGTGAGGCAAAACAGTGGTGCTCAAAGCAACCGCAATTCCTTCTGCCCCTTGAGCCAGCACCAGCGGAAACTTAACCGGCAAGCAAACCGGTTCTTTGCTTCTGCCGTCATAGTTGGGAACCCACTCGGTTGTTTCCGGATTAAAAAGCACCTCCAATGCAAACTGTGAAAGCCTGCCTTCTATGTAACGAGGCGCAGCTGCAGGGTCTCCGGTTACTTGGTTTCCCCAGTTCCCCTGAGTTTCTATCAGCAGCTTCTTTTGCCCCATGTTCACAAGAGCATCACCAATGGAGGCATCACCGTGTGGGTGGTATTGCATAACGCGCCCAACAATATTTGCCACCTTGTGCATTCGCTCGTCGCTTCTGTTCATCTCATAAAGCGTATGCAAAATACGCCTTTGCACAGGCTTCAAGCCGTCTTCATAATAAGGCACGGCTCTATCTAAAATCACATAGCTGGCATAATCTAAAAACCAGTTTTCGTAAAGATTTTCTAAATGGTCGGACATCTGGGGGGTAATTTAGTAAAATTTTCTACGTTTGCAGAGTAATGCGGTTTCTTATTTTTATAATTCTTCTTTTCGCTTTGTCTTTTGCGCAGGAACTGCCGGAAGAGCAAAAGAGCGAGGCGGATAAGCGTGCGGAATTGCTGGGTACGGTGCAAGTTTCAAGGGTGCACCCGCTGGATGCAGCTAAAGGCCGCTATAAAAGCCCGCGCAGAGCCATGTTCATGTCTTTGCTTGTGCCCGGTTCGGGGCAGTTTTACGTTGGCGGAAAATCTCGCTACATAAGAGGGTCATTTTACTTAGCGGAAGAGCTAGCCTTGATAACCGGTTTATACTACCATTCCGTATATAAATATGATAAACAGGTGAAAAAATACCAGAATTTTGCAGATTTATATTTTGACGCCAGAAAATACGATAGCACTATGTACGCAATTCGCCCTCACGAAAATACAAATGACTTCCAAGATAAATACGATTCCGAAAGAAAAGATTATTGCAAGGCTATTTATGGACCAGCACTGGGCAGCAACGAGGGATGCTTTAACTTTGAGAAGGATAGTTGGGGTTTTCATCGAGAATATTATCCAAAAGTAAAGCAGTTTGATGATCTTTCGGCATTTTATAGAGTTATTGCAAGCGAAAAATTTATAATTGGCTGGAAGGACACGGAAATAGACAACATAGAGATTTCCAAGATACAAAATGGAGATTTTACACCATTAGAAGAAATAGAATCCAAACAATATGATGAATATCTTTCCATGCGAAAAAAGGCGGCCAATTTGGCAGATAGGCAAGTCATTTTTATCGGTGCTATAATTTTGAATCACGTGGTTTCCGCTATAGATGCCGCTCTTTCCGCAAAGGCGCATAACAACAGCCTTTACGAGGAAAAAGTTTCTTTCTTGGACAGAATCAGGCTGGGAAGCGATTTGCAGCTCGGCGAGAATTTCAGAACAGGCGCAGCGGTGGTGTATCTTTTTTAGCGGTTGATATGAAAAAATTTTTAATCCTATTAATTTTGGTTCAGATAGTTTATTCCCAAACCGTTATTTCCGTTGATGAAAATTTGTCGCGCAATAGAGATAAAAGCATGATTTTGTCTATGGCGGCTTCTGCTGTGCTGCCGGGGGCCGGGCATTTTTATTTGGGAGAAAAATCAAGAGCCGCTGCGTTTTTTTGGGTGGATGCCGCTTTGTGGGTTGCCGCAGGCACAACCTGGCTTTACAGCGATAGCCAGCTGGAAAACGCAAGAGGCTATGCGGTGAGGTATGCCGGTGCGGAAGGCGCTCCTAAAGATCTGGATTTCTTGACCCTTATGGGAGACTACAGGAGCAGGGGCGGCCCCCTATACCAAAACTCAAGCCCCGATAACGACGAAGACTACAACCAAGCGATGATAAGAGCCGGGCTTGCGATAGATCATGAATATCCTTATGAGTACGGCTATATATGGGATTGGGGTTCAAGCGACAACCCTGAGACAACAGCTAGAATGGAAAAGTACAACGAAATGCTGAAACGCCATCGCATCGCAAAAATAGCATTTCAGGTTTCATTGGGGGCAATGGCTTTGAACAGGGTTTTGGCGGTTCTTGATGCGATGCGAATTTACAAGAGAACATCGGCGAATTTTTCCGAGCTGCAAATTACGCCATTTGCAACACCCAACCGTTCCGGAATTTTTGTGAATTATGAATTCTGAAATACTTTCCGTACGCAATTTATCCATAGCTTTTGACAATATTCGAGTTACGGACAGGGTTTCCTTTAACATTTCAAACGGAGAAATTTTTGCCCTTATGGGGGAATCCGGCTGCGGAAAAAGCGTAACCGCCATGGCAATCCCAAGGCTGCTCCCATACCCCAGCGCAAAGATCGCAAGCGGCGAAATTATTTTTGAAGGTAAAAATCTTTTGGAATTATCTGCAAAAGATATGTACAAAGTGAGAGGAAAGCGAATTGGCTGTGTTTTTCAGGAACCTATGCAAGCCTTGAACCCCGTTGCCGGCATTGGCGCACAGCTTCTTGAAGCCGTTAGATTTTTGCCAAAAGAAAATAGGCTAAAGAGAATAAAAGAGCTTATGGCCAAAGCCGAATTAAAAGACCCGGAACGTATTTTGAAAAGCTATCCGCATGAGATGAGCGGCGGTATGTTGCAAAGAATTGTGATTTGCATGGCACTCGCACCTAAGCCTTCGCTTGTAATTGCGGATGAACCCACAACCGCATTGGATGCAAACATACAAACCGCCGTTATGGATACGCTGAAAAATTTGTGCAAAAGCGAAAACGCAGCGATGCTTTTAATAACGCATAACGCTCACTTAGCCGCAAAATACGCAGACAAAATAGCGGTGATGTACGCAGGCAAAATAGCCGAGTGCGGCAATGCAACCGATGTTTTAAACACCCCCAAACACCCATACACAAAGGCTCTGCTAAACGTTGTCCCGGCAAAAGGGAAAACCCTTGCGGACTTAAAACCAATCCCCGGCTCCGTCCTGAGTCCCAAAGATTTTGACGATGGCTGCAGATTTAGATTTAGGTGTGAATTTGCGAAGGAGGAATGTGCGTATGATATTAAATGTTGAAAATTTATCCGTTACATTTCGTTCAAAAGGCGGAACAGTTCATGCTTTGAAAAATATCTGTTTTTCCCTTGATGAGGGTGATGTTTTAGCGCTTGCCGGTGAGTCCGGGAGTGGGAAGAGCACCATTGCAAATGCGTTGGTCGGGCTTGTTCCTTGGGAGCGTGGCGGAACTTATGAACTTTTTGGCGAGAACATAAATCCGTACCAAAAAAAATCCTTTTCCTTTGTTCGCAGCAAAATGCAAATGGCTTTTCAAGACCCGTATTCTTCGCTGAACCCGAGAAACACCGTTTTTGAAATTATCGCTGCTCCCCTGCTGGCAAAGGGTATCTCAAAAAGCAAAGCTGCCGAGAAAGCAAAAAAAATGTTGGATTTAGTTGGGCTTTCTAACGCAGATTTAAATAAATTTCCGCACGCTTTTTCCGGCGGGCAAAGGCAGCGCATAGGCCTAGCACGTGCCCTTGTGCTAGAGCCTAAAATTTTAATTTGCGATGAAATAACCTCTGCGCTTGATGTTAGCGTGCAGGCTCAAATTCTGCACCTATTAAACAACCTGCGAAAGGAATTAAATCTTTCTTTAATTTTTATTTCACATGATATCGCCGTTATGGAAATAATCGCGAATAAAATTTTGATGCTGAAAAACGGGGAAACCGTTCATTCTCGCTTGTTTACATAACAAAATACTGTGTAAACCAGTGAAAAAACAATGCAAAATACGCCGGCAAAAATCCCGGCAAGACCTATTTTGCTCATTTCAGTAAAGTTAGCCAAAAAAACATTATTTTTTTTCATGGGTATAATATAGAAAAAGTTTTTACAACAGAGCCTCCCGTGTAGATTCCGCCCTCATATAAGCCTAAGGCGTTTGCGGAACCTGAATGCGAACCCCCAGACGAGATTTTGAATATTCCTTTGCCGAGGAGGGGGCTGCTAATCAGCAAACTTCTTATGCTGCCTATAGTTTTGATAGTTAGCACTTCCGTGCCCAAATCCGACGATATGTTGATAAGTGTACCTGCCGGTACCGCATCGATTGCGGCAAGAAAAGCGGATTGCGCAGTATCGGAGGATTCAGGTGCTTTCATCTTATCAGTGGTATAGCCGAGGCCAACGAGCAAGCCGCCTGTTATGTTAAGAGTGCGGTCAAAGTCTATGGAACGGTCTTTGCTGCCGGGTGAGGTTGGCCCGAATGCGACAAGATTGCCGCCGGACATTTCAATGCTTCCGTTGGAATCCACCGCATCGCCTTCCGACTCCACATAATATTCTCCGCCTGTTATGGTAAGCGTTCCGTCTATAGTCTCTTCTACATTTCCAACTCGCCTGCCACCTGAAATATTGATTCCGTCATCCGAGGATTTTATCTTCACAAAACCTCCGTTCAAATCTATGTCGTAAGATTCCAGCCCTTCATAGCATTTTGTTATATTTATCTCTCCGCCGTTGATAGTCAAACGCTTTTCCGCACGAATAGCATCATCTCCGCTGGAAATGGCAAACTTTCCGCTATTGATAGTCAATGTGCCGTTTGAGTGAATAGCGTCGTCGTTGCTGTCTATATCAAATGTCCCTGAATATATGGTTATATCGGAGGCAGCTTTTAAACCTTTTGAGCTTCCGGCAATATCCGGAATATTGCTCCCTCCGCCGGTTTTGATTTTAAAGGCAGCGTTGGATATGGACAGGTTAGAAGCTTGAATGGCGTCTTTGTTGGCATCCACTTCTATTTCTCCACCTTCAATATTCAAGTTAGCACGGCTCACTATTCCTTTGTTTAGTTTGCTGTTTACGATAAGTTTGCCGGTACCTCTGATTGTCAAATCGCCTTGTGTGAGCAGGGTGGCACTCGGTTGTTTCTTGCTGTCTTTGCTGCCATAGGATAGGGAGTTCGTTGTATTTTCTGCGAGTTCCAAAGTGACTTTGGATTTTTTCATGCTCGCTAATGCGGCGTAATTTTTGCTAACAATACTAGCGCCATTCAAAATAATAGTGACATCCAGGTCTTTTTCGGATACGGAAATGAAACCCGGGTTTAATGTTCCTTGTATTATATATGCCCCGCTGCCGGTGATTTCAACAATTGTTCCATAATAATAGTTTTGCACGATATTTACGTTCTTGCCCGCAAATTCTGCCGTTGTTTCCTTCAAGGCAATTACGGTGGTATCACCCATTGGAAGAATGGCTGAGGCTTTTTTTTCATCGCAGCTTGATATACCCAAGCCAAGCATTAAACCCGCCAATACGAAAAACAACCTTTTCCTATTCATCTTACTCCCCGATTCAAAACCCATAAACGTATGCCGAATATAGTAAATTACCGAATTTTCTATTCTAGCTCGGTCGGAATTTATTATACATCCACCGCAAAAAAATTATTCATCCCGAATTGAAAATACCTATGCTCCATTTTTCCAAAACCGGCTTCTGCAAAAATTTCCGCTAAATCCTTTTTGTTAAAATATTGTTTATGATGTCTAATCTCTGTCTCGTTCACTATTCCTAATTTATAACTCAAAAATTCTAAAACAGGCTTTGCAGCTTTACTCGGCACAGTACCAATCAAAATACCCCCCGGCTCATTTGCCGCTTTCTTTTTTAGCACACGGTGAATTTCCTTCAGAATATCAAGCGGCTTCTCCAGATGCTCCAAAACAGCCATCAAACTCACAACATCAAAAGAATTGTCTTCAAAAGGCAGTTTATCGTTTAAGGTTGCAGATATGGTTTTTAATTTTGCAGTTTCCAAATCAGGAGCCTTAAAATCTATACCCACTCCGCTCGCTATATACGGTTCTACTGCTTTCAAAAATCTCGCTTCCCAACCGCAACCGACATCCAACAAACGAACTGATGAACCTATGCGATTCAATATCGGCAAAACTTTTGCAATACGCCTTTTACGTAAAATAGGTTCCAGAAAGGGTTCTTTCATTTTGGTGCCTCTGAAGGCTAATATATAAATTAATTTGATAATAATTTTTTTTTTTTAAAATACCCTTGACAAATTTTTTTAAATTTTCTATATTTATCCCTGATTATGACTTTAAACAACAAAATAGTACCCTTTGGACACCTGTTCTGCATGAACAGCTTGTGTTGTTGTTGAACATTTAAATTTTGTATTTCCGTTAGCAGATAATATTTCTGCAGAAGTTCCATTTTAACAATGAGGTTTATTGTGTCTTATATGCAGCCGAAGATAATTTTTGTAGTTGATGATAGCTCGGTTAACTTGACCAGAGCAAAACAGGTTTTGGAAGACAGCTACCGTGTTTTAACATTGCTTTCCGCCGCGAGAATGTTTGCGCTCCTTGAAAGAGTTACGCCGGATATCATTTTGCTCGATATTGAAATGCCGGAAATGGATGGCTTCACAGCCTTGCAAAAATTAAAGGAATCCGAAAAAACAAAGCACATTCCGGTAATATTTTTAACCGGATCCGGCGTAGAATCCATGGAAACGCGCGGTTTGGAATTGGGCGCGGTGGATTTTGTGTTAAAACCTTTTTCTGATTCTGCTCTCCTAAAGCGTATCTCGCACCATTTACATATAAAAAAGTTTATCTATAAACAAACTCTTTTGCTAAAAGAGAAAACCCGGCAGCTTGAGCAACTGAATTCCAGTATTATATCAATTGTAGCCGAATTGGTGGAAAATCGAGATAGACCAACAGGCAAGCATATTGAGCGTTCAACAAAATACCTAAGGATATTGATTGAAGCCATGCTGGAACGCAAAGTTTATGCAAATGAATTGCTGAATTGGGATATAGAAGTTGCAATAGCCTCGGCTCAGTTGCACGATGTAGGCAAAATTGCCATTTCGGATTTAATTTTGAACAAACCCGCCCGGTTAACCAAAGAAGAATACGAACAGATAAAAACTCATGCGGCAACCGGTGAGCAAATTATTGACAGTATGATTATGCAAACCAATGGTTGTGTTTTTTTGCAAAATGCGAAATACTTTGCCGGCTATCACCACGAACACTGGGATGGCTCCGGTTATCCATACGGATTAAAAGAAGACAATATTCCTTTGCAGGGGCGTATAATGGCTATTGTAGATGTTTATGATGCGCTTGTTTCGGAGAGAGTTTACAAACAGGCTCTGTCGCACGAAGAGGCTGTGAACATTATTATGTCTGAAAAAGGAAAGTACTTTGACCCCAAAATCGCAGATGTATTTTTTGAAATTCATAACAGTTTTCAATCCGAGGCAATGAGGTTGTAATATGAAAATTTATTATCACTACACCCACGGGGGCGGAGGCTCAAAAGATGCTATTAACGATTATGCTGCGGCTGTTGCCGAGTACAAAAAGACTTTTCCAAATAAAGAAGATGTAATTTCCTTCACTCCGGACCCAGCTGTAAAAGAAATGCTTATCAATATGCAGGAAAGCGGCATTGAAACAACATTTGACCGCTTTGATGCCCAAAAACCGCAATGCACATTTGGGATTGCAGGCGTGTGCTGCAAAAATTGCACAATGGGGCCTTGCAGAATAACAAAAAAGACATCCAGAGGCGTTTGCGGAGCAGATGCGGATACTATTGTTGCACGTAATTTGCTTAGGGCAATGGCTGCCGCTGTGTGCGGGCATGGCGCACGGGGAAGGGAAACCATGCTTGCTTTGAAATATGCCGGTGAAGGCAAATTGAATATGGAAATTGCAGGCAAAGACAAGGTTATAAAGACCGCTAAGGTTTTTGGGCTTGAAACCGAAGGGAAAACCATTAACGAACTTGCGGTTAAAATAGCCGATATCCTGCTTGAGGATTTGTCTAGAAGCGTTCCGGGCAAACATAAAACGCTTCACGCCTTTGCTCCTAAAGATAGAATTGAAACCTGGGAAAAGCACGATATTCTGCCGATTAGCGCATATCACGAAGCTTTTGAAGCTCTGCACAGAACAGGCACAGGCACTGATGGCGATTATGAAAATTTGCTAACTCAATATGAAAGATGCGGAGCCGCTTTTGCATGGTCAAGCGTTCTCGGCTCGTCTATCGCCAATGACAGCTTGTATGGACTGCCCGCAAGGAATACGCTTAAAGCAAATGTCGGCGCATTGGAAATGGGATATATCAATATTGCCGTGCACGGCCATTCCCCGCTTTTGGTGAAAGAAATAGTGAAGCAAGGCAGCAGCGAATATTTTATAAACTTGGCAATGGAGCGTGGTGCTTTGGGAATACGTTTTTACGGTATATGCTGCAGCGGTTTGTCTGCTATGTATAGGTATGGGAATGTAATCCCTCTTTCAAACGCTGTGGGCGCAGAGCTTGTGCTTGGTACCGGTGCGCTTGATTTGTGGGTTGCGGATATTCAGGATGTTTTTCCTTCCATTATGGATGTTGCCAAATGCTTTAAAACGGTTGTTGTTACAACAAGCGATTCCGCAAGACTTAGAGGAGCGGAACATTATGGGCTTGCGCATGATCACTCAAATATCGGTGAAATTGAGGTGATAGCAAAAAAAATAATTGAAAGGGCAATAGAGAGTTTCCTGAACAGGCGTGATGTTCCCGTAAAAATACCCAAATACGAAATAGATGCCGAAATAGGTTTTTCTTTGGAATCCATCACAGAGTATTATGGCGGAATTTCAAATGTTGCGAATGCGCTCAAGGAAGGCGAGATAAAGGGAATTGTAAACCTTGTGGGGTGCAGCAATCCACGGGTTATATATGAAAAGGCTGTTGTCGATGTTTGCGAAGAACTTATAAAAAATGATATTCTCGTGCTTACAAACGGTTGTGCTTCTTTTCCTCTTTTGAAATTGGGGTATTGCAATAAAAACGCATTGAAATTCGCAGGTTCGGGATTGAAAAAATTTTTGAAGAACGATTTGCCTCCGGTGTGGCATCTCGGCGAGTGCATTGATAACGCAAGGGCTTCTGCCATATTCAGAGCCTTGTCTAATGAACTCAGCACAGATATAAAAGATTTGCCTTTTGCATTTGCAAGCCCGGAATGGTCAAATGAAAAAGGAATAGGGGCGGCACTTAGCTTCCGGCTCTTAGGCATAAACTCCTATCATTGCGTTTACCCGCCTATACAAGGCTCAGATAATGTTATGAATTATATTTTTAACAAGTCTTCGGAAAAATTAGGTTCCAAAATGGTGGTTGAGGTTGACCACGCTAAATTGGCACAGAGAATTATATCGGACATTACCGATAAAAGAAACTTTTTTCACTTCAACATAGGAGAGTTCCCATGAGCAACATTCATTTAAAAATGCTCGCAGCAATAGTAACAATAGCAACAGTTATTTCTCTGTTTGCTTGCAAAGAAGAAGCCAAAAAGCAAGACACGGTTAAAATCGGATATCTGCCGATTACCCACGCCTTGCCGCTTCTTGTTGCAAGTGAATTGCAAAAGGAATTCTCCAGCGAGGTCAATATTGAGCTTGTAAAGTTCGGTTCTTGGACTGAGCTTATGGATGCTCTAAATACCGGCAGAATAGACGGGGCTTCCGTTTTGGTTCAGCTTGCGATGAGGTCTAAAGAACTCGGCATAGGATTAAAAGCCGTAGCACTCGGGCACACCGATGGAAATGTTGTGATATCTTCAAAAAAAATCAACTCAACTACCGACTTAAAAGGCAAAACGGTTGCCATACCTGCCAGGCAATCATCTCATTTTTTGCTGATAAACCAAATGCTTAAAGAAGCCGGCATGAGCATAAATGATATTAACATTGTAGAACTTCCTCCGCCGGAAATGCCTTCTGCGCTTGCTTCCGGGCAAATTGACGCTTATTGCGTTGCCGAACCATTCGGAGCGAGAGCCGTTGCATTGGGAGCTGGAAATGTTTTATATGAATCGGTGGCTTTATGGAACCATTCCTTATGCTGCGTGCTTGTTTTAACCGATAAATTTATCAATGGCAAAAAAGATGCTGCCAAAAAACTCGTTGCGGTATATAAAACCGCCGGAAAATATATCGGCAAGAATAAAGACCGGGTATATGAACTCACGAAAAAATATTTCAATAATATAGCCAAGGAAGTTTTTGATATTTCAATGCGCTGGATTGAATATGATGAGTTGGAGATAACAAAAGAATATTACGAAGATTTAACCATAAGGATGAAGGAAGCAAAGCTATCCGATAATCCTCCGAGTTTTAGCGCTTTTGTGGATAACAACTTATGAAAAAAACACTCAGCGGTGCGGTAGGACTAATTGCTTTATTGACAATATGGCAACTTGCCGCATTAAAATACAATTCCGTGCTTTTTCCCGGCCCTTATGAGGTGATAAAAAGCTGGCTAGATCTATTTAAAGATGGTTCTATGACCGAGCATATAAAAACAAGTATGCTGAGATTTGCAATAGGATACATAGTTGCGGCGATATCCGGAATTGTGCTTGGGATGTTCTTTGGCTGGTTTAAAAAGTTATGGAATTTTTTTAATCCGGTAATACAGGTTATGCGTCCTATATCCCCAATTGCATGGATACCTTTTATTGTGCTATGGTTTGGGATAGGCGATATACCTGCCGTTGTGATTATTTTCCTCGCATCGTTTTACCCTGTATTGCTGTCCACAATAGCGGCAGTGGGGCGAGTAGATAAAATATACTTAAAGGTTGCGCAAAATTTTGCATTGACCAGATTTGAAACCCTCACAAAAATAGTTTTGCCGGCATCGTTCCCGCAAATTTCCACAGGGCTTCATCAGGCGATAGGCACAGGATGGGTATTCCTTGTAGCCGGCGAAATGATAGGTTCTCAATCGGGGCTTGGTTTTTTGATTATTGATTCAAGAAATAATCTAAGACCGGATTGGCTGCTTGCTGCTATACTCACCATAGGCATCATAGGTTTGCTTTTGGACGAATTGATTAAATGGATTGAAAAGCAGATATATATTAAATGGGGTGCCACGGAAAAACACGAGGGATAGATATGTACATTGAAGTGAAAAATGTTTCAAAGGATTTTAAGCAGCACGGGCAAATATTCAAAGCGCTGAGCGATGTATCATTAGATATAAGCAAGGGCGAATTTCTCTGCTTGCTAGGCCCAAGCGGATGCGGCAAAACAACTCTGCTTAACGCCATTGCGGGCTTTGACAAAATTTCGTCCGGAAGCGTAAAAATTGACGGGCAAGAGGTAAAAGGGCCAAGCGCAAGGAACACAACTCTTTTTCAAAACTACGGCCTTCTTCCGTGGCGCACTGTTCAGAGCAATGTAGAACTTGGGCTTGAAAGCAGAAAACTCGCCAAAATTGAGATGCATGAAATCTCCGACAAATACATAAACCTTGTAGGGCTTGATGCTTTCAAAAAGAACTATCCCCATCAATTATCGGGCGGTATGCAACAGCGTGTTGCAATCGCAAGAGCACTTGCCGTTGACCCGGAAATACTCTTTATGGACGAGCCTTTCGGCGCATTGGATGTTATCACAAGAGCCAATATGCAAGACGAGATAACACGTATATGGCAAGAATACAAGAAAACCATCATATTTGTCACTCATGATATTGAAGAGGCGGTATATTTAGCGGATAGGATAGTAATCATGGCACCCAACCCCGGAAGGATTAAGGCTGTTATAAAAGTAAGTCTGGGAAGAGGGCGAGATAGAGATGTAAAGGAGTTTTTCAACATAAGAGATAATATTCTTGATATTTTTGAAATGAAAAATCATGATGCAATTGAATATTTTTTATGATTTTAAAATTTTTTCCATTTTTACCCTTGACAAAGTTTTTAAAATTTCTATATTTGATGCTGATTATGACTTTGAGCAACAAAACATTATTCTCTAAACATCTGTGCTGTCGAGTGTTCTCCAGCAACAGGCTGTGTTGTTGTTGCTAAAATCCCCCAAAACGATTCGTATTTCACGGTGTGCTTCGCACCATAAAAGAAGTTGAATTTTCCTTTCACCAATAACCTATGAGGTTTCTATGAAAAAAGTATCTCTTGATACGTACGCTGTCCATAAGGGACTCGTTTCTCTCACCGCTCTGCTAATCGGGGCTTCAGCTGCATTGGCAGAAGACATTCCTGTTGTAAATGTAGGCGGAACAAAAATCTCCCTATACGGATTTTTGCAAGCAAACGCCGTTTATGAAGACGGTGCTAATGGTAACGTAAATTGGTCGGAAAAGGTTCCGTCAAGAGCTGAAGACGGTGAAGGCCGTTTTGCGCTTAATGTGAACCAAACAAGAATCGGTTTCAATCTATCCGGACCTTCCGGAGAAGCAACAGAAGTAGCCGGAAAATTTGAATCCGACTTTGCAAACGATAATGAACGCAGATCTAATGGAGTTAGCAACTTCCGCATAAGGCAATCTTATGGACAGGTGAAATTCAAAGATGTCGGCTTAACCATACTCTTTGGCCAAACCGGTGATTTGATAGCTCCTCTGACTGCGCCCACTATCAATCAGGGAGGCTTGAAACATCAGGGTTCTATCGGCACTCGCCGTCCGCAGATCCGCTTGACTCAAGGCATTGGGCCGGTTGAAATAGCCGTTGCAGCCACAGATGACCGTGCAAACCAGCCTGTTTTGCCGGGCTTTCAAGGTTCTTTAAAAGGAAAAATCCCTGCAGTCTGGGCTGGAGAAAAACAGAACGTAGAGATTATCCTTAGCGGGCACTATGCATCGGAAGAATCCGCCGCAGACGACACAACGGGAGTAAAAGCGAAGAAAGAAGATGATTGGGGAACACCGTCTTCTTGGTCTGGTGTTGCAAGTTTGTCTTTGCCTGTGATTAGCATCATAAACCTTTCCGGAGAAGTTTTCTACGGACAAAATCTTAACCGTTATAGCAACGGAAGCATAGGTTTAAGCGGCACGGCAACTGGCGGCAAAAAAGACGAGGGGATACAGTCACTAGGTGGCTGGGGCGCAGCAACCGTAAAACTTCCACTGGGTTTCTCTATCGCCGGCGGCATAGGCCTTGAAGCCATTGATGAAAATCGCGAATTAAAAACCAGCGATCCTAAAAAACCAAATCCGAACAAGAATACGGTAATATTCACAAATCTGAGATACAATGTTGGAGAGACAGCATTTATCGGTTTTGAATATGCGAATTTGAAAACGGATTATGCGGATTTGATAACTGGCGAAAAACCGGAAAAAGTTGATAGCGGCAAGCTAAATCGCTTTGAACTGGTTTTCAACTATGCTTTTAAATAACCGGAGAAGAACCACAAACCAAGGAGGTCAATATGACTGTATTCTCTAAGAAGCGCGCATCAGGTTGCGCAAAAATCACCGCCCTCATTCTGCTCTCGCTCTTCGCGCTAGGCTGCAAAGAAGAGAAAGCGAAAACAGAAGCGGCAGCAGTGCGGACTAAGATTGTAGTGGCAGATGCAAAAACCACTCACCATCTGAACCTTTACGTAGCCAGAGAACTCGGATTGTTCGATAAATACAATCTGGACGTAGAAATCAAATGGGTGGATGACAATGCGGCGGCTCGCGACCTTGTAGTTTCCGGCGGTGCGGATGTATTCTGGAGCTGCCCGACCGTGGCTATCGCAGCCATCGCAAACGGCGCCCCTATAAAAACCATCGCGCAGGTAAAAACACCTTGCACAAGCGTGCTATTGGTTCCGCAAGACTCCCCAATTTCCAAACTTGAGGACCTAAAAGACAAGGAAATCGCCGGTATTTCGCCAACTTGCGAAGCGGTTATTTCCCTGACTTCTGCGGCAAAAAAAGCAGGTGCCAAATTTAACCTTCAGCGTTTGGCAGGCGGCCCCGCAATCACCGCTCTAAAAGGCGGCTCGGTTGACGGCGCAATACTGGAAGAACCGCAAGCCAGCATCGCCGAACTCGATGGTTATAAAGTGCTGTTCAGAGAAGTATCTGAGAATATCCCGTGCCGCACCATCAATGCGAGCGACAGGGTTTTGGCATCCAATGCCGAGGGACTCAAAAACCTCATCAAAGCCATTGACGAAGCCAACAAGATAATTCTCTCCAACCCCAAGGCGGATAATATCGTGAAAATCGCCGCAGATTACACAGGTGCGCCGGTGGAAGCGATTATCCATGGCAATGACAGGCTGAAATTCGGAATTGCTATCAAAGTAGATGGCTTAAATTTACTGGCCGACGAATTGCTAGCTAACGGCAACATCAAGGAAAAACCCGGTAACGCTATGTTTGCCGCCGAATTCAAGGGTATCACATGGTAAAGAAAACGCTCCTTGCCTTGCTTCTTTTGCTCCTGCTTGTTTTAATAACCTGCGAGAAGAAGAAGCGCAATGCGCTCAGAGTTGGGCATAGCGGCGGCTATCTCTCTGCCGCCCTTTACGCTGCGCAAGATAGTTTGGTAAATGTTGATATTCAGCATTTTAACTCAACTTCGGACATAGCTTATACGCTGCTTTTGGGCGCATTGGACGCAGGGTTTGTGGAAGCCGAAAAGCTGGCTGCTTTTGCAGAACTGGACGGCTTTGACCAACTCACTGTTGTAGGCAAGGTGACATATCCTTATGGCGCAACCCTTATTCTGCGAAAGGGCTTGAATGTCCGTTTGCAGGAACTCGGCGGGCTTACTATAGCCGTATCGGAACCGACCTGCGTGTTGCTGGACACTTTTTCAAGTGATGCCAAGCGGCTGGGTGCGGATATATCCAATGTGAAATATAAGTACATGGTATTTCACGCCATGCTGCCCGCTTTGGAGTCGGGCGATGTGGATGCGGCAATAATCAAGGGTACCTACGCTGTAGCAGCTTTGCAAGCCGGCCATTCCATTCTATATCAGAACTGGGAAGTGCAACCAGGCGACGAGTGCTGCCCTGCGATTTTAGACCAGGCTGCTCTTGTATTGCTCTCACGTCGCGAAAAGCTGGAAGCGGTAAAGCCCTTTATAAATGCGCTTGTATTTGCGCAAAAGTCTCCTCCAGACCAATTGCGCCAATCAGTCGCAGAGCATTCGGTAATTCCGTTTGAGATGCTGCGAGGGCAACCCGTGCCGGAATTTTCTCTTGAAAGTGACAAACTGCTTGAAACTTTCATTAAGCATAAACATGAAGACGGTGACCATGATGATCATGACCACCACGATTAACGGATTGAGGTTAAAATGGCAATGAACAAAAACAAATACGAAGTAAAAGGCGCACGCAGCACTTTCCGGCTGGTGTTGCGTGAACTCGGCTATTTTTTTAAAGGAGCCGCCTTGAATATATTCTCGCCGGAATTCCTCGTGGTGTTTATCCCTTTGCTTGGGCTTTGGGAAGCCTTGCCGCGCCTCGGTGCAGTGCCACGAACATTGGTGCCGCCGCCCAGCGACGTGGCTATGGCTTTTTGGGAAATGCTCACCGTGCGCAATTTTTTGGGAGATGTTGCAAGCAGTATGCTCAAATTCTTTATGGGGCTGGGAATTGCTATCATAGCCGCCATTCCAATCGGGGTGCTTATGGGCTGGAATATCGCCGTGAGAAAACGCACTCTGCCGCTGTTCCAGCTTTTATCTCCCATACCACCGCCCGCATGGGTTCCCATCACGATAATCCTCTTCGGAATAGGCCTCCCCATGCAAACATTTCTGATTTTTCTAGGGGCTTTCTACCCGATTTTGTTCAATACCTACCAAGCGGTCAAAGACACCGACCCCAGGTACCTTTCCAGCGCAAGGGTGTTCGGGGCAAGCGAGCTTACGCTCATTTTGCATGTATATTTTTGGCACGCCATCGGAGCTATTATCATGAGCGTAAAAACAGGCGTAGCTATGGGGCTTGTGATGCTCGTTATTGCGGAAATGTACGGCGGGCGAACAGGCATTGGCTATGTGCTCAACGAAGCCAAGGACTATTTTCAAATTTCGAGAATGGTGGTGTGCATGGTAACGCTTGGTGTAATTGGCTGGTTTTTGATTGAGGTGTTGAAATTTGTTGAATTGAAACTTGCCGTATGGAAGGGGGTGCGTTAAATGATTGAAGCTCGCAATGTAAGCAAATTCTTTTCCGTTGTGAATGAAGACCGCACCGCAGACGGCATCACCGCCGTGCTTTCGGTATCGCTCACCGTGGAAGACGGAAAAATCCTAAGCCTTTTAGGTCCCTCCGGGTGCGGAAAATCCACATTTTTAGAAATTTTGGGCGGTTTACAAGCTCCCACCGAAGGCAGCGTTTATATCGATGGCGTGCAGGTATTGGAACCTCTGCCGTCCACTCGCAAAGAGATGGACGACTATCGCCGCAAATATAAATTTCTATCGCCGCTCGCAAACAGCATGTTCAAAAACCGCCCAAAACACGACATCGCTATGATTTTTCAGGATTACGCTGTATTTCCGTGGATGACCGTGCTTCAAAATGTTGTGTTTGCGCTGAAACTCCGCGACATTCCACGCCGGGAGCGTGAAGCCAAGGCTATGATATACCTGAAAAAAACAGGGCTTGCCGACTCTCTGAGCAAATATCCGGCACAGCTTTCGGGTGGAATGCGGCAGAGGCTGGCTCTTGCCCGTGCGCTGGCGGTGGATCCCCGCATTATCCTTATGGACGAGCCTTTTGCCGCCGTGGATATGCTCACCCGTGAACGCCTGCAAGACGACCTTCTGCGTTTGTGGAACGAAACGGGTATCACCATTATACTTGTAACCCACGACATCAATGAGGCTTTGTATCTCTCGGATGAAATTGTTGTGTTTTCCGCCAACCCCGGCTCAATACGCAATCGTTTTCCCATTGAAACGCCACGCCCTCGCAGGCGCAGCGATCCGGATCTCTTGGTGCTTGGGCAACGCATAGAAGCGCTTTTCAAATATGACATCAACCATGAAAGTGAGTACTCAATATGACTGCATTTCGTTCAAAGGTGTATGATACCATCACCGAAGTAATAGGAGCAACGCCGTTGGTGCGTTTGCCGAAAATCAGCACTGGCCTTCCGGGAATTTTGCTCGGCAAGCTGGAATACTTTAACCCGGCCGGCAGCGTAAAATGCCGCATAGGCGCAGCAATGCTTGCGGCGGCACAGCGGGAGGGCAAACTCAAACCCGGCGGCGTGGTTATAGAACCAACCAGCGGCAACACGGGCATTGGGCTTGCCTTTGCCTGCGCAGCGCAAGGCTATAAGCTGATACTAACGATGCCGGAGACCATGTCTCTGGAGAGGCGCAAATTGGCACGAATGCTCGGAGCCGGTCTTGTTTTGACTCCCGGCAACG
This sequence comes from Candidatus Fibrimonas termitidis, assembly GCA_001462245.1. Lineage (GTDB taxonomy): Bacteria > Fibrobacterota > Fibrobacteria > Fibrobacterales > Fibrobacteraceae > Fibrimonas > Fibrimonas termitidis. The sequence continues at coordinate 31,658 of LIUG01000149.1, forward strand.
AGGGCATGGTGGGTGCTATAAAAAAAGCAAAAGAACTCAGAGCGCAAATAGCCGATAGCTTTATGCCCTTGCAGTTCGAGAACCCAGCCAATCCGCAAATTCACCGTGAAACCACGGCAGAGGAAATCTGGCAAGACACAGACAGATCGGTGGATATTTTTGTAGCCGGCGTAGGCACGGGCGGCACCATTACCGGTGTGGGCGAGGTGCTCAAAGAGCGCAAGCCAACCGTGAAAATAATTGCGGTAGAGCCGGATGCCTCCCCAGTGCTTTCGGGCGGCAGAGCCGGCCCGCATCGCATACAGGGCATCGGCGCGGGTTTTGTCCCAAAAATCCTGAACCGCTCCATAATAGACGAAATCGTCCGTGTAACCAACGAGGATGCCTTTGACACAGCCAAAAGATTGGGCCGTGAAGAAGGCATACTTGCGGGTATATCCTCAGGAGCGGCGGTTTGGGCGGCATTGCAACTGGCATCCAAGGCGGAGAACGCCGGCAAAATCATAGTGGCGATGCTGCCGGATTCGGGGGAAAGGTATCTTTCTACGCAGCTTTCGGATACATCGGAGGGTTAGAGGTTAAATCCAACCCCCGTTTTCACCCATGCGTCATTTTTTTTATTATTTTGAAAACCGGCTCCGGCGTAGATGCTAAAATTTTTGTTGTAAAAATAATTTGCCAAAAAATCGAGCAAAAATATTTTTTCTTCTGCTCCGCTCAAAATTTTTTGCTGGCTGCATTCGTTGTGGTCGGAATATATTTTGCATTCGCCCTGCCTTAAATATGCGGTCTCTAATTCCGCATTGAATTTTTTATTCGCAGAAGTATATTTCAAGTTCCACCATAAATCTATGGCATCCGGCCCTCTGCGATAACCCAGCGGATAATCAACAATGTACATATCCGCGAAATTGGGTTTTCCCTGTTCTCTGAAATTGCTGTTGTAAATTTTTCTGCTCGTCATTTTTTGCAATGGAACCTCGTTGTTGTTATATTGCGGGTCTGTGCGAACCGCATCCATCCTGCTTTCAATTTCGCCATAAATTCCAAGCGGTATTTTTTGCTTGTAACCGGCGAGGAATGCAAGCGTTATATAGCCTTTATCTCCCTCAACTTCGCCAACCGGGCTTTGAATATCTTCCATGGCAAACTGCCAATAGAATTCGGAATTTTTTATTGGTCTAAGCCCCGCTTCAAGAGCAGTGCTCATTTTGCTATAGCCATAGCTGAAATTATTGTGCCAAGCAGCGAATGGCGAAAAATCTCTGAATTCCAAATTTTTGCCGCCTATCAAACTTTGTTCCGTGATGGAAATATAGCCCCAGCCGCCGTCTATCCCAACTCTGTGCAAAAGCAGGTTTTTGGTATGTTCCGTATAAGTGCGCTCCCTCGCATTCGGGATGCTGACTTTTGCTTGCAAAGAATCTTCATCTTTTGAGAGCCAAGCGTTCAGGGAAACAATTATGAAATCGTACCTTGCAACTCCGGCGGCAAATTTCCAATGAATTGCATCGTGGTGAGGCGCACCGCCTAAAATTATTGAATTTGGAGTTGGAGCGATTTCCGGCTTGAACCGCCCGAATTTCACAAAGCCCGTAGGATTGTTCCATTGTCCCCATGCCTCTGTAGGAACATTCAAATCCAGTTCCGCCGGCTCAAAAGTGTAAGTGCGTTTATAGGAATCCTGGTACCACGCCTCAATATCACGCCTCAAAGGAAATTCCGCATGAATCAAAAAATCATCCTTGTAATTTGCGCCCAGCCCGAGGACAAAGAAAGGAGGCAAGGTCTCGAAATACCTCGCTGTTTCCAATGGAACTCTCAAAGCCCGCCAGTTGCCTCCAAAATTTTCCATTGTGTCCACAGCAAATACACTTGCGGTAGGCGCACCCCAAATTCCCGCATTTATTTTGATGTAAGCGGAGCCACCGATATTTTCGGTTGAAGTTTCTGCGGTTGCTTGGGAAAAAACTGTGAGGAGCAACAGGAAAAAAAAGACAGTTACATTGAATCTGCGCATAGCGAGGAAAGGTAGAAATTTTCTATATTATTTCAGAGGATCAAGAAGTGACTGCCATAGTTTTGGGTAATTTTGACGGTTGTCATTTGGGGCATAAAGCCTTGTTTGAGGCATTGAAGTCAGAAGCAAAAAGAAATGAGATGCCGCATCTCGCAATATCTTTTGAACCGCACACAAGGCATTTAATTCAAGAACCCGGGCATCCGGAACTTTTAACCTTGGATGAAGAGAAAAGAGATTTTATGGAACATTGCGGAGTTCCTCTTGTTTTGCAAAAATTTGACAAGGATTTATTCGCAATGCCATTTCGCTCTTTTGTGGAGGAGTTTGCCGTAAAAAAATATGGCGCAAAACTTTGGGTACTTGGTTTGGACCAAAGGTTTGGACGAGGCGGCAAAGGCAGCGCAGAATCTCTAAAAACATTCTTTCCAAATTTATCCATCTACGAAATAAATCCGGTTTTATTCGATGGCGAAGCGATTAGCTCTTCTCGCATACGAGAGTCTCTTAAAAGCGGAAACTTGGATTTGGCAAATGCAATGCTCGGGCGAGATTATTCGCTTTGCGGAATTGTGGAACACGGTTTGGGACAGGGAAAGCAGCTCGGTTTTCCAACTGCGAATCTGAGTTTTGCGCCATATAAACTTTTGCCTAAAAACGGCGTATATTCCGGGACTGCATTTTTTGACGGGCAAAAACATAATGCGGTAATCAACATAGGCTGCCGCCCATCGCTTGGCAATAGACCCGTTGGCTTGGAAGCGCATTTGCTCAATTTTGACGGAGATTTATACGGCAAAAAATTATCCGTAGAACTCGGCAAACGGCTTAGAGATGAGATTAAATTTGAAAGCATAGACGCATTGAAAGAGCAAATAAAAAAGGATATTTCCCTAATATTTATTTGAATCTAGGCTGTTGGTTGTAATTGTTTGAACGCTTGAGTCCGGTTTTGTCACAGTCCAGTGCAAGAGCGTGCCGTCCTTACGCACAGTCATCCTTCCGCCCAAGCCTCCCATATCCTCGCCGAGAAAAAGCGCTATTGCCTCTGCCGGGCATTCCTTGACGCAAGAAGCACACCCCCAGCAACGTTCCGGATGCAAAATAACAGCCTTGCCTTCTTTCAATTTGATTAAACTTCCGGGGCAAATTTTTGTACATCTACTGCAACCAGTGCATTTTTCATGCCGCATTTCAATGCTCATAAATTTCTCCCTCCCGAACCAAGGGGCGCAGAACAATCTTTATTTCACCGTTTTCCAACCGAGAGTTGATATAATATTCCGTTTCTTTTCCGACGGACAGATGAGCAATCAGCGACCTGCACAAAGTAAGGCGTTCTTTGAGTTCCAATACATATACGAGTTCCTGCATATCCGCAGCTGAGATGAGTTCGGAGCGAGCTTCCAATTCCCGGATTTTTTCGTCCGCAATTTTTAACGAAGTTTCCGAAAAACGGTAAGAGGTGCTTATTCCTCCGGCGTGTTCGTCCATTACCGCTTGCATTTCTTCTTCCAAATCATTTATAGTAAATGCTGATTTATTAGCTTGGGTATAGGGTATGGGGTTTGGGGTATAGGGTATGGGGTTTGGGGTATAGGGTATGGGGTTGGGGGTATAGGGTTCATCTATGTATTTTAGCGCTGCTTTTGCTGCGATTTCCCCTTCAACCAAAGCTCCGGTCACATATTTTTGCGGGCAGCCTCCCGCTGCATCCCCTGCTGCAAATAGGCCGCGCACGGTTGTTTCTCGGTTTGTACTTACCCAATATCCCGCGGCAGTGTGGCCGCCTGTGATATAAGGTTCGGTTCCCTCAATTTCAACATTTTGCACGCTTGGCCCTTTGCCGCTTTCTAACCAGCGCAAACTCTGGCTTGGAGCCATATTTAAGTAAGCTTTCACCAAATCCGTTTCCTGCTCTTTTGTAATTCCTGCAGTTTGCAGATAACAGGGGCCTCGTCCGCTCAAATTTTCCATCACCGTTCCATGCAGGCGTTGAGAGGTTGTAAGGCCGTATAGGGTTTCATAAACTTCCCCGGCTGAATTTATTTGCTTTGCCCCAACTCCCTGTGCCAAAGTTCCCGTAGGAGCAATGGTATCTTTGCATCTCAAAGCGATAAAACGCATTTCCAAAGTGGTCATTTCCGCACCCGCGCGAATACCCATTGCAAGCCCCGCTCCGGTGTTGAAAGGCGGATACCATAACTTGTGCCGGGAAAAGCCAGGGTGGTTCGGTTTATACAGCCCCGAAGCACCTCCGGTAGCGCATAACACAGCTTTAGCAGAAATAACATAAAGCACAGGTTCGTCAATAGATATTGCATAAGCACCGAGAATACGGTTGTCCTTAACGATATATTCAAATACATTCACCCGGTTTAGCACGGTGATATTCTCCCGTGCCGAGACCGCTTTGGCTAAAATAGGTTTAATGTTCTCCCCGTTGATTTTGATATTGCGCCAGCCACGTGTGACATATTGCCCCTGCTCATTTTTCAAAATGGTAAGCCCAAGTGCTTCTAATTTTTCGGCAGCACGGTTAAGCCCCTCCGCCATAGTCAACAGGAGGTCGCCACGCACACTGCCATCCGCATCGGCACGAGCGTAATCCACATAATCCTGCGGCGTTTTACCCGGCCCTATATAGGCATTGAGAGCGTTAACCCCGGCAGCAAGGCAACCGCTTCGCTTGATATCGGCTTTTTCAGCGATTAAAACACGAGCATCCGAATTCAGCGCAGCCCAACATCCCGCTGTGCCGCCGCCTATAATCAGAAAATCCGTATCAATACGCCGCAAATCCACCCTTAAATTCCTTGCTTAATGTCGTTTATGGACTCATACAAATGTTTCTTTTGCTTTAACAAGGGCCTGTTCACATCGCTGAGAAAGTCGGTGACAAACGGGTTTGCCGGATTATCGCATACCTCTATCGGGCTTCCCATCTGTTCGATTTTCCCTTTGTTCACAATGACTATAGAATCCGAGACTTCAAGAGCCTCATCCTGATCGTGTGTTACAAAAATACTGGTGACGTGAATTTCATCATGCAAACGGCGAAGCCAGTTTCGCAGTTCCTTGCGGACTTTTGCATCAAGAGCACCGAAAGGTTCATCGAGCAGCAATACGGTGGGTTCCACGGCAAGCGCTCTAGCAAGCGCAACTCGCTGCCTTTGCCCGCCGGAAAGTTCCGATGGGAAGCGATTCACAAAATTCTCCAGTTGAACAAGGGAAACAAGACGCATTACATTTTCATGTATAGTCTTTTTGTCCGGGCGTATTTTTCGTGGGCGAACACGAAGCCCAAAAGCGATGTTTTCAAACACGTTCATGTGCCTGAAAAGGGCGTAATGCTGAAAGACAAAGCCAACTTTCCTGTCTTTCACCTGTTTTTTGGTCAAATCTTCCCCAAAAAACTTTATTACGCCGGTATCTGGAGTTTCCAAACCCGCTATAATCCGGAGTAGCGTAGTTTTGCCACAGCCGGAAGGCCCCAACAAGGCGATGATATCCCCTTTGGGAATATTGATGCTGATGTTGTCCAAGGCAACAAAGTTGCCGAACTTTTTGCTGACGTTTGCTATTTCAACGTTCATAATTGTATCTCCAAAGATTATTTGCTTCTTTTATGGTGCGAAGCACACCGTGAAATAAGGATTTTTTGAAAAATTTTAGCAACAACACAGTCTGTTGCTGGAGAATACTCGACAGCATAGGTGTTTAGAGAATGATATTTTGTTGCTCAAAGCCATAATCGGACTTAAATATAGAAAAATAAAGAAACCTTGTCAAGGGAAATTTTTCAAAGTGAAATTTTTCAAAGTAAATTATTTTACCACCTTAGCTGTTTTCCCACCCGCCTTTACAATATATACACCCTTTGGCAAATGCGCTACGGAACTTGTCATCAATACTTTGCCTTGCAGGTTGTATATGCGCATGGGGGTTGCTTGCGATATTCCTGCAATTTGGAGGCTGAGGATTGGGACTATTTCCTCAATTTCCGTAATATTCACCTTTATGTCTGTCGGCTGTGTAAGGATGTAGTTCCCTGCATCAGTGCCGGACAGTGTAATATTTGTTGTGACCGCCTTGCCGTTACCTATGTCTGCATCGTCAATCGTGCCGATTCCGAGTATTAATACAACATCATCGTCAGGCACAATGCCAACAAGTGTTCCGCCGGTAAGTTCAACTGTTGTTATGTCGCTGTCGTAAGTTCGGTCCATTGCAGTTACACCGGAAACTGTAACAGATTTCGCTTTAATCTCATAATCCCCAAGCGCGATTCCATCTGCTGCATAAAAATCTTCGCCACCGTCAACATTAACCGTTACATCATACGTTCCAGCATTGATTGGAATGATTGCGCTGCCGTTATACAATACCGTTATCGCACCCATGCCGGTACCTGTCACTTGGCCGATTCCTTGCGCTGTGCCAGTGTAAATGTGATCGGGTATGGCAAAAACCAAATCCGTTGTTTTGGGTATTCTTTTTATAATTTGCATTTTTGAAGCTCCGGCTGCAAAATTTGCATTCGCTTTTGAGCGAGCGAATATATAATACTTTGATTCCTCATCAAAATTCTCAAAAACCGTTTCTGCTTGCCAGCCACTTATAGGCTCGGTAGCAATCGTATTTATCGCATATTCTACAGTTTGCCCTGTGTTAGCCAACAGTGTTGCTTCGCTTGCGAGTGCCGGATCGGATACATTTGCACCGACAATCAGGTTACCGATACGTGTTCCGTTAATGACGATAGCAGAGCTGTCCTCAGGTATTACCGTGCCATTATTTGCTATCGTCGCACCACTGGGTACTGTAAGCGTTGCGTCGCCAGGTATTTTCAGCGTTCTGCCGCTTGGTATAGTCAGTGTTCTGCCGCTTGGCAGTGTATATTGAACAGGAGATAGCGTTATTTCGGCGTTACCATACCAGCTCGTAGCACTGCCGCTAACAAGAATACCGCTTGTTTTTGCGCTTGCATCGCCAACGGAACTTGCAAATACCAAGGCGTTGCCATTCATTGTGAGTGTACCTGTGCTACCGTTTTGTCCGTAGCCTATACCTCTGGCACTACTATTACCGCCTGTAGCCGTTACCATTCCGCCGTTAATTGCAACATTTCCGCCTGCGCCACCGTTATATCGAGTGCCACCGACTGTGCCTCCGGCGCCACCACCAATGCCTGCTCCACCGTTGTAACCGCCTATAGCGTTGACCGTGCCGCCTATAATTATAACCTCACCGCCTGAGGCACCATAACCACCGCCTATGCCTGCTGCACCTCTACCACCCTCAGCGTTGATCGTACCGCTTTCAATAATAAGCGTACCGTCTGTTGTGTTGATGGCTGCGCTCCCGCCTATAGGATATACATAAGTCATTTCTTCATTGCTAACATTAAGGATGCCGCCTGAACGACTGTCTTTAATGATAAATGTTTTGCCTGAAGCAATTTTTATGCCGTTGTCTCCGCCATTAGGTATCTCAATCGTCAATGTATAACCATTTAAATCAAGGGTAAAGTCTTCTCCAATATTAAGTTGTCCTGTTAATTTATCGGCATCGACAAAGTCTGCTTGCAATACGTATGTTCCGCCATTAGCGGCTTTATACACCAAATTATCTCCGGGTGAATCGCTAGGTTTGATGTTTATTACAGCAGCTTGACCATAGCTATAAGGACCATTAGGGGAAGGGCTTGGATTTAAACCGCTGTTACTGTTAACCGTAATAGCATAGAAGCCGTCAGAATTTCCTCCCCAACCCCAATTGATATGAAAATTATTGCTAGAATTATAGCCATCTAAAACAAAAGCGTGACCACCATTGCCATTGCCGCCATTTCCGGAATAATACACAGGCAAGCCATCGTTAATCTGGTCTTTTAAAAGTCCTACCCAATCTAATGTAGCTTTGTCTCGATCTATATATTGAACTCTATAGTCATAATCAAAATATTTCATTAATGCAGAAGGGACGTCCTTTGAATACGCACCACTCTCACCAGTCCCATAATTCATTTCAACAGACCTTCCTGCCGCATTCATCAAATCCGCAACAGCATAATCTTGTGCTATATTCGCCCAATCAAATGCAACTTGAGGCAAAGCCGAAACCGAAAGTCCGCCTCTGGAGGTATATGCCGGTATTGTGCCGGTTGTGCTTGCAGGGTATTTATGGTAATTCATTATTTGTGCCATCGTTGTTGCAATGCAGCCTGTAAGAGTTTGTACCCCATTTATCATAGGCGTTTGGTTCCAATATGGTCCCCGTTGATTCCATTGCGTTTTTACTAAATAATCCCCCACAACATAAGCTGCCCCAGCAGCGTAAAGTGCCCATTCATCCTTTATATCCTGTGTCTGCGCCTGCCCATTCTCCAAGGCAAACTCCATTTCCCGCTCAATATTCCCAATATACCACGCAAAGTTGAGCGGCAAATTAGCTGGGTCGTAGGCTCCTTTATCCGAAATCCCTATAATAGGACTAAAAACATCATCTCCTGAAACGATAATAAAACCCTTGTCATTATCGTTCTGGAAAACGTAAAGCAAGGCATCTTCCGCAACGGCAGGGGCAGCAGCATCGGGTGCCGGTGCATACATTAACCTTGCTTCTCGCTTCTTAAACGACTTGTGTTTAAGGCTCAATTTTTTGCTTTTGGCAGCGTTTTCCGCTACCTGCGAAGCCTTCTCAAAAGAAACCGGAGCGGCAAAAACCACAACCGAGAGCGCAAGAACGGCAATTAGAAATTTTAAGGACATAATGCCTCCGATTGAAGGGAATAAGGCATAAGTTTACAGGGGAGATTGAATGTTAGGCTTTGCCTGCACCGTAAGCTCCTTTCGCCTTGTTTTGGGTGTTATACATCATCATGTGCGTGAATGTAGAAAATATTTTTTGGCTTGTCAAGGCATTTTTAGAAAATTTTTGAAAAATTTGTAAATTAGCAAAGCTAATGTATTCATCCGCTGACAAACCGCTTTGGTTTCCATACGCTCAAATGCAAACCATGCCACCCCCATTGCGTGTTAAAAACGCAAACGGGGTTATGCTCAAATTGGAGAATGGGCAAGAACTGATAGATGCCATTTCCAGTTGGTGGTGCGTTATTCACGGCTATAATCACCCGGAAATAAATGCGGCTCTTAAAGAGCAGATGGAAAAGTTTTCCCATGTGATGCTAGGCGGGTTAACCCATGAACCTGTGGAAAATTTGGCAAAGGAGCTTGTTGGGCTTACAGGTTTAAACCATGTTTTTTTCGCTGATTCCGGTTCGGTTGGAATGGAAGCAGCAATGAAAATGGCGGTGCAATTTTGGAAAAACCGAGGTGTTAATGGCAAACATAAATTTGCCTGTTTGTTGAAGGGCTACCACGGCGATACAACCGGCGCAATGTCGCTTGGAGACCCCGAAGAAGGTATGCATCATTTGTTCAAGGGCTATTTGCCAAAGCAATTTTTTATAGAACCATCTTTGCAAAAAATGGAAACCCTGTTCGAGGAGCATTCTGCGGAAATAGCGGCTTTTGCTTGCGAACCGCTTTTGCAAGGCGCGGGCGGTTTTAATTTTTACCCCCCGGAATTTTTAAGCGGAGCGAGGGAGCTTTGCGATAAATATAATATATTGCTGATAGCAGACGAGGTAGCTACCGGTTTCGGACGCACAGGAACAATGTTCGCTTGCGAGCAGGCCGGCGTTATTCCGGACATAATGGTTTTAGGCAAGGGCTTAACCGCCGGTTATTTAGGGTTAAGCGCAACTCTTGCAACGGATAAAGTTTATAATTCCTTTTTGGGCAATTCATATGAAAAAGCGTTTATGCACGGCCCGACTTTTATGGGAAATGCGCTTGCGTGCAGTGTTGCTCTTGCTTCGTTAAAAATTTTTGAGCGTGAAAATTATTTGCGAAAAATAGCCCGCATAAATGAAATTTTAAAAGAGGAACTTTTGGGTTTTGAGATGCATGGGGTTAAAGAAACACGTGTGTTCGGAGCATGTGGGGTTATAGAGACTGAAACGGAAGAAATTCACAAAGGCATTCAGGAATTCGCCGCTCTCCGTGGCGTGTGGCTGCGTCCTTTTTTACGAGTTGTTTATGCAATGCCGCCTTATATAATCTCGGAAAAGGAACTCCGAAAAGTTTGCAGCGTGATGAAGGAATTTTTTATCAAAGCCAGCCGATAAGTTCTGCCGCATCTTCCCAAGAAATTTCGTCAGGGATTTCCAAATTCGGCATAGCTACCCTGCACAGGTCGCTTATCACCTTTTCTGCTGGAATTCCCGCCTCTCTTTCCATGAAAATTCCCTCCGAGCCGTCTCGTTTGCTGAGTTTTTTTCCGTTAGAGCCGTAAAGCAAGGAATGATGAAAAAATTGCGGCATCTCTTTTCTGCCTAAAACTTTCGCCAGAGAAATCTGCTTGTCTATTGAATCTTCTAGGTCTTCGCCGCGTATTATCAAATCCATGTCTTCTTCAAAATCGTCCACAACAACGGCAAACATATAAGTCCATTGCCCCCAGGCATCCTTAACTGCGAAATCGCCGATTGGCTCCGGATTTTTGAACATGGTTTTGGGTTTTTCGGTTTTATAAACATCGTACAATAAATTGCATTTCTGCAAAAATTTAAAGTATTTTTCATAAATTTCGTTTCGTTCGCTTTGAACGCTTTCGCTTTGCCACTTAAAGCCAAGCCATTCCAAATCCTTTTTTATAATGTCAGAAAAATACTGCGAACACCGCAATCTATCATGGTCTTCCAGCCTCAGATGAATGCTTGCGTTCTTGGCTTTAGCAATGGCAGAAACGCAGAGAGCGCTCCAAATATGCCCTTTATGCAAATATCCGGTTGGGCTAGGGGCAAAGCGAGTTTTCATAACACTTTATTAGCTATGTAATGTAGAAATGATTTTACTATATTAGTAACTCATTGGTGAAAATATGGCAAAGTTTGAAATTTTTATCTCGTATAGGCGTAAAGGGGGGTTTGATACAGCTAAATTGCTTTACGACAGGCTGAGGCTTGATGGGTATTCCATTTCTTTTGATATAGATACTTTGGAAAAAGGGAATTTTGACGATGAATTGGAAAGCAGGGTAAAAGAATGCAAGGATTTTTTATTAGTATTGAGTCCGGGAATTTTCGATAGGTTTTTTGATTCTGAATACGACCCTAAGGATGACTGGGTTAGACGAGAAATATCCTGTGCGCTTGAGGAAAATAAAAACATAATTCCGCTTTTTCTCGATGGATTTGATTTCCCTAAGCAACCCTTGCCCCAAGACGTTAAAGACATAACCAGAAAAAACGGCATAGACCTTAACCCCAAGCATTTTGAGTCTGCATATGCAGGTTTAAAGCGAAAATTTTTGATTTCACAGCCGCGCTGGACAACCAAGCATAAAAAGAAAATTATTGCAGCCTTTTCTTTGGCGTTTTTAGCAATTGCCGCTTGTTTATCTTTTGTAATAAATAAAAATATATCCGATAGGGAAGAAGGATTTAGACGAGTAACCGATTCTATAGCCGTAGAAAAGCAAAGAATAGCCGATTCTATAGCCACAGAGAAGCAGCGAATAATAGATTCCATAACAATGATAAAGAAACCCGTAACGGAACCGGCACCACCGGCACCATCGCCATCACCGAAACCATCGAAACCACAGCCTGTGAGTCCCGTAACAAGCAAATCTTTTCATTGCGCAAGCTCCGGTGATAAGCTTGTTAATATAATTTGTGAAAAATTAGCTCCTGCCGGGGTTAAAAAAACAGAATGTTCCGGCAACGGCGTAAAAATAAATGTAATCCCCAAAAAGGCAGGTTGCAGACAAGATCAGTTGGGTAAAGTGACTTGCTCTTATTCCCCGAAATTAAAATTCACGGATTGCAATGGAGCTTCGGTATCTCCTGATTTGGAAAGATCCAAAATAGAATCGGAAGGAACTGATGAGAATAAAGTAAAGAAAGAAATAGAAAAAATGTTAGAAGAAGCTAATTTTAGCCAATGGGTTTCAAAAATAAAAAGCATGCAAAAATAAAAGGATTTTTGCTCAACAATTCTACCCTCCAAACACCTCCAAAAACGGAAGCACATTCCCCATAGGATTATGCTCCTTCTCACTATTGTGATCCTCAAATATCGCAAAAACTATATTCCGGAAAAATCCAAAAAACTCATCTTCCGAAAAAACTTCTTTAAACAATTCCGCAACATGATTCGGAGGATTTGCGAATGCTCCACAACCAAACGCACTCAATACCAAACTGTCATGATTATATTTCCCCGCTATCCTCAGAATCGTTCTGATTTTTTCTTTAGCCGGCTCAATCAATGAATCAACGATATAATATAAATTGTTCCTCTTTATCAACTCCGGCCTATTTATT
>LIUG01000149.1:44333-45701 GCA_001462245.1 Candidatus Fibrimonas termitidis
TCTAAACAAATTCTCTTCTTGAGCGCCGGCACCATTCAACACGCCTCCGCCGGGATGTTTTCTGCTGGCCATATTCAAAACGCACGGATTAAGCCCTGCATTTAGCAATAGCTCGGCGGCTTCCAAACAGTCGGAATTGATGACGGAAATTTTTGTTTCATAAGCGGTATGTTTGGACAATTTTTCCGATTTGTCAAAATATTCGGAAATTATGCATTCATTGTCAATTTTAATTTGCTTATCACGGATAGCATATCCGGACTCAGCAAATGTTAAAGTGTCTTTGAATATTTGCACTCGCCATTCACGAGGGTTCTCTTTTTGCATCTTCTATCTCCGCAACAACCTCTATTTCCACCAACGCACCTTTAGGCAATGCGGAAACTCCTATGCAAGAACGTGCCGGCTTGCCGGTGAAGTATTTTTCATAGACCTTGTTGAACTCGGCAAAATCGCTCATATTCTGTAAAAAACAAGTTGTTTTTACTACATATTCAAAGCCGCTGCCGCCTGCTTTCAGCACTTCCGATATATTGCGAATAACCTGTTCGGTTTGTTCCGTAATATTTCCGCCCAGCATTTCTCCGCTTTCGGGAACAAGCGGGATTTGCCCGGATAAAAACAATAACCCGTTTGAGGTTATAGCTTGCGAATACGGCCCTATTGCCTTTGGTGCTTTTTCTGTGTTGATTTTTTTGAGCATGAGTGGGAAGGTAGAAAAATTGCTGAAATATCTGCCGCTTTTCGCATCCCTGCCCGTTTTCGTCAACAGAGCTTATAAAACTTACGCTCATAGACAAATTTTGCCATAATCTGTCTCGGTATGTTGTTTGATTCCGTTATTGAGAAAATACGCATAGGTGCAGAGGCTGGGCATGTTAAAGCAATAGACACATACAATGCGCTTAAAGACGCTTTGAATAAAAAAGACCCTATTGGGCTTAGGGCCGCCGGAAGAGCTTCGGAGGTTCCGCCTGTAAAATCGGATGTTTGGCCCGATTTTGGATGGGAAGCGGTTGAAGGCGAAGATTCAGATGATAAAAAAGGGATTATGGCATATTGCGGGATAGATATAAAAGGTGGTATCCTGATTAATTCGCAAGCAATTTATAGTACAGATATTTTTCGCTGCAATCCTCATTGAGGCATCTGTAGCATTCTATTTTATTCTCGTCACAAGAAATAGGCCCGTTTATTTTTAAAGAATCCCTATTCCTGACTATTGAATCCATAGCCTTGTTAAACTCTTCTACATCGGATGGCTCCCTTTCGGGCTGCTTAACCGGCTCCAGCCGCTCCCCGCAGCCAAAGAGAGCGAACACCAAGCACAAGCCCAAAACCTTTCCCATGACCATAATATACATAAAA
>LIUG01000150.1 GCA_001462245.1 Candidatus Fibrimonas termitidis
TTAAAAAAGCATTGTCAATTTTTAACTTTATTTGAACGTCATTACTGGAATGTTTCAAATTGGTTTTAGGGTATTGTTTTTTATTTCCATCGCCCCCTTTCCTTTGAAAAGATACTTCCTTTCCTATATTAAAACCGCCTTTTGTTCTAGTAATCTCCTGTTTTGATAAGAAATTCAAAACATCTTTCATAGAGTAAATTTTAACTACAGATTTCTTTATGTCGTATAAGACTAAAATTTCTCTAGCTGGATTTTTTGAAAAAGCTATTCGTAATAATTTTCCAACATTGTCTTGAAAAAAAATACTCCATTTTTTCCATTTTTCTTCAGAGAACAAATAGTTTTTTGTGTTTTTTGCTTTTTCTATAAAAATTTCTTCTAAATCAGTTTTTTCATATTCAGACAAACCAAATTCTTTACAAAAATTGGATATGTTTTTTCTAACAAGTTGATTAAAACCGATTGTGTAACCTTTAACACTAACATCTATGTAGTGTCCGCAATCAAAAGCTATTCTCAAATCCGGCTTCTCGTGGTATAGACCAGACAGAGAGGTATTATCTAACTCGCCTTTTATTTTAAATTTTTTCTTCAAAACATCTATCACCTGTGGCCAATTGCAAATGCTATTTTTTATCATCAATTCCGTTTTTTTCCCATCATCGGCATTGTCTTTATTTGCCATTATAAACCTCCTATACCATCAAATACATAACCAATCATTTTAGGAACAACAGCATTTCCCAATTGTTTATAGCCTTGCAAACCTGAACTTACAATATGTTCTTTAGGAAACCCCATAACAGTTTTACACTCGTTCATTGTCAATCTTCTAATTCCTTGGTTTGTTTTATAAAGACCAGTTCTCGCACCAATGCCCCCTCCATAAGCAGATTGTGTTATGGCGTGTCCTTTTACGCTATAAATTCTTTCTCCTTGACCACCTTTATTCACTATACCTATTCTTATCGGTTCCAATTTATTTTTAATTTCCGCTTCGGTTTTTTGCATGTAAATATCATCTCTTTCTATAAATAAATTTTTATCTGCATCTTTTTCCATCACGTTTTTTAGAAATATTTTCTCGTGAGTTTCTTTTGGAAATTCATAGTGTAGCGTATCGGTTTTTTTCAATGCAACAAAATAAACTCTTTCCCTTGCCTGTGGTATTCCAAAAAAAGAAGCATTTAATAGACGTTTATATAAATAATAACCTATCTCCTCCAACTCTTTTTCTATGGTTTTAATAACATTTCCCTTATCTACTGTTAATATATTCTTCACATTTTCCAAAAGCATTACCTTGGGCTTATGATATTTTGCTATTCTAACAATTTCATAAAATAACTTGCCTCTTGGATCTTCAGTCCCCTTCATTTTACCGGATATGCTAAAGGGCTGGCAGGGGAAGCCGCCGCATAATATATCATGGCTAGGAATATTTTTTACCGAAATTTCTGTTATATCGCCTTTTGGTTTTTCGCCGAAGTTTTGCTTATATACTTCTTGCACGTAGCTGTCAATATCACAGGAAAATACACATTCCAGCCCTCTTTCTTCAAGAGCGAGCCTAAAACCGCCAATCCCGCAAAACAAATCTATGAACTTAAGCATAGCCGTCTAAATATAGAAATCCACACCTCACGGCTCCACCCCGATTTCCCTGTAAAAAACCGCTTCCTTGACCTGCTCAATGCAGCTCTGCAAGTTTTTTTCGATATCCGTTCCCCAAAAACGCAGAACCTCCCAACCTATGAGTTTTAAATCCCTATCCGTTTCAAAATCCCGCTTTATGTTCCTGTCAATTTTCGGAAACCAGTACGAATGATTGCTTTTTATTCTCCCCCTATCCTCTTCCCAATTTTTGCCATGCCAAAAATCGCCATCGCAAAAAATGGCAATCTTATGTTTTGTCAAAGCTATATCCGGTTTGCCGGGCAGCTTCTTGTAATTCTTCCTATAGCGAAAACCCGCCTTCCAAAGAGCCTTGCGCAAGATAATCTCTATGGAAGTATCCTTGCTCTTTATCAAGGACATGTTCATTCCGCATTCTCTTTCGGTAAAGGCTCCGTTAAACTTTTCAGGCTATCTACAAGCAGAGAATCTTTGGGGGGGAACATATTGCGGTAAATCATATTTCGACGCTCACGCATAAAACGGCTCTCTCTCATCTCCGGGTGATGCTTGCCGGGGCTTGCGAGCATTGCCGCCAAGTTTACGGACTGGTCAACATTTAACTTTGCGCACGGTTTTTTGTAATATTGCTGGGCTGCGGCTTCGCAACCGAAAATATTTTGCCCCCATTGCGCATAATTCAAATAAAGCTCCAGAATTCGGTCTTTGCCCAAATATTTCTCCATCAAAAGCGCATAGGCAAATTCCCTGAATTTTCGCTCCCAAGAACGCTCATTTGAAAGAAATATGTTTTTTGCAAGTTGTTGAGTTATTGTACTGCCGCCGAATACTGTTTTATTCCGTTTTTGATTCGCATCCAACGCTTCGGCTATAGCCCTTACATCAAAACCCGGATGAAAATAAAAACCGGCATCTTCACCGGCAATAACTGCCTTTTGCAAATACGAGCTGATGCTGTCTAACGGAACAAATCGGTGCTTGATTTCCAGATTTGGACTTGCTTTGCGCAAATCTTCCATAAATGCGCTTTGAACTGGCTGGGTGTATTTTAAATCTTCAACTTCTTTTAAAAGAGCAGTTCCGTAGTTATAAAGTTTCCATGCGCCATAAGTGCACGCAAGGCTAAAAGCTATTGAATATAAAATAAACGCAAGCAAAACCAGCCGAAAAACTTGGTTAAGCACTTTGTAAATTATTTTTAAAATCTTCCAAAATCTTTTCAAATTTCAACCTCTGCAAATTTCTAAGGCGTAATAAAATAATCCTCCGGATTAATCGGTTGATTATCGTAATGAACTTCGTAATGCAGAACCGGCCACAAAACACTGCCGCTCTTGCCGGCTATCGCTACCGCCTGTCCTTTTCTCACCGGCTTTCCGGATTGAACTAAAACTTCGTGCAAATGGGAATATACGGTTTTTATACTAGGTGTATGCTCAATTTCCAGCGATGTTCCAAAACCGAATTTTTTGTTAGTAACAGCCTTAACAACGCCGTCTCCGGTAGCTATAACGGTATCGCCCTCGCTAACGGCAAAATCCAAACCTTTGTGCGGCAGCTCTTTTTTTGTCAACTGGTCCTGTATCAACCCGAATTTGTTGGTTATGTTTTGGTGCTGTTTAAGCGGATGCAATAGAGGCAAGCTTTTTGTGTATTCTTCGTCCACTAAAAGAGCGTCTCGCAGTGTTCTTAATGTTTCCAGCGTTCTTTTTATGCGTTCAAAATCTACAGATAATTCTTTTCCTTTTTTGCTTTTGGCTGCAGATTTGTTTTCAATTTTTTCTTCGATGCTTGAAATACCGGCCAATTGGTTTATTTTATTCCTGAGATTACCGCCGCCTTCTATTTGCACACTAGCCTCGGAAATTTGTTTTTCCAATTTGTTTGCCGTCAACTGCATTGCTTTTTGTTCCCTTGCTATTTCAAAAACGTCTAAATTTTTAAGGTTTATCATATTATCAGGGAGCCAGAACACAAAGCCCAAAACTATTATAACAAATCCAACCAGCCACCATCCGATTATCCTCACCGGAACACTGAAATATTCCGGCTTTTCCGTGCCTTTTGAATAAATCTGTATCTGTACCCTTTTGTGCTTTTTGAGCATAGAATGAATATAGTAAGTGAGGATTAACGAGTTTAGGGAGTAGGGTGCAGAGGGTCGCCCTTACGGGGGTGGGTTTACCGGGATATCAGGGTAGGGTAAAAGTTTACTATATTTATCATATGCGTATTGTTTCCAAAATTCTGCCTATGGCACTGGTTGTTGCCTTTCTAGTCCCAGCTTCTTTTGCAGCCGAAGGTATTTACGACAAGGATTTGGTACGCGGATTTTTGTCCCTTAAAGGCGGTTTCCGTAGCATGAAATCCGATGGCATAAAGTTTATAAACATAGCCACAGGAGAAAGCTATGCCCAAGAATATTTTGGCGGCGGTGCAGAAATAGGTGCCGAATACCATCAGCTCCGCACTTGGTTTGATATTGATTTTATGCCAATAACCCCCGAGAGAGGCGATACCGAATGGTTCACCTACGGAGTTACCTGGATGTGGGGCTACAAATTATTGCAACAAAATTCCATTTTTAACATAATCCCTTCTATTGGTCCCGGTGTTGAATTGCAAAATATCCGCTCATCTTCAGACGATAACCTGGCTAGCTCCTTTGGGCCAACCCTAAATCTGGAAATGGAACTTCGCTTACAGAGTACTCAATTCTCTGTTGGTCTTTACGGCGGCTACAAGGTTGTTCGCCACTATCATGATCCAGATCGCGAAGTTAACGCAGATAAGGTATTCGCCGGCTTAAAGCTTTCCTGGACCATGTTGAATAATTTCCAAAACAGAGAAAGAGATTTACGATGAAAAAGATTTTTTCTATATTTACCACTGTATTCAACCTAGGAGTCCGTTAGATTGCTTCCACCACGAGGTCGCCCACAACCAAACCGTCCGAAAGACGGAATTCGCATAAACCAAGAGATTAGAGTCCCTCAAGTTCGCCTAATAGATGCAAACGGTGCCCAAGTTGGCATTGTAGATACCCAGAAGGCCATGCAAACAGCGAAAGATGCCGAGCTGGATTTGGTGGAAGTTTCGCCAAATGCCAACCCTCCGGTTTGCAGGATAATAGATTACGGCAAATATCGTTTTGAACAGATGAAAAAACAGAAGGCCGCAAAAGCGCATCAACAATCAATTGGGCAATTAAAAGAGATAAAATTGCATTTCCAAACAGCCACAAACGATTACCGCTACCGTATGGTGCAGGCTCAAGAGTTTTTGGCAAAGGGTTTTAAAGTAAAGGTTTTAGTTCAGTTTAAGGGCAGGGAGATTTCCAGAATGGAATTCGGCCACCGCCTTATAGACCAAGCTAAAGCGGACTTGGAGCCTTATGGAGACATAGAAGAACTGAAAGTGGAGAAGTGTTTCGCCATTGCAGTTAGCCCCCGCAAGGGCGGCATAAAGAAAAAGGAAACACCAAAGCACGAAACCGAGCAAAAGGCTGCAGGTGAGGCTTCTAACAATGGGGGCAACCCCAATTCCCAGAGAGGACAAAATGCCTAAAATGAAAACCCATAGCGGGGCAAAAAAACGCTTCCGAGTAACAGGTTCCGGGGCTGTTAAATACAAGCATTCAGGAGCACGGCACATACTCACGAAAAAAACCACAAAGCGTAAACGCAACTTACGCCAAACGGGAATTGTGAGGGAAACCGAGGAATTCCACGTTAAACGCATGTTGGTGGAGGCCTAGGAAGCATTATGTCAAGAGCAAAAACAAGAGTTCCCAGCCGGGAGCGTCGCAAGAAAATAATCAAAGCCGCAAAAGGTTACTACGGCCGCCGCAAAAGCAATTTGCGCCTAGCCATAGAAGCAACAACTCATGCCGGTCAATACGCTTACATCCACCGCCGCGACAAAAAAGGCGATTTCCGTTCCATATGGATTACCCGCCTGAATGCGGCAGTTCGTGAGCACGGAATGAAGTACAGCGAGTTTATCCACTTGCTTTCCGTTGCCAACATAAACCTGAACCGCAAGGTTCTGGCAGATTTGGCAATCACAGACCCGGTTGCATTCGCAAAAATTGTGGAAGTTGTTAAGGGTGTTAAGAGTAGTTGAGAGTTGAGAGTGGAGAGTTGAGAGTTTTGCTCCGCTTTTATATTCTTTTAATGTTTTTTTTTGTTTTTTTTTCGCTGACTCTTTTTTATGGGTCGGCGGAAATTTCTTTTTTTGATGTTTTGAAAATTTTGTTTTCCGGTGCAGGTTCAACGGAGGCAACTGTTGAGTGGCGTATTGTTTGGGATTTTCGTTTGCCCAGAGCCTTGGCAGCAACTCTTGCTGGGGCTTCGCTTTCATTGAGCGGGCTTTTGTTGCAAAGCGTTTTTAGAAATCCGCTTGCGGGCCCATTTGTGCTGGGCATAAGTTCCGGTGCCTCGCTTGGGGTTGCTTTTTTTTTGCTAGCCGGTTTTGGGCTTGGTTCGTTGGGCTTGCTCTCTGCGGCTGCTTTGGGTGCGATGGCGGTTCTAGCTTTTATAGCTCTGTTTTCAAAATTTATTTCCGGCAATGCGGGGCTTTTGGTGCTGGGTTTAATGGCCGGATATTTTGCCGATGCAATAGTCTCTATTTTAATGCATGGCACAAGCGCAGATGCTTTGCGTAGCTTTGCATCTTGGGGTTTTGGTTCTTTTGGCAGGCTTCGCTGGGCAGAATTGCCATACTTTGCAATTTGCGGTTTGCTGGGCTTGATTTTATCCGTTTTTTGTGTAAAGTATTTAAATGCCATAGCTCTAGGTGAGGATGGCGCGAAAAGTTTAGGCATAAATGTTAAGCAAAAACGGCTTCTTTCGCTTTTGGCGGCAGCAATTTTGGCAGCAGCGGCAACAGCTTTTTGCGGGCCAATCGGTTTTATAGGAATGGCTACCCCGCATTTGGCAAGAGGATTTTTCAACAGCGATAATCAAAGAATTTTAATTCCCGCCTCGCTTTTAACCGGAGCGTTGCTCGCTCTCGCAGCCGGTCTTTTATCGCAAGGCTTATGGGGCTTCCCGCCGCTCCCGCTCAATGCGGTAGCAAGTTTAATGGGTGCGCCAGTAGTCATATGGGTATTGCTGCCAAGGGTGAAATAACTTTTTGGAAAAATTTACAAAAACTTCTAAAAATTGAAACTTTTTGGAAAAATTTACAAAAACTTTTGCGGTTTTGCAAATTTTTATGTATATTTAATATAAACCGGGAGATTTTGCCATGCGAAATAATAAAGGCGAATTGTTGAGAGTTAGGCAAACATATCTGAAAACCTTGCTTGATTACAAGGATAAAAAAGAGGTTAAAGTGATAACAGGCATAAGACGCTGTGGAAAATCCTCAATGCTTGCCATATTCGCAGATGAACTCAGAAAAAAGAACATCGCTAAAAAACAAATTATAGAAGTGAATTTTGAATCCATGAAATACAAAGACATTACAAATCACGAAGAATTATATTCGTATATAGCAAGGCAAATTTCAGGAAACAGAAAAACATATCTCTTTTTTGATGAAATACAAACAATTAAAAAATGGGAAAAGGCAATAAATTCCTTCTTAGTGGATTTTAATGTGGATATTTACATAACAGGTTCTAATGCCTACCTGCTTTCTTCCGAACTTTCAACCCTGCTTTCCGGGCGGTATGTTGAGATAAAAATGCTTCCGCTCTCTTTTAAGGAATTTTTGGACTTTAACAATTTCCATCCCTCGTTTACAAGAGAAGATAAATTTTTGCTATATGCAAAATATGGGGGAATGCCTGCAGTGGCAGATTACGATTTTAACGAAAAAATGATCTATCAAATGCTGGAAGGGATTTATAATACCGTTATGGTAAAAGATATAATGCAGAGAAATAAAATAACAGATTATACTCTGTTAAGAAAATTAACCGATTTTTTAGCACACAGCATAGGTTCCATAAATTCAATAAACAGTATAAGCAATTTTTTGGTGAGCAATAAAGAAACTGAGCATAAATCCGCTCCTAATAAAATGATTGAAAATTATCTGGCAGCATTGCAAAACGCATTTATCTTTTATGAGTTGAAAAGATATGATGTAAAAGGAAAATCATTGCTTAAAACTTTGGGGAAAAATTATATTGTTGATATGGGAATAAGAAATATGCTTTTGGGATACAGAGACGCAGAAAGAGGGCATATTTTGGAAAACATTGTGTTTTTGGAACTTCTGCGGCGTGGGTATAAGATTCATATAGGAAAAATTCTGGATTTTGAGATTGATTTTATAGCGGAAACCCCGGAGAAAAAGATTTATTTTCAGGTTAGTGAAAGTTTGAGAGACAAAAGCGTTTTTGAAAGGGAAATATTGCCCCTCAAATCCATAAAAGACAATCACGAGAAAGTGATATTAACGCAAGATAAAAGTTTCATCAATTCTTACGAAGGAATAAAGATTAGAAATGTGATAGATTTTTTGTTGAAATAGCATTTAATATTTTCTAAATTTATCCCTATGCCCTTAATGCCAGCATGCATAATATTCATCTTATTCTTGCAGTTTGCTTTTTCTCAAACTCCGTTCTTGCCAAATGCGAAAATTGAGAAAGGCACAATGCCGCTTATTATGGAACATGCGGATTCGCTGGCGGCGATGCGGAAAGCCGGGCATTTGTTTTTGCATGGGAATGTGAAATTCAAACACGATTCCGTTGAGTTCAGAACCGAGCGGGCATATTGGAATAGAAACTCCGATGCTGTTTACAGCGATGGCGGTTTTGATTTTCGTTACCCAAAAGGAAATATAAAAGCCGATAGGGGAAACTACAGCAGAAAAAGCAGTATAGCCATTGCAGAAGGAAACGCTGAGGCGCGCGACACTGCAGGCAAGGGAGCATTTTTCGGTGAAAAAATAATTTACAACCGAGATACGGAGTTTATGATAATTCCGGATCAACCGCTTGCTCATTATTATTTTAAGGAAAAAGGAAAGCTAGATACCCTTGCCATTCGTTCTAAAACAATGACTTATGATCAGAACAAGCAATTAGCTGTAGCCGCAGATTCGGTTTTAATTACGAGAAGGGAAGTTGTTATCACCGGCGACACGGGATTTTACAACCAAAAGCACGGTTATTTATCTTTAAAAGGAAATCCTAAATGCATTATGAGCGATTATACTGTTACCGGGGATTCCATGTTTGTAAAATTGCAAAATAACGAGGTGGAATCGGTTTTGGTTATTCAAAATGCGCACGGCACGCAGCAAACAGCGGCAACAAGGGGAAAGCCGGCCCAGCACTCGGAGGTTTTTGGCGATACTCTTTTTTTGGCGGTAAAAAACAACAAAGCGCAAAGCCTTTATGTGAACATAAATGCGAGGGGTTTATTTTACGAAGCGGATTTGCCGGATTATGTGAATAAAATGAATGGCAATAGGTTGGATATTTCTTTCAATCTTGGTAAAATGAAGCTGGCAGAGGTGAAGGGCAATGCGAGCAGCCTTTTGTTTAACGTGAATCCGAGTAGAAAGGTGGAGGGTAAAAACGAATCAAGCGGTGAATCCATCTTTATAACTTTCGATTCCACGCAAATCAGCAAAGTCAAAGTAAAGGGGAATTTGGCGTCCGGGATTTATTATGATATGAGCAAGGGGGCGAAGGAATAATTTGTGAAGAAGGTCATAACATACTTCTTTATACTTCTTTTTAATTTAATCCCGGCATTCGCCGGCTGGGGTGAGCATTTGCCCGGTGTTACCAGAAATATACCCGAGCCGGAAAATGCGTTGTACCTCACTTTGGACGCCTGTGGCAACATCGGCGGCAAGGGCTACGACAAAAAGCTGATACAATTTCTGCGCGACAATGAAATCCCTGCGACTTTATTCGTAAACTCTCGATGGATTGACGCAAACCCAGACGCATTCGCCGAGCTTGCCGCCGACACGCTGTTCAAAATAGAGAATCACGGAGTCAACCACAAGCCTGCCTCAACAAGAGGGCGCAGCGCATATGAAATAAAAGGAACCGAATCGGTTGAGCGGCTTATAGATGAAATAGTTCCGAACACGGAAAAAATCACCAAACTTACAGGGCGTGCGCCCACATGGTATCGATCGGGCACGGCATATTACGACAGTGAAGCGGTAGAAGTTATACTAACACGCCTGAACATGAAAATAGCCGGATTTGCGATAACCCTTGACGCAGGCGCCTCTTTGCCGGCTGCGCAAGTTTACGAGTACGCAATGATGGCCCGCAGCGGCGATATATTGCTGGCTCATTTCAACCAACCGAGAAGCGACACACGCGAGGGGCTGAAAAAAGCACTGCCGGAGTTAAAGAAACGCGGGTACGTTTTCATGCTTTTGCCGGATTAGAGACCAAAGCTCCCCATAAATAAATGGTGGATTTTTCTATACTTTGAATAGGCGGTAAACTGAATGGAGGAGTTGCACAATGGCAGTTTTACACGGTATCAAGGCACTGAGTTTAATTATCGCAGCTATGGCATTCACCATTTCCTGCTCGTCTGGCGATAGCAAAGATGATGATGGCGGTGGCAGCTGCCCCAACCCATCCGTTTCAGGTAACTCAATGTCCTGTGGCGGTCAATCCTATAGGACTGTGAATATAAACGGTCAAGTTTGGATGGCGGAGAATTTGAATTACGACCCCGGCACGGGCAACTCTGCTTGTTATGATAACGACCCTGCCAACTGTGTCACCTATGGCCGCTTGTATTATTGGGAAACGGCTAAGGGCGTTTGCCCCTCCGGTTGGCATTTGCCGAGTAATGTGGACTGGGATAAATTGTTCCGTTATGTTGATGGCACGAGCGACACGTCAAGTCCTTACAACAGTCCTACAGCAGGCAGATATTTAAAGGCTACAAGTGGTTGGGATAGTTGCGGTCCTTCGGGTTCCGGCAATTCTTATTTGTGCGAGGACACATACGGGTTTTCGGCTTTGCCGGGCAGCTACGGTCGCTCGGATGGCAGTTTCCATCCCTTCGGCGAGGGCAACTGGTGGAGTGCCACAGAGTATAATAGCTATAAAGTCTACTACCGGACTATGTTGCACTACAGCGAGCGCATCTTCTTGTACTACAGCGATAAGAACTACTTATCTCTTTCTGTTCGCTGTCTGAAAGACTGAAAGGCTGGAATGCTTTCGATGATGTTGGCGACTGCGGCTTCTAGTGGAATTCCTATCGCATTTGAACACGTCCTTGTTAAAAGTGTCAATCCTCGCTGCCAAATTCCATGCCCCAAGCTTATCGGCAGCAAGCGAAGTTAGAGAGCCAAGTACAATATCAGCAACTTTATCATACAACATATTTTTACCTCAACTATAAATTCAATTCCTCATTCAAGCCAAATTATTCATCCTTTACGCAACGGACGGAAAGCAAATCTGATTTAAATGCGGCAAAAAAGGTTGCTTCACCTGATACATCAGACATATAATACTTATAAGCATCAATATAATCAGCACCAAACTCAGAAGTAGTCCACCAATAACCGCTAGGATTCACAAGGTCAAAACGACCGTCACTAAAATAACCGCCCGGTAAAGCAGAAAAACCATAATAATCTATGTTTCTATCACGCCAATAATAATAATGATCACCACTATTAGGCCAACAACAATTGTTTGCTTTCAATATTTTTCCTGTTGATCCATAAGTCTGAAGAGGCCTCATTGCATAATCCACAAGAGTGCCCCATTCATACCTGTTAGGCAAATGCCAGCCGTTAGGGCAAATACCCCGATGCTTTGACTGTATTTGGCTTGAACATTTATTTGAGTTGCAGCTTGACGCAAGATTCATAGCAGTAGCCCAACTGTACAATCTGCCATATTTATCGCAATAAGCTATACTATCGTTATAACATCTACTGTCGGGAACATTGTAATTCAAATTTCTAGCCATCCAAGTTTGTGTGCCTATGATAACGGTTTTGTATGTCTGTGGATTCTGTGAATCTCTATCATCAATTAAGTCATCGCCATATACAGCACCATAATAGCAATTATTAGAAGACGAACACTCTTTGCAAAGAACCGAGTACGAATCCCCCCAGCGTCGAGTGTAACCAGCAGTTTCATTGAATTTAATTCCAAAGAATGTTTCTTCAGAAAATGTCCACCAAATTAGATCTGTAAAATTTTTTATTTCCTCTTTCAACATCAAAATTAACCCAATATTATTAAACTCTTCAAGGCTCGGTATTCGCCATCCAATTGGACATGCCACCATTGCTTCTTCATGAGTATACCAAGTTTGCATATCGATATCCAAACGTTCGGCAAACCAAATGTTATTATCATCATAATTGACAATTTTATATGCCTTTCCTCTTGGATCTCTTGGATCTGTAAATGTTTCTCCGTTCCAAACACTTGAAGAAGATTGATACGGAGAACTTTGATACGAAGAACTTGAAATTTCAGGGCCTTCATTGCCGCTGGAAGAACAAGAAAAAAGAAAAGCCGCAACCAAAACTGCTGCAGCAAATGTGATTTTTTTCATAAGGAACCTCCCTGTCCATTGAACTCTACTTCTTTCCATTATAAGCCCCCATACTTTTCAGTAAATTCCTCATCTTCCTTTTCTGCTCCGCAAAAATAGAAGGTGCCGCACCCCAAGCCTCTAAAATACATTATTTTCTTCAAAAGCGGTAGATTTTTTTAAAATTATTTTTTGCCAGAATCCGCAATCGCCAACATCATCGAAAGCACTTCTGCCGTTCAGTCTTTCAGACAACGAACTGAAAACAAGAGGGCCTTACCGCAGCCTTCCCAGTAGGCACTCTCGCGGCCGTGGTACATATACCGGCCGTCGGCTTGGTAGATACTATAAAAACTACTAACATAATAAATGTCTGAGGAACTCCACCAGTAGCCGTAGGCGCCAACATCGATGAAAGTGCCAGCCGAGTAGCCTAAGCCGCCCGGCAGGGCCGAAAACCCGTATGTATCCTCGCACAAATAAGAATTGCCGGAACCCGAAGGACCGCAACTATTCCAACCACTTGTAGCTTTTAAATATCTGCCTGCTGTATTACTGCCGTAAGGACTGAATGTACCACTTGTACCGTCTGCAGAACGGTACAATCTATCCCAATCCGCACTGCTCGGCAAATGCCAGCCAGAGGGGCAAACGCCCTTAGCTGTTGACCAATCATACAAGCGGCCATAGGTGACACAGTTGGCAGGGTCGTTATCATAACAAGCAAAATTGCCCGTACCGGGGTTGTAATTCAAATTCTCTGCCATCCAAACTTGATCATTTATATTCACAGTCCTGTAGGATTGACCGCCACAGGACATTGAGTTAACCGAAACGGACGGATTGGGGCAGCTAGCGATAGAAACACCAGACGAACTGGAACCGTCCTCATTGCTGGAAGAAGAACCTCCACCGCCATCATCATCTTTGCTATCGCCAGACGAGCAGGAAATGGTGAATGCCATAGCTGCGATAATTAAACTCAGTGCCTTGATACCGTGTAAAACTGCCATTGTGCAACTCCTCCATTCAGTTTCCTGCCTACTCAAAATATAGAAAAATCCACCATTTATTTATGGGGAGGCTTTGGTCTCCGTATGTGGACATTGCCTTTTTGGCTTTCTATATTTACACCCACCATGTCAAAACACCCATACCCCATACCCCATACCCTATACCCTAAGGGCGCAATCATGTTATTGATTCTTATCTTTGCTTTTGCAATTTGCAATGCGCAAACAAGCAATTCTTCAACATGGTATTCTATAGCCAAAAACAAAATCTTTTATTCTCCCGATAACGGCAAAACTTGGGGCGAATTAAACAAAGGGTTGCCGGATAAAGTTTTTCCAATTCGTTTGTATTCCTTCAAAAATAAAATCTATTTAGCAACTTTTTCCGAAGGATTATTTGTTCTCAACAAAAATGACACTGCATGGAAAAGTTTAAACAGCGATCTTTTTTTGCGCCGAAGCTCAATGGACGACAGATTATACAGAAAGATTTCGGCTTTTACCGTAAGTGACAAAGACGATAAACATTTATTTGCAGCCACAAAACATTCCGTGTATGAGTCAACTGATGGAGGTTTAAAATGGAAACCTTTTTCGACCACTTTATCAAGCAGGCCATATATTACCGCACTTCATTATTCCAATAATAGCCTTTACTTAGGTACTTCTCAAGACGGTTTTTATAAAATTTCAAACAACTCTGCTAAAGATTTATCCGAAGGTTTGCCATTTGAGCCATATTCAAAAACCAAGAAATTTTTTGAACAAATTTCGGCAATTAAGTTAAAATCCGATTCTCTTTACCTCGGATTTTATTTTGGGGCTGGAGTTTTTTCTTCAGGTAAAAAAATCTTTGATTCTTTTGATACTGTTGACGACATTGATTTTAGAGATGATAAATTAGTCATCTCCAGCGGCGGTTATTTATATTCTAATCAAAACGGGAAAATAACTAAAGATGATTCTTATAAAAATATTTCGGTCAATTCTGAAACCCCCGATTGCTTGCTTATTGATAATATTTTTATTCAATTAAAGAAACCCGGTATTTCCGCAAAATCACGGAACGCAGTTTCTTCATCAAAAAAAGCCATTTATACCAGTTCGTCATATATAAGTGAAAACCTGAATTCTATAATCAATCAAATAAATAATTCCGAACTGAACAGTGTTGTAATTGATATGAAAGACGATGAAGGTCATGTTTTGTTTAATTCTAAAAATCCTACGGCTATCGAAATAAAATCGGTTAAACCAAACTTTGACGTTTCAAAAATCTTAAAAACGCTTAAAGACAATAATATTTATGCTATTGCCCGTCTAGTTACATTTAAAGACAAAATGCTTTTTTTAGGATATTCCGGCAAATATGCAATTAAACACATCAAAGACGGTTCGCCATGGAAAGGTCTTCCAAATGAATATTGGGTTGATCCTCATTCCGAGTTTGTTCACAATTATAATGTTTCTTTAGCTAAAGAACTTCAAGACTTAGGCTTTGATGAAATTCAATTTGATTATATTAGATTTCCTATGGATGGTGGTGTGAGTAACTGTAATTATTCTTTTAAAAAAGATAAAGATACTTATAAATCGGAAATTATTACCGATTTTATAAGGTTGGCTAAAAAATCCCTTTCGGTGCCTGTTTCTGTTGATATTTACGGCTTCAATGCCTGGTATTATACCGGTAATTTATTAGGTCAAGACATAGAAGAATTATCGGCCTATGCAGATGTAATCAGTCCTATGGTTTATCCTTCTCATTTTGGAGGTCTTTTTTATTCTAAATATCCGCACAATATTAGACCTTATAAAATAGTTTTAGATGGTGGCATTAGATCTGTTGCTTTATCGGATCCTTCGGTTTCCATTAGACCTTACTTGCAAGCTTTCGAAATGATGTCGCCAACTTGGGGCACAGAGTACATTCTGCATCAAATCAACGGTGCTTCCGAAAGCAAGAATGACGGTTATCTCTTCTGGAACGCTGCAGGAGAGGAATACAAAAAGAACACAGGAGCAGGAGGTGGTTATAAAGTGCTTTATGATGCTCTTAAGATTAAGGGCTTATAAAGTTGAAATCTTAGAAGACAGATTTGAGATAACAACTCTCGCCCTATTTCCTATCGCCCAACATCACCGGTGCATTGGTCTGCACCAAAATCGGCAACTGATACCGTGCCATGTCGTTTAATTTTTGGATTCTGTCGCGTTGAGACAGGCCGTCTTTTATCATTTGCGCATTGTAACTTTCCATATTCGCAAGAACCAACAAATGATGGATATCGGCATAATCACGGACATTTGTATTCTTTTCTTTATCAGGGTTTGCCGCACGCCATTCAGCGGCTGTATGTCCAAACAACGCAACATTCAAAACATCGGCTTCGTTCTGATATACAAAGGTCTTTTGTTTTTCGGTCAATTTTGGCACGATGTTTTCTTTAATCGCATCTGTGTGCAAATGATAATTCAATTTGGTTAATTCTCGGCGGGCCGACCATTGCAGTTGGGCTTGTTCGGATTCTTTCAATCGTTGGAATTCTTTAACAAGGTAAATCTTGAATTCCGGCGAAATCCACATACCGAATTCGAACGCTATATCTTTGTGTGCGTATGTTCCACCGTAGCGACCCGCAGACGAAACAAAGCCAATTGCGTTTGTGCGGTCTATCCACTCTTGAACGCTTAAACGGAAATTGTTAAGACCTGCAACGCTTTTAATTATGTCGAATTCGGCACAATTAAAAGCAGGGTTGTGTATTTTTTCCCAAATGCCTATGTATTCTATTGTGTTGCGATTACGAAGCCAATGCGACACGAAATAATCACCTTCCTTTGCTTTTAGCATATCGGTCAGCGATATAAAATCATTTTTATTGAATTTTTTGACAGCCACCTCTATGCCTTTTATTATCATTTTTTCTTTTGCCATACAGTTAATATAGCAAATTACACCCCATATCCAAGCATTGAGTTAATCAGCGTTTACTATACATTTTTACATAGTTAGAGCCTCAAGCCTCAGGTGCAGGCTAGTGGTACAGGGAACATAAACCTCGTTTTTGAGCGAAAAACGCCGTTTTTTCAAAAAATTCACTTTACCCTTGCTTTTTTCCGAAAA
>LIUG01000151.1 GCA_001462245.1 Candidatus Fibrimonas termitidis
TTCAATGCCTCTTCTGCCATTTCCAAGGCGTGTTTCAAGGACTCGCCACAAGTATTTATGTTTGGCTTATCGGGAAAAGAGACGATATATTCATCATCATCTTTTGTTATTTTCGCGATGTAGTTCATAGTGCCTCCTACTTTGCTCCTAATTGTTTTAAAATTGCTTTAGCTAAACCGGTTTTTAAATCTTTTCCTGCATGAAACGGAATTGGGACTATATGTCCATTTTTTTCAAATATATGATGGCTTCCGCTTACACGATTTAAAGCAAACCCATTTTTCTTAGCAATTTTGAACAACTCTTTAGCGGTCATTTATGGGTAATATAGAAAATTTGATGAGTGAGCCTGTTCTTGGGGCAGAGCGGGGTAGAAAGGACATTTTTTGTGAAGGTGGTGGTGGATGGTGCTAAATAGTTTTCGCTGCCAACAAACTCCCCACCAGCCACCCATCCTCAAAATCAAACAAAAACCCCGGATGCGTAAGAACCTGCCTCTCCCTCAAAAGACTCAAACAAAGCTCCTCATCGTCTGCGTTTGGAAAATAAAAACTCTGATACCAACCACCAGCAGAAGGAATTATTTGTGCTCCCATTTTTGAAAAATAATCACCGAGCAAAATTTGGTTTGCTTTCAATCTCTCAATAACCTTTTTTTGAAAATCACCAGCCTTAGGCAAAACTCTTGTACACAATGCTTGGCTTAAATAAGAACAATTTAATTGCGAATCCAAAATGTATTCCAGAGTATCATAAATATGTCGCTTTTGGTTTTCGGGAACAATGGCATTTATCCAGCCCACCTTTATATGCGGAAGCCCAACAGATTTACTGAGACCATCTAAGAGGAACGTTGGGACTTTATTATTTAGTTGAGAGTTGAGAGTTGAGAGTTGAGAATTGTTTTTTAAATTGTATGCTGAAAATACTTTGTCTATTATTAAGGCTAATTTGTTTTTTTCGCAGAATTGCAAAATGTGCTCAAATTCTTTTTTGCTGGGAATGTGACCTGTGGGGTTGTGTGGGGATATTAGCAAAAGAATTTTTGCATTCGGTGGAATGGAGTCAAGGGAATCCAAATCTATTTCCCAGTGCGATTCGTTGCTAAAACAAGGCTTTAAAAAATATGGATGCGTATTTAAACCGGCTAGTTCGGCCAAAGTATCTATCAACGGATACCCGGGAGCAGGCGTTAAAATACAATCACCTTTTTTGCAAAAAACCTGAAAGAGCGCAGAATAAGACTCAGAAGAACTGGATGTAATGAAAATATCCCCACTCCCCAAATTATATTTCGCCACCGCTTCCCTAACATAAAATTGCCCGCAAGCATCGGGGGCGTTGAATTGCCACTCAAGGTTTTCCGCTAAATAACGCAAGTCGTCTGCTATGTCAAATATTATCCCTGCTTGCATGGGCGAAGAAATTGTCAAGTCCAAGATGTTTTTTTTTGCAGAACGAATTTCGTTTATAATTCTGCATTTTTCCAGTTCAAAGGGTGAGGGGGTCACGCCGGATCCATCCCAGTCCATACCAAACCTGTCTTTTTAAAACTTCTAAATGACAATATAGTAAACGCTGACAAACTCCGTCGCAAATTCAGTACCTGATACCCCCGCACCTACGCTTCTCTCGTGCCTACTGTTTTTTAACATTAATGTAGCAAAGGGATTCATCAGAATTAAATATTCGTAAATAATCAGCACTAAAATTAGACTTGGCGTACTGCCAGCTAACAATTCCAGGTGTATTCGCACTCCCGGATAAAGCCCAGCCATTACTTGTAAACCAACTATTGACAGGGCCGTCAGTTGCCTGAGAACCTATGAAGGTTATCGCTAGAGCAGTACCGTCAGTTCCCCATTCCACCCATTCGCTTGCATCTGCAGGTAGCGGTATTCCAGAAATACCATAATCTGCCAACGCATTAGCCGGAAGCCGGCCGTCATCGTCTGAGTTTTCCAAAAGAATGGCGCAATCGTTATTTTGTCGTGCATAGAGAGCCTGAATATTAGACTTATTGTACGACCCGTTATCTGATAAAGTCCAGCCATTATTGGTAAACCAATTACTGATAGAACTGTCATTTGCCTGAGAGCCTTTGAATCGTATTTGTATAACCGACCGCCGATCACTTCCACCACCCTGAACTATCCAAGAAATATCCGTTGCACCTAATGGCGCCGACATTTCGGAAATGTCATAATTTGCCAATACATAAGCTGGAGGCCAGCTGCCTGAAAAGCTTGCCGTAACGGTTACCGTATTTGAAGGCATGGTGAAGGTAGTGCTTTGGCTGTTTGCGTTGGCAAATGTTACCCCTGAGCTTGTTGTTGTCCAGTTTACGAACTGCTGTCCTGACGGTACTGTTGCCGTAATGGATACGGTTGCACCCGCCGCGTAACTGCCGCTCCCGTTGCCGCCCTTGACGGTTACGTGGTAGGTGTCGCCGTCTTCATACCGATTCGTATGAAGCTCGAATACTAAACCCGCACCAGTATCATATTCAATATAACCCGCTGTCAGCTCTTCTACCCCATCCTTAACCCATCCATAAGCCATTGTACCAGAAATATTCATAGTACTCCTAAGTGTCCAACCATGAGAGGTAAGCCAATTGTTGATGGAGGTATAGGTTGCGGACGTATGGGAGTCAAAAACAATAGAAAGCGCGTCAACGCCTTCAATGATGATTTCTCCATAAGAAACAACGGGCGCTCCCGCCGGCGCGGGCATACCGCTGGCACCATACTTGGACAAAAGGCTGTTTGGAGGCCATGACCCTGTGCCGGAGTTGTTGCTGCCGCCACCGGGTGTTACCGTTGTATTGACTGTCATCGTTTGGCCATTACTAAAAATAATTGTTCCATTAACATGGGTAATACCGCCTGATGTATTTACGGTTACGTTAAATGTTGTTGTCTCTCCGGTAGGTGTGAGTGTAAGTGTACCTGCCACTGTTGTTACCGTGCCGCTGCTTGTTCCTATTGTGCCGCCTGATGTTATTACGGTTAATACATAGCTGTCCCCAACTTGTGCCGTATAGAGCGCAGAATACGCATCCGGTACCGACCGTGATGCGACTCCAATGGACGTTACTGGGTTGGCGGCTTTGGTGATTTTCAGCGTGTAGGCTGTGCCGTCTGCCGTGCCTGTATACGTTGCAGTATTGGGGTCGCCGCCGCTAAGGCCGCCGGGAGGTGGTTCGTCCCCGCCGCCGCCTGACGAGCAGGAAGTGAATGTCTGAACCCCGAT
>LIUG01000152.1:0-1683 GCA_001462245.1 Candidatus Fibrimonas termitidis
TTACGTGTAAACGAAGGGACAGCCTTTTTTATCACGGATGGACAGAGCGCGGCTTTACAGCCGAGGGAAATTTCATCGGGAACGATGATCGCGCTTAACGCCGAAGGAACAGAACAGCGCGTACCTTCCGCGGTTGTAATCCAGCCGAGAGCGAACGCGCGTTATGTGAAAAGTTCGCCGCAGCCGCTTCCCGTCCGCTTTGCGTGGAACCGCGTAAATCTACAACCGCAGGACGCTCTGCGTCTGGAAATTGCCACTGACAGAAACTTTAGCCGCGATGTTCAGTCTTTAGAAAACCTCGCTTCATCCGCCGACGTGTCACTGGAAGCCGGTCTTTGGAACTGGCGGCTGTCCAACGGCGGCACAGTCCTTTCCGCCGGAAGACTTACAGTAGTGGAAGCGTCAACCTTAAGCCTGTTAAGCCCCGCAAGAGGCAGTTTGTTTAGTTTCAGGGACGAACAGCCTGCGCTGCGTTTCCAGTGGTCGGAAATAGAGGAGGCCTCGCATTACGTTGTAGAAATTGCGTCAACGCCGGAGTTTAGCAATCCGCGGATAAACAGACAGATAGCAGCTCCCTTTTTCGTGGATTCATCCCTCCCCGAAGGAACATGGTATTGGCGCGTACAGCCCGTTTTTTCGCACCTTTATGAAGGCGGCTCTTCTTTTTCGCAAGCCTCCTTTTTTGTTATAGAACGGACAGAACAAGTTATAACGGTAGAACAGGCGGTTTCACTGCTGGAAGGCGCGCCGTTACGTGAACTGGAACGTTCGGTTGGTAACGAACAAGTGCCTCAACCTGCAGCAGTGTTAGCTGAAACACCTGCGCCCGAACCGGCAATAACGTTAGTTGAAACACCTCCTCCACCGTTGCCACCGTCACCGCCGCCGCCAGCAACGCCGGCGCCACGAACACAACCGGCGCCGCAAGCACAACCAACACCGCAGGCACAGACAGAATCTGCATCGCCTCAGCCGTCATCGCAAGTGCAGACAGAAACTCCGCTTCCGCCTTTTCCTGTACCCTCAAACCGTGAACCGGCGGATAATTACCAAATCGGCATTGAACAGCTTAAAACCCAGCGAAACATTGTTTTCAGATGGGCGGCGGTACAAGGCGCGAATGCGTATATCTTCACATTATTCCAACAAGCGGAAAACGAACAGCGGCAAATAGATCGCGTAACAGTAACGAGTCCAACATGGACGCTTGAAAATATCAATGTATTGGGACGCGGGACTTTTGTCTGGCAGGTAGAAGCGGTAAGCAGAAACTCAAGCGGCGAAATAATACGGCGCGGAACAATAGGGGAGAACACCTTTACAACTAACATTCCCCTTCCGAGTCCGGTACAGATGGACGTTCCGGGAGTACTCTATGGTTATTAACAGACACGCCTTGCCAATATTCATTACGGCGTTCTTTCTTGCGGCTGCCGCTCCATTATGGACGCAAAGTTCAGCTTCTTATGTGGAACTCCGTTTCGTCCAGCGCTTTTCATGGACCGTTGACGAATACGCTATGTGTTATGAGGTAATAATCGAAAAAGAGGAAGCGCAAGGATACCGCAGATTTTTTCAAGCGCTTACAGAATCGAATTTTATCGAAGTTTCACTCTCTCCGGGAAAATTTCGCTGTCAGGTAATACCGCATGATTATTTTGATCAACCTATTACAGTAACAGA
>LIUG01000152.1:1869-4747 GCA_001462245.1 Candidatus Fibrimonas termitidis
TGATCTGATAATTGTAAACCCCGGCGACGAAAGAAGCCGGAAGGAAATAATATTATCCGCGCCCGAAGCGGCAATTATCTCAGAGATGGAGTCTTCGGAAACAACAATTGCTCCCGAAACGGTAGTTGCCGCAACGCCTGAGCCTTCAGAAACGGCATCTGCTCCGGAAGCTAAAATAGTTACCGAGTATATACGGCAGTTTGACATATATCTTGGTGCGGCGTATGTTCCGCTTTTTCCCGTTTACAGCGACAATCAACTCTTCGGCGAAAATGTTTCGCCCTTTGGACTGTCGATGCGTCTTTGCGCCGTCTCCGCCAAAAACAATTTACTAAATCCGGGAATAGAACTGATTGCCTCATGGCGAATCTATGCAGACGGCGAACAGACAGTAAACTCAGCAGCGTTTGATTTAAACGCGCTTGCGCAAAGCCGTTTCCCCGGCGGAAGGGCGGCGCTTAACCTCCGCGCAGGAATGGGACTTTCTTTCCTGCCGCAAAACAAATCAGCATCGCCCGACGGACAATACTCGATTCATTTAAACATCGGTGCATCATTCCTGTGGTTATTTACGAAAAATATTTACATGGAAGGCGGCGTAGATTACTCGCAATTTTTCACAGAAGATTACTTTGGCTTTTTACGGCCATGGATTGGAGCGGGTTACAGGTTTTAAGATCACTCTCCGCAATGTGAAGCACATCTACATTTAAGGTGTGTATGTTTTAGGCCCTTCTGCAAAACTGAATGTTTCCACTTCTTCTACTTCAATGTAAAAGATTTTGAAAATAGGGTTATCCGCCGTCTGGTAGATACCTTTAATCGGCGGATTCTCATCAAGCGCACGGGTTTTAAGCGCCTTATCTTCCACAAAAACCGCTTTACCGTTTATTGATAAAACAGGGGTAAAGTTTTGCGGATATGTGCAAAATGATACATTGGGATTTTTCTGCAACTGAGCATACACAGGCTTTTCACTGTTGGTACAGAAATATATTTTGTTTCCGTCCGCGAAAAGGTATTGAAACACCCGTGTTTTAACCTTGCTTCCGTCTTGTGTCGCCAAAACGCCGCTTGGGTTTGATTTTAAAATCTCCGTAAAGTTAATCATACTTTGCCTCCAAAAAATGTGATTAAGGCTTGATTTAATATAGCCTTTAATAGTAAAGTAAAGGTGTAAGCATGAATTGTCAACCAATATCCTAAAATATTGGTAGTATGTAATGAGTGCTATAGTATATTTTAGTAACTATGTGGCTGTAGCCGCACTAAAGAGAGGTTATTGTGTTGAAAAGATATAACTTGCCTGCTTGTCCGGTTGAAACTGCCTTAATGATGATGGGCGACAGGTGGAAGGTTTTAATTGTGCGTAACTTATTAACCGGCACTAAGCGTTTTGGCGAATTAAAAAAGGGATTGGATGGAATTTCACAGAAAGTTTTAACCGATCATCTCCGCATCATGGAAGAAAATGGATTGGTAAACCGCAAGATATATGCGGAAGTTCCTCCGAAAGTGGAATATTCGTTGACACCGTTAGGGCAAAGCCTGAAACCGATACATGACGCAATGTGGAAATGGGGAGAGCAATTTCAGAAAAAAGTATCAAAATGATTTTAAATAGAATGGAGCAATTTGATTTATTAATCCGCTATCTTAGCCCACAAACGGAAATCCCTAAAACAATAGACGATAAATGGCGGTTGTTCCGTTCGCTTGTCAATGTGCGTGAACCTGCCCCTATTGCCGATGATTTTCTTGCCGTTCAAAATAATTTATTACAATCCATGATTGAAGAAAAAGGTATTACCGATGTTGATAGTCTTGAACCTATACGAAGACTTGTGAACAAGTCAAATCTCTATTTGTGGCGTGGTGATATTACAACGCTTAAAGTTGACGCTATAGTCAACGCAGCAAATAGCGGTATGCTCGGATGTTTTGTTCCTTGCCATGCCTGTATTGATAATGCCATTCATACTTTTTCAGGCATCCAACTACGCTTGGCGTGTGCCGATATAATGGAAAAACAGGGAAAACCAGAACC
Organism: Candidatus Fibrimonas termitidis; assembly: GCA_001462245.1. GTDB lineage: Bacteria > Fibrobacterota > Fibrobacteria > Fibrobacterales > Fibrobacteraceae > Fibrimonas > Fibrimonas termitidis. Next base: position 3,917 of record LIUG01000152.1, read on the forward strand.
GACAGGAACGGCAAAAATAACTACTGCTTTTAATTTGCCTTGCAAATATATTTTACATACTGTCGGCCCGATTATTCGGGATAAAGTGAGAAACGAAGATAAAAAACTTCTTGCAAATTGTTATCAATCCTGTCTTGAACTTGCCGAACAAAACAACATCGAAAGCATTGCTTTTTGCTGTATTTCAACAGGGGAATTTCATTTTCCCAATGAGGAAGCGGCAATTATAGCGGTTGATACGGTTTCAAATTTTTTAAAATCAGCAAACTTTATTAAAAAAATTATTTTTAATGTTTTTAAGGAACAAGATGAACAAATCTACAGACGACTATTGGAATAGCATACATAGAATAGCGGAATTATTACAGTCCGCTGATTGTTTCCTATTGGGTATTGGAGCAGGTATGTCCGCTTCAGGCGGTCTTAATTACACAGATCAAGCCCTTGTTCAGAAATGGTATCCTCACTATTTTGAACAGGGGAAAATGTCAATCTTTGAGATACTAACCAATTTTTGGCCTAACACAATAAATGAAAAAAATGCTGCTCTTTTTTGGGGCTTTTGGGCAAACCATATTAACCATATACGTTATGAACCAACCGCATTAAAACCTTACTTTGATTTATACAGTACCGTAAAAGATAGAGAATATTTTATTTGCACGACCAATGTTGACGGTCAACTTGAAAAAGCAGGTTTTGAAAAAAGCCGTATTTATGCACCACAGGGAGACTATGCGTTTTTTCAATGTGCAAGACCTTGTTCACAAGAGGTATACAATAACAAGGAAATGATAATGTCCATGTTGGAAAATATGGTTTCGCCTTTTG
>LIUG01000153.1 GCA_001462245.1 Candidatus Fibrimonas termitidis
CGCTACTCACCCTGCTCTGTGCAGCAGCCCTCGCACAAACGCCCAAGAAAAAGGTAGCCGTCTATATGTCCGGCAAAGAATCGGCAAAGGGTTCGCACGAGGTGTTAGGCACGGAACTCGCAAAAGCCTTAACCAACAGCGGCATATACACCGCCGTTGAACGCACGGAAGATGCTCGTAAAATAGTGGCACAGGAGCAAATATTCCAACGAAGCGGAGCGGTTGACAAAGAGAATATTAAAAAACTCGGTGTGCAATTAGAAGTAGATATAGTGTGCGTGGCGAAAGTAACCGAGATTGTGAAAGGCTATTACCTGCAAGCTCGTTTAATTGATGTGGAATCGGCTGAGGTATTTAAAGTAGGCTCAAAAGAAGGCAAGGCAACGGATATTGTGCGAATTGCTGAGGATGTTGCACAAGAGTTGGTGTCGGGATATAAAAATTCATCTTACGAAACGCCTGCCAAAGGCGAGGTGTTTACGGATTCGCGGGATGGTAAGAAGTATAAAACGGTGAAAATAGACAATCAAGTTTGGATGGCTGAGAATTTGAATTACAATGCAAGCGGTAGTAAATGCTATGAAAACAATTCTGCCTTCTGTGCAAAGTACGGCAGGTTGTATAATTGGGCAACTGCTTTAAAGGCTTGCCCTTCTGGTTGGCATTTGCCGAGTATGAGTGAATGGGAAATGTTGAGTATAGAGGTTGGTGGTGAATATGTGGCAGGTAAAAAATTGAAATCCAAAAGCGGGTGGAAATATGATGGCAATGGTACGGATGAATTCGGATTTTCGGCTTTACCGGGCGGTTACGGTCGCTCGGATGGCAGTTTCCTCAATGGTAATATCGGCTTCTACGGCTACTGGTGGAGTTCCTTTGAGCGCAATAGCAACTACGCCTACTACTGGTACATGTACGACGATGACAGCGGGAACGCAGAGTGGGATGGCTTCGATAAGTCTGACTTGTTTTCAGTGCGTTGTTTGCAGGACTAACAATTAAAATAGGAGAGAACCACAAATGAAAAGCAATCACAACAATAGGAGCCATCTTATGAACAAAATAAAGTTCATTCCGCTTGTATTTCTCACAGCAATAACCCTAATGACAGGCATTGCATTCGCCGCCGAAGGTTTTATGACCCAAGCCGATTGTGAAAGTGTAAAAAACAATCCAATGAAGTTTAGCCAATGTATGGAATACGTTGGAGAAATAAACGCTGCTAAACGGCAACAGCAAGACAACAGAACTACTCCCCCGGATTGGAATAATGACGTTTTCTCCAACATGTTTAAATATTGCCTAGACAATCCATCAGCTTGCCCCAACGGTGGCTATATTCGGCAAACACCGCCACCACCGCCAAAATGCGTTCCTAAAAAGAAATATCAAAAAGCTCACATATTTATGTGCCAAGGGATTAATATGTATGGCAATACCATCAACAAAAGAATTTTAGGTAAATATTCCAATTGCGAAAACGGGTATCTGCCGGGGCTATTTGTATTCGAACTTGAATATCCATATTGGGTATTTGCCGCATCTAATTGCGATGTTGAAGAATAATTCAAAAGGAGAATAGAACAATGAAAACTTCACTATCACTAATCCCGCTACTCACCCTGCTCTGTGCAGTAGCATTCGCCTCACCCAAAAAGAATGTCGCCATATACATGGCTGGCACAGAGCCGATAAAAGGTTCGCACAAAGTGCTTAGTGCGGAGCTAGCAAAGGTCTTGACCAAGAGCGATGCATACACGGCAGTTGACCGCTCAGAGGCAGGGCGTAAAATAGTAGCACAAGAGCACATATTCCAGCGAAGCGGAGCAGTTGAGAAAAATCAGGTAAAAAAACTCGGCAAGCAGTTAGGTGTTCAAATTGTATGCATAGCGGAAATCACCGAGGTTATGAAGAGCCATTACTTAGAAGCACGTTTGGTTGATGTGGAAACGGCGGAGGTATTCAACATTGCCTCAGAACCCGGCAATATGTCTGGAGCACCGGATATTGTGCGAACTGCTAAGGCGGTTGCACAGGAATTGTTGGGAGTGCCAAAGATTGTCAAATATTCATTCAAGGAGATAGAGACAAATCCTGATATGGCTATTGAGGATTATACGGAAGCAATACAGCAGGAGCCTAATGTAGCTGAGTATTATTTTAAGAGGAGTTATGCGTATAGGATCAAAAAAGATTATTACAGAGCCATATCTGACCTTACTGAAGCTATACGGCTGAACCCGAATGATGCTATGTTATATAACAATAGGGGTGTTGCGTATTATGAAAAAAGAGACTACGACAGAGCCATATCTGACTATAACGAAGCTATACGGCTAAACCCGAATTATGCGGAGGCATATAGCAATAGGGGTGCTGTGTATTATAATAATGACAACTATGACAAAGCCATATCTGAAGTTAACGAAGCTATACGGCTGAACCCGAATTTTACACATGCGTATGACTCTAGGGCTTATGCGTATCATGATAAAGGAGATTACGATAAAGCCATATCTGACTATACTCAAGCTATACGGCTGAATCCAGAAGCATTTAGATATAGCTCTAGAGGCTATGCGTATGAGAAAAAAGGAGACTATGACAGAGCCATAGCAGACTATACCCAGGCAATACGGCTGGATCCAAATAATGCACTTAGATATATCCATAGAGGTGATGTATATGTTATCAAAAAAGATTACAGCAAAGCCAAAGCGGATTATGAATCAGCCTTACGAATAGATCCCAGCAACTTTAACATAGATTTCATGGCCCGAAATAATTTGAGAAAAATCGAAGAGGTTATGAAAAAATGAAATCCCCCCTAACACTAACCCTGCTACTCACCCTGCTCTGCACAGTAGCCCTCGCCCAAACGCCCAAAAAAAGCGTAGCCGTCTATATGGCAGGCACAGAACCGACAGCCATCAAAGGTTCGCACAAAGTGCTAGGCACAGAACTTGCGAAAAGCCTAACCAAAAGCGGCATATACACCGCCGTTGAACGCACAGAAGCCGCACGCAAAATAATAGCACAAGAACACGTATTCCAGCGAAGCGGAGCCGTTGACCCAAAGCAAATACAAAAACTCGGCAAGCAATTAGGAGTTCAGATAGTGTGCGTAGCGGAAATAACCGAGGTAATGAAAAGCCATTACCTAGAAGCAAGTTTAGTTGATGTAGAAACGGCAGAAATATTGAAAGTAGCCTCACAACAAGGCGACATGACAAACGCCTTGGACATCATAAAAACCGCCCAGTCAGTAGCACAGGAATTGGTAGAAGAGACTAGTCTATGAAAACAAATCGCAAAACTATTGAAGATTATGATAAAGCCATACGGCAGGAGCCTAATGTAGC
>LIUG01000154.1 GCA_001462245.1 Candidatus Fibrimonas termitidis
TCAGCCCGTATGCCTTGGTTTGATGTCACAAGCGGCGGGAGTGCCAGCGATTTCCGCTCGTAGTTGCAATAGACCCATATTACTACTTTCCCGCCAGTGGTTTTCCGGGCGTACAGCTTCATTTTGTGCGTATGGTTTGAGCCTTTGAGAATTTTCTGCATCTCTTCAAACTTCATTTTCTACCTTTTGGAAATGTGCAAAATAATGTGTAAAATTAGATTATTCACAAGTGCCCACAAGTGCCCACAAGTGGCGAAAACCCACTTTTTTGAATTAAAAACGGCGGGAGGCTTGATATTGCTGGGCTTTGGATGCCTATTGCCAAAGTCCAAACAAGCCACTTTTGGAAACTACGACCGCAGAACTACTTGGTGGCATGGTTATTGGGTAAATGAAACCCTGAAAGAATGCTCTGGCGAAGTTCCACGTTATATTGAAAAATACGATGCTATTATTGGCGATGGCAAGGACTGTGACGTTTTGCAGAATAGATATAGGAATGGTGGATATATTCCGCTTATAGGTTTAGAAGCTGAATGTATGTGCAAGGTGAAGGAGTGATTTATTATATAGTTTTGTAATAAGTTAAGTTATATGATAATGAAATTTGTTTTACTTTTTCTTACTCTCGCCATTGCCGCCCACAGCCAGCAGCAGATGCGTGTAGCGATAATATCCACCGTTGACAATGAGAATTCTCTTAAGTATAACGAATTAGATTTTCTCACTGGAAAGCTCCGCGAGATTGCGGGTAATGTTCTTCCTAGTGACCGCTATGGCATAATGACTCAGGAGAGTATAGTTGACCGTATGGGTTCGCAGGAACGGGCTGAAAAGGAGTGTCGGGCGGCTACTTGCCTTGCGGATTTGGGTCGCAAGATAAGTGCGGATTATATAGCTCAATGCCGCATAGGGCGTTTCAGTGGAATGCTTACCATCAAAGTTGAACTTTACAACAGCAAGAGCGGGAATCTAGTAGGCACATTTAACGAGACTTCCAAAAGCCTATTTAACTTGACCACGATTTTAGATAATAAAGCTCCCAACTTGTTTATGAAAATACTAGAAGAAAACAAGATCGCCCCTTCTGCTAACGGCGAAACAAATGATGCAGACGTGTATTTTGTGAGAGGCTATGAGTATTATGGTGAAGGCGACTACGATAAAGCTATATATAATCTTAGCGAAGCTATAAGACTGAATTCAAAGTTTCAGTTGGCATATAGCCTTAGGGGCAATGCGTATGTTGAAAAAAGAGACTACAACAAAGCTGTATCTGACCTTAGTGAGGCAATACGGTTGAATCCGAATCCAATTGAAGATGATTATGGTTATAGGGGATATGCGTATCTTATGAAAGGCGACTACGACAACGCTATATCTGACTATACTAAAGCTATACAGCTGAACCTTAATAGTGTAATAGCCTATAACAATAGGTGTCTTGCATATAGTATGAAAGGCGACTACGACAGAGCTATTGCAGATTGCAAATCAGCCTTGAGAATAGACCCTAATAATGCCAATGCCAAAAAAGTTATTGAGGAAATCGGAGGAAACTCTTCTATTAGCAAAGGTGTATTTACAGATTCGCGAGATGGTAAAACATATAAAACCATCAAAATAGGCAATCAGACTTGGATGGCAGATAATTTAAATTACAATGCAAGCGGTAGCCAGTGTTATAATAACAATTCAGTCAACTGTGGGAATTACGGTCGTTTATATAATTGGTCAACAGCTAGAAAAGTTTGTCCTTCCGGCTGGCATTTGCCGAGCAAAAGCGAATATGAAATACTAGATAAAGCAGTTGGCGGGGAAAATGTTGCGGGGAAAAAATTAAAATCCAAGAGCGGATGGTATAAGAATGGTAATGGCACAGACCAGTACGGTTTTTCTGCCTTTCCATGTGGTTTTGGCGACTCGGTTGGCAATTTCTACGATTTCGGTGATGTTGGTAACTGGTGGTCTGCTAACGAGTACAATAGTAGCAAAGCATACGGTCGGTACATGAGCTACTACGATAGTGTAAATTGGGGCGATGGTGCTAAAATACTCCTCTTCTCCGTCCGTTGCGTAAAAGACTGAGCGATTAGGATAACATCCCCTCTCCCACCAGCTCCCTTATGAACCCCTGCCCCTCATTGCCTCCGCTGCGTCCGGGACTAGGGGTGGGTGGTGACATTGTAGTTTATTTTGCTGATTCCAAATATGACTTTTCTATGTAAAATACAAGCTGCGACAGAGATAAAACTTCCGCCTCGTCTGACATGCTATAGGAATCGGTTTTTCTTATTTTTGTCTTTAAGCGATTAAGCAAAATAATAAACCATTTTCTCTCGTTCGCTTCCATTTTCAAATTTTTGAGCGCTTCTTCATTCCACGCTTCAAGTATCGCTTTCATAACGGCTATGCAAAATAGTTCATTCGCTAAGGCAAAATTCCTGTCAACCGTTTCATTTTGAGGAACAATAGTGGAAAATGGTTGCGCTGTTAGCAGAGCTAAAATATATAAAGCCGCAATTTTATGTCTGTCTATGATTTCTTCTTCGGCATACGGCCCATAAACCTTTTTTTTAAAAAACCACCATCCCTTTTCATATATAGTGAAAGCGTATTCAAGTTTTTGTACATCATATTTTATGAAATGCGAATGCCGCGCTCCTTTCTCGTTCAAACTGATTTCAAATTTCAATGCTTGGTGCCTTATATGAGGCCAAAAATAAGTTCTGGAAAGGCTTTCTGGAACGAAATTGTCTTCTTCCATCAATCTAATACCTCGGAGAATCCGTTTGCTATCATATTATTGACTGATCGCTCAAAGGCCGGCGCAACGTCTTTGACCGTTTTTGTTTCGCTATTTTCTGGGATTAGCGTTAAGTAGCCGTCTTCGACGGTTGCGGGAATTTCATCCAACCATGCCATTGCGAACCTCACTGCGTTTTTGCATCTCTCAAATATAGCATTTTTTTTATGAATTGTCAAGCACAAATAAACTCACAAGTGCCCACAAGTGTCCACAAGTGGTGAAAACCACGAAAAAGCCGTTATTTGAAAAAGTTGACTTTTGTTGACCTTTTTTCAAAAAACCGGTATCTTCGCCAACGCCTCACGCTTCTTGCTGTCGTCTATCTGCCGGTAATACCTCGCCGTTGTCTTGGGGTCGGAGTGGTTCGCAAGCTCCTGCGTCACGCTCTCCGGCACCCCTTTGTTGATAAGGAGCGATATGGCCGTGCTGCGGCTGTTGTGGAGCGTCACCTTGCCTTTTGGAATGCCTGCGGCGGCAAGCCATGAATTGAATACCTTATGAATTTGGGGCTTTGACGGAAGCCTGAACATCAGGGCATTAGGCTCCGTGCTCATGCCCTCGCTCGCCCTTCTCTGCCTCAAGCCCTCCATCACGGCCAATGTGCCATCGGAGAGCGGTATTACTAT
>LIUG01000155.1 GCA_001462245.1 Candidatus Fibrimonas termitidis
GCTGGATCGTATTGTTAAGGAAGAGGACGGCGAGTAGGGTCCACGGAGGAAGAGGGTCCACGGAACACACGGATTAACACGGAAGGAAGACCTCACGCAAAGGCGCGGAGGCGCAAAGACGCAGAGGAGGAGAAGGGGGGAAGAGGTGACTGACACCCCCTGCGTTCTCCTTGACATAAAAGGCGGCTTGGGGTATATTTTAGGTATCAGGGAGTTGCCTGATGATAGGGACGCTTTCGAGGGGTTTTTTGGCAGGTCTAAGGCCTGCTGGAAGCTAACACACCAGCGCCCCTATATTTTTGCTTTCATTTCCACTTTGAGAGTTTTTGCGTTTTCTGTACTGCTATCCCAAGATTCTTTTTTCACCTTACTATCCTTACTCAACCAGTATTGTGTCTGCCGGAAACAAAAATTTCCCCGGTACACTATTAAGGGCGTAAAAATGAGTTTTGCTTTGGTTTTTTGGAAAAATTTTGATAAAAAATGAGTTTTTTCAAAATTTCGGGTGAAAAAGGTGAATGACACCCCTGAGAGTCCACGGAGGAAGAGAGGGGTCCAGACCTCACGCAGAGGCGCAGAGGACGCAAAGTTTTCAAGAGTCAGATGTACTGTGGCGCTCCACGGACTGTTTTTTCATTCCACTAATGACCACCATAGCCGTTGAAAATAGTAGTAAAACAACACTTTCAACGGTTAGGGCCGGAAAGGCGACTTTACGGCACGCCATAGTCATCATGCCACAGCCGCCGATAAGCGCGTGGGGTATACTCAGAGCGACGATGTCTGCCAGAAATACCCCAATAAACAGGCCAAGATGTATTTTTGGCTCGGTGAAGACCAGCATACAGGCTCCCAGCGCGGCGATTAAAAAGCCAATGCCGATTTCCGCCCGGGCCGACCAATGGCAGCGGGGAAAACTGTCTTCCCCGTGCAAGCAAACCTTAAACAAGAACTGCGGCCCCAGGGCGATAAGCAGTCCCAGCACAATCACCACCGCGCCAATGATAATGTTTTTCTTCATGGATACTCCATTGTATGCGTGTGTCTGTCCACACTGTGTGGGCAGACACACACTACATAACTCTAACAATCGCACTTAACATCATAACTGTACATGCCTGAGACGGAATGCTTGTAAGCGGTACATTTATCTTCCCCGCAAGTAGAATGCTCCCTATTATTCCCACTACCCTCACTATAACGAGCCCAACACGCTTTAGGACAAGGGTCATCACATCCTGCAAAAATTAGCCCAAGAGTCAAAAGCACACCAATAAGCAACACAGCCACAAGTTTGCTTTTCTTCATAGAAAATTCTCCTTTGCGGTCTTTCCCGCTATCCTTTTAAAAGAGTGACTAAACAGCGGGTTTAGTTCCATACGGAACCGTCCCGCAATGTTTGCCTTAAAAAGAGTGACAGTCACCTTTAGAGGCGGCTGTCACCCCGCCGCTTGCTCACCGGAAACCGAAGTCCCCGGGCAGCCTTTGGCTTTTTTAGATGGCGCACTGCGCGTAACCATCAAAGAATCTGTAGCCAATGGCATCTACAGATTTTTTCATTGGAATTAATATTCCCCCTCTATGACAGTACAATAAAGCGTACTCCATCCATCAATAATGCTACCTGTAGGAGCACTAACTCGTTTTACCTCACCACCAGCAAGATTATAGTCTGCGGGAAATGAATCTTTTTGCCCTGATGAAGTATGGGTGTAGTACACACATAATTCACCTATAAGCTTGCCTTTTGTGTTTTTGGGGTTTGGATTCGTTATCGTAAGAGTTGAAGTTCCCCTTCCACTGATTCTTGGTTCAGTGGCCAGTGCATACACAGCCCCAACTGCAAAAAGCGCCAAAAGCACTGTAGCAATAATAATTGCTTTCTTTTTCATAAAAAAACTCCTTCCGTAGTTTACCCTCTTTGCGGAGCGTTTGATTAACCGCCACAAGGCGGTTTGTGCGGCATCGGGGAAGTTTTATGCCAATAACCCCTGCTTATACCTCCTTTCATTACCATGTATCGTAACCGTCACGATGTCCCGCTTCTGGTCAAATTACCCTTAGTAACCGAGCCGGTTCCATTGGCAACGGTAATGTCCGTAGCCGTTAAACCTGTTACGGCACTGCTAAAGGTTAGGGTAATGCCGGTAGTGGTGGATGTGCTGTTGGCCGTTGCGGTGTAGGCAATAGCGCCGCCGACGGGGTCGGGGCCGGGGTTGCTACAGGCGGTAAACGCCATTGCCAGCAGACACGCCGACATGACCAAGAAATTCCGTAACGTTTTCCTCCTCTTCAACTCCAAATAGCTTAAAGCCCCAGAACAAGGCTTTCTTTAGACAGGTTCATTTGCTCGTCTTCTTCCCTAATTTCCTGTGTATCCAAAAGTTCCCCGGCAAGCCGGATAATTTTTTCTTTTTCCTCATCATTAAGCTGCTCGTATATCTCGCATAACCTGTCCAGACCACTATCAATTTCTACCATACCTTTACCCTCTTTAACTATTTTAGATGAGCATATCATCTTTTATAGATATTGTAAATACATTTTTCCGCTTTTTTGCTTTTTTTTCGCCTTTTTTTGGGAAAAGGTCTGCCCCGGTAATTCTTGACTTTTATGGAAAGGCATTCTATATTAGATTAAGGCTACCTCTGGAATAGATAGGAAGATATGAACCCTGTAAATGAGCGGGTAAAGCAAATCCGGACCGAATTGGAAATATCCCAGCGGGAATTCGCCAACCGCATTTTCATGAGTCAAAGTTCCCTGGGAGAAATCGAAACCGGAACACGAAAGGTCAACGACCGGATTATCCAGCTAATTTCTTCACAATTTAACGTAAACAAAAACTGGATTAAAACCGGCAAAGGTTCAATGTACGCCACTGAAAAACCGGACATTAAACTTGAACATTTAATCGAGATATACAAACAGCTAGACAAATCATTGCAGGATTATCTGTTGGAGCAATCAGAAAGTTTGCTAAAACTGCATAACCGGCAATCAAAAAGGTAACTCCCTACTCCCCAAAAACTCCGTGTCTCTGCGTCTCCGTGTGAGGAAAAAGGGGAAAATTAGGGGGTTGCTTTTTTCCTTAAAACAGGGCATATTTATGATACAGGAGTATATATAATGACAGCGTTAGATCCCGAAACAGTAACCCTTGAAGATTGCGTTTATGGGGACGACTGCCCCCTTCACACTGATAATCCGCCTTTTAATGCGAAAGTTCTTGCCGCTGTTGCGGAAAGCAGAGCTATTATGCGGGGCGAAATTCCCGCCCAAAAATATAGTTCCCTTGAGGAAGCACGGAAAGACTTGGGCGTTTAGCCAAAATGCTTGACTTTTACTTCACTAACCAATTCAAAAAAGACCTCAAGCTAATGGAAAAACGTCATAAAAATGTAGACAAACTTTTTGAAATTATGGCGCTTCTAATCTGGGGTGAGCCATTGCCGGAATATTGCCACGAACATAAGCTCCACGGCGATCTTGAAGGATTTTGGGATTGTCATATTGAGGGGGA
>LIUG01000156.1 GCA_001462245.1 Candidatus Fibrimonas termitidis
AGCAAAATATTTTACAGGGATTTTAAGGACGCGAAATGAATTTCGGTGATATAGTATATCTCATTTTCATCTGGCCCATTCATTTTCTGATAGAATTCTTATTCTTGGCTTTTAATGAAGTTTTTGCCAAAAATACAGGCATTGTAATAGTTTTTATCAGCATAGTTATAAATATAGTACTGCTTCCCCTGTATAATGTCGCAGAGAAATGGCAAAAGAGCGAACGGCTATTACAAGACCAGATGAAGCCGGTACTTTCCAGAATCCGCCGCTTTTACCGTGGTGATGAACGGCAAATGCTCATAAGAGCATTTTATCGCCAAAAACATTATTCACCGCTAAACTCTATTCGCGCAAGCGCTGTTTTTCTTCTACAAATACCTTTTTTTATTGCCGCCTATCAATTTCTCTCGCATAGCGCATCGTTAAACGGGTCTTTTTTGTTTATTACGGATCTTGGCGCTCCGGACAGTCTTATCAGAACTTCAGGATTATCTGTAAACGTATTACCCCTTGTCATGACGGCTATCAATTTACTTTCCGCCCTTGTCTATACAAAGAATTTTTCTCCAAAGGAAAAAATTCAACTTTTTTCTATACCTGCAATCTTTCTTGTTTTGTTATACCGCTTTCCATCCGGCATGGTTTTGTACTGGACTGTCAATAATCTTTTTTCGCTGTTCAAAAATCTTACTATCCGATATTCCCGTAATCCGCGTAGAATCCTCTATATTGTCTATGCAGTATGCCTCTTCTCTGTTATTATCATTCTTGGTCTGGGATTAACAGGGGTTAACAGATACCAAAAGCATCTAATTGTCCTTTCTGCTGTTTTGATTTTTCTTCCCCTGACAATCAAGTATGTTATCCATTTTATTAACAAAATTCTTGTTTTTGACGAACACACCGCAATACAACTATTCTTTTTTCCGTTAATTCTTATTACCCTGATAATAGGAATAATTACGCCATTAAAGCTTCTTTCTTCCGCATCACCGGAAGATTTTTTGAATCCCTTCTCTTTCTTTGCAAGGACATTTCTTCAAGCGCTTAGTTTTTTTATTATTTTTCCATTGGGGCTTTGGAGTTTTACACCCCTGCCCATAAAAAGAATATTTGCCTTATTTTCGGTTGCACTGGGCCTTACCGGAACCACTTGTTACTTTTTCTTTAGCCCGCTTTACGGAACAATGACACGAAGTTTTATATTTGAAAATACAAACCATATACTTGACGCATACCCTCTTTCTTTTAATATTTTACTTTTTATTCCGTCCGTTTTCTTTATTCTTGCCGTTCTTTTTTACAAGAATAAAAGAATTATACTCAGCGCTTTGCAAATTGTTACCTTTGGCTTTGCATTATTCGGCTTATACAATATCCTTATATTTTCAAGAGAAAACATTGCTGCTTCAAATTTAATGGAACAATCTGACTCCTTAAATCAAGAGTCAGTACCAGAGGGATTTTTTAAGCTTAGTTCTTCCGCAAACAATGTTTTGTACTTCTTTCTTGACCGTGCCGTTGGAATTGCCTTTTTTGATGTACTAAAATATTTTCCTGATCTGCAAGAAAAACTTGACGGATTTACTTTTTATCCCAATACGCTTTCATTTTCCAACTTTACCGTTTCAGGTCTTAGCACTGTCCTTGGCGGATACGACTATAGTCCGACAGAAATAAACAAAAGAGCAAATACCCTCTCGCCCCCGTTATTGGAAGAACAAATAAATGAATCTTACTCTATCCTTCCTTCAATTTACGGCGATGATGATAATAGGCGAGTGTTTATTATTAATCCTCCCATTGCTACATCACGAACAATCCCTGCCGTTGATTTTTTTAACAAAATAAAAAATGTATCCTCAATTCAAATGAACGATTACTATAAGCAAAGGTATAAACAAAATTTTTTCTTTGGCAATGAAATTTTTTCAAAATCATTTGATTATGACATTGTATTTCGTTATGGGTTGTTTAGAACTTCGCTTCCTATTTTTCGGTACGCAATTTATTTTAACGGCAAATGGTGGAGGGATGGCAGATCAAATAACTACGAAAAGGCTCTTTCTGAAATTTCGGCGCTACATTATCTGGAAAACATTTGTTCCATCGATTCTGGCTCTGCTTCATTGTGTATTATGATGAATGAACTTACCCACGAAGACGCTCCCTTTGATTCCGCATTGCAACTTACATCCGGTTCCGGGCAATTATCCTATCTTTATACCTATTGTGCGGCATTTTCCCAACTTTGTGAGTTCTTTAGTTACTTAAAGCAAAATGCTATTTATGACAATACAAAAATTATCATTGTTTCAGATCATGGAAAGGAGTATCCTAATTCCTTTTTTGAAGAAGAAGGCATGGAAAGATTTAATCCTGTCTTGCTTATTAAAAATTACGATGAGCGCGGTCCCTTAACCATTTCTGATGAATTCATGACAAACGCTGATGCTCCACTGGCCGCCGCCTCTGAAATAACAAACTCCTATAATCGATATTTAGATAAGCCTTTTACAAGGCCGGTGCTTTTTTCCGATTACGATATAACAATCTGCAATACTCCGGGCGAACTGAAAAATCATTATTCCAATAGCTTTAAAATAATAAGAAGCCGTAAACTGCTTTTTCCTAATATTTTTGGATCGTCATCCTGGGAAAACTGGAAGGAAGGAAACTAATGTTATTACTGTACATTGACCCTGGCACGGGAAGCATGCTCTTTTCCGTTTTTATCGGGCTGGCAGCGGCGCTGTATTTTCTTTTTAGGACATTCCTGCTGCGCGTTAGAACTTTTGCTTTTGGGAAAAAGAAAACTGCCGCCAAACATAGTGAATATGTTATCTACAATGAGGGAAATCAGTATTGGCCTGTCTTTAAGCCAATAGTAGATGAATTTGAAAATCGTAATATTGACGTTTTATATTTAACATCTTCCGAAAAAGATCCCGTTTTTGAGGAAAAATATACCCATGTACACCCTGAATTTATCGGAATAGGCAACAAAGCATTCGCCTCGCTGAATTTTCTTGAAGCGGGCGTTTGTTTGATGACCACGCCCGGACTGGAGGTATACCAGTTAAAGCGATCCAAATTATGCAAACATTACTCCCATATTTTGCATGATACCGGGGACGCAACCTGTTACCGGCTTTTTGGAATAGACTGGTTTGATTCTATTTTGCTTTCCGGTGAATATCAAAAAAAAGATATCCGAGAACTGGAAAAAATCCGGTCCCTCCCCGAAAAAGAACTTATTGTTGTTGGCAGCACCTATCTGGACTATTACAACAGCAAAATTAACGATTTACCAAAAGAGGAAGATCACGTCTTTACCGTGCTTATTGCCCCTTCATGGGGGCCTGGCGCTCTGCTTGGTGCGCTTGGAGAAAAATTGCTGGACAGTCTTGTCAATTCCGGCTGGAGGATCATTATCCGGCCACATCCCCAGTCAAAAAAGAGCGAGGCGGAAGTGCTTGGGCGACTTGAGGAAAAATACACTTCCTGTATCTGGGACTACAAGCCAGAAAACATTGATTCTCTTTCCAAAGCGGATATTATGATTTCCGACTTTTCGGGTGTTATTTTTGACTTTGCCTTTTTATTTAACAGGCCGGTACTATACCACAATGCTTCCTTTAACAAGGATATGTACGATGCAGGCGATATTGAACATGAACTTTGGAAATTTGAAGCTGTAAAGCGTTTTGGCGTTGAACTAGCCGAGCAGGATCTTCCCCGAATAAAGGAAATCATTCAAAAAGCGGTTTCCGACACTTCGTTGTCGGAAGAGCGGGTTAAAGCGAAGGAAACCGCATGGCAGAACAGGGGCAGCAGCGGAAAGGCCGTAGTTGACACATTAATAAGCAAGAGGTAATTACAATTTTGTTATACAATTATACATTTATTTTTGAAAATATTAGTTATGCAAGGGTTCAATTTCATGATTTAGAGAATTCAGAAGAAGCCCAATTTATTCCGTTAGAATTTAATTTATGGAACAAAAACAGGAAAAACCCGTTAAATTTTTTATCTCATATACATTTTTCAACAAAAATAAACAAAGTTATACCTTTACCGTTTAAAAGTATATGGAAAAATGTTGTCTTTGATTTTAATTTCAAAACCACGCTGGATAACGCAAAGCCATTTTGCTTTATTATTCATGCGCGATGTTATGAAAAATTTGGCAATTTATTGTTATCGTATCTAAAAACAAAATTTAAAGGGTGCGTAATTATTATTTACTTTACCGATCTTTTTATCAACCATCAGGTTGTCTTAAATCAAAAAAACAATTTCTTTGATTTGATTTTTACAACCGATGAAGAAGACGCTATAACAAATGGTTTTATTTATTGCGAAAATCCATATTCAAAGATCGCTATTGACAGTACACTGCCCAAAAGCGATTTCTTTTTTATTGGAAAAGCAAAAAACAGATTCAAAACAATAATAAGTCTATTTGAATTATTGACCAACAATGGATTTAATTGTGACTTTTATATCACCGGAGTCAATAAAAAAGAACAAATCTTTAAGGATAGAATAAATTATATTAAATATATGGACTACAATGAAATAGTAAAACATATTATTTCAACACAGTGTATAATAGAACTGCTTCAAGAAAAAGCAAGCAGTCCTACACTACGTTCTCTGGAGGCAGTGTGCTATAACAAAAGACTATTGACAAACAGCAAGAAAATAATCCAAAAAGATTACTATGATCCCAGATATATAATGGTTTTTGAGAAGATCAATGCTATAAATATTGGCTTTTTTAAAGATAATACCGAATCTGTTGATTATAATTATACGGAAAAATTATCTCCCCTTGTGACGATTAAGAAAATTGATGAAAACATTCAAACATACCTTGAAACTTTTCCACAAATGATAAAATGATGTTAAACAAAAGAGGAATAATAACAATTGCGGTAGGCAAGAAATACGTCAACCAGGCAAAATATCTTGCCCGCTCCTGCATGCTTAATTCACCACATACAATACGCGCAGCAATAACAGATTTACCCGATTTGCTTTCTGATTATTATGACATAATAATTCCATGGAATTGCGACGAGGACCCATTTTCCATAAAAACCCGGCTTTATGAATTTTCACCTTTTAACAATACATTGTTCCTGGATGCTGATTCTCTTGTTTTTAATTCTGTTGATCCTTACTTTAAATTTCTGGAAAGCAATCACTATGTTTATCATGGAAATAAAACAAATGACGGCCAGTGGTATTTTGATATAAAAAAAACCTGTCAAACAATCAATACTTCATGGATACCAATAATAAATTCCGGAATGTTTCTTTTTGATAAGAGTGAAACTGCCAAAAATATTTTTGATACAGCATATTATTATTTTACAAATCACAAAAAAGAAGGCATAGACATACCTTTTTTTAGAGGAACGTATTATCCCGATGAACCCTCCATAGCCATATCGCTTGCTATAAATAAAATAGAACCGGTTGATGATTTTGGGCGCTTTTCACGGACACTTATTGACGCGACAAGTATTAATATTAATGTTATTAAAAGAATTGCCCGGTTTATCAAGGATGGAAAATTTGTATATCCACATGTAGTCCATTTCTGTGGAACTTTTGGCAGACAATTTTATTTTATTGAAAAGCTAAGAATGTTTTTTTATTTTGTTTCTATTTTCCCCGGATTATATGGAAATCTCCTGGTATTTTTAAGGAAACTTTTTAAGAAAAAATAATGCGCAGCGATTTTAAAACTTTTCCCACTCCCCCCAGCTTTCCTGACTAAGCACTTCCCTTCCCTTTAATGTTCGAATCCCGCCTAAATTAAACTGATACGGCCCATGCCGAAGCGGCTGTGAAGATACTTCCGACACTGCCACAAGGTTTCCATTCTTTGCACGCCCGGCATCATCAGCTTTCACCGAGCCGTCAGAAAAAAGCCCGTCGGCAGCCAGGTACGGCGTATCCGCGTGGGTCATAAAATCATCGGAAACAACCAGAAACCCCCTCTGGCCCGGTTCCTTTACCAGGAGGAGTGGATTGTGCCCTTCCATTCCGGCAGTATCCCGACTGGTGCGATAACTTCCCCCATGATCCGAAACCACAATGATCCGTGTATTGTCATAAACACCTTCCCGTTTTAAGGAATCAAGCCATTTTACAAACTGTTTCATCGCTGAAAGGAAGGCATACATATATTCAGCGTTGGTTTCCGAACTATAAAGGTCTTTTTCTTCATCACTGAATACAACAGGCTGGGACTGGGGAAACAGTTCCGCGTTATACGCCCCCGATTCATGGGTAACGGCGTTCATAAAAATATTGAGCGTTCCGCTGCCTTCGCCAGTATAACAGATTTCCGGCAGATAATAGAGGCTTGAGAATTCCGCCACAGCACGGCCATAGCTGTTGTATGCGGCTTCCCGCCACCATTGGCCCTTGTAATGAATGCCGTAGCGCAACGCCGGAGGGGAAAGCCGAAATACACCAAATCGAAAAAGAATATCAAAATCGAAAGAATCGGCTCCCGTTTTTTCCCCGCCGGGAAATTCGGAACGGAAACGATCCGCTAATTTGCCGGAAAGAAGCCGGGCGCTGACATTCGGCATGCCGGTAAATATTGAAACATCCGGAACAGATTGCATATTGGCAATTACCGGATCGGTAATGGTTACCCGGTATCCGGCTTCCCCAAACAGGCGGGGCATGACCAGCAACGCTTCGTTTACTTTGTCAACAAGAGGTTCTTCTTTCCTCTCATTGATTGCCAGGGGCATATAGTCGTAGCCTCCCAGCATGGCGGGAACACCCGTTACGGTGCAACCGCCAAAGGAAAGAGTGTTGGGATAAAAAGTAAATCCGTCAAGATCATGTTCCAGGGAAGGCATATATTCCAGAGCGTCGCTCATCGCGCTTCCCTGGGCGCGATCAAAAAAAACGATAAACACATTGGGCTCAGTTGTTGACAGGGGAAATACCGCAACGGCATCATGACTGGAACCGGCAAGGACAGTCAATTGACTTGACTGCTTTTGCATGGAAACAAGATTGACAACACCCAGCACAACAACTGCGGCACAGGCGATTTGGAAAAACCATGTGAGTATTTTTTCTTTTTTCAGGTTGATAAAAATTCCCGTACAAAGGATCGCGCCCGCAGGAACAGCTATGCTTATCCAGAGGGGAAACGCATGGAGAAGCTGCTCGGTGTTGTCCAGCTTAAAATTCCGGTCCATTACTCCATAGGAAGCGGACAGGGCAAAATAACACACCAGAGAACAAAGGCCGAGGGCGGCAGCCGCGGCAGCCAGCACACGGCGTACCGGAAGGGATGCCAACGCGCGGATAAACAGGGGAAGAAGAAAAAGAAAACTTAGTCCTTGAAGAAAGGTTCTTCCCATAAAAGTCCAGGGGGCTTCAAAATCGGATACCGAGGCGGAAAGCACCTGCGCCGGATTGAGAACCCCCAAAAGCAAAAAGAGTAGCGCCATAGCGGAAAGATACAAAGCGCCCATGTCGCGCTTGTCCTCAACCATCCCACCCTGCTTTGCTTTTTCAAGAATTGTAACCAGCGTCTGCCAGGTAAAAGGAAGCACCGCAAGAGACAGGGCAATTCCTGAAAAGAGAAGGCGGTATCGTTCTACATTGGCCCGGCCAGACCAAATCAGATAAAGAAAGGCAAAAGCAATCAAAACGGCGGCTATTTGCAAAGCCCTGCCTGGTTTCTTCAAAGCGGACTGGGCCGCGTTTTTTACCAGCGAATATACATTGTTCATAGTCCAGTAAAGCACAAGACCGGAAGGTGAATTGTAAAGCAGAAGAAGAAAAACAAGGGACATGCCAAAAAGCTGGACGCGCTCACGTCTCCCCAAACCTTTTGTATAAATAAGTGATGAAACAAGATTAAGCGCCGTCATAATCAGGGGCATAACGTTGATCGCCGTTATCCCCAAAAGTGGAGACTTAAGCGGGAAAAGACCGTCGGGTGCATTGAGGTCCCGCAAGAAAAGGAATGAAACTCCGGAAAGCATACTTGTCCGGGAAAGAAACTGGTAGGCGGCAATAAAAAAAGGAATCTGCAAGAGAAGGCCGACGCTCGCTTTAAGAATAAAAACCGGCGAATATCCCATTTGACGGTAATACGCATTGATCAGCATCTGCCGTTCATCACCCCTGAACGCGGAGCGTATACGTGCAAGTTTTTCCTTCATTCTTTTCTGCAATTCCCGTTCTTCTTTTTGCCAGCGATCGGCGATAAGGTAAATGGGCAGGGACAGGGTGTTTACCACCACGCTTAAAAAAAGCACCGCAGGGCCGGGAGCGTCGAAAATACGGTTAAAGAGGACAAAGAGGAATTCCAGAATAAGGCGTATGGGCCAGATAAAAAGGGTATAGAGGATTTCACCTGCCATCAGCCGCCTCCTCCATATCCCTTAACGTTCCTTTGGGCCGTAAGCGCGTTGTAAATACGGCGGTATC
The DNA here is from genome assembly GCA_001462245.1 of Candidatus Fibrimonas termitidis. Taxonomy (GTDB): domain Bacteria; phylum Fibrobacterota; class Fibrobacteria; order Fibrobacterales; family Fibrobacteraceae; genus Fibrimonas; species Fibrimonas termitidis. The sequence continues at coordinate 8,488 of LIUG01000156.1, forward strand.
CATCTCCCATTTGTTTTGAACTGTAGCCCTGTTCCAGTATTTCCCGGCTTCGCTTTCCCATCAAAGAAAGTTCTTCTCTGTCTTTTAACATCGCGGTAAGCCTGCTTTCCGCTTCTTCCCGTGTATCAAAAAGCCAGCCGTTTTTGCCGGGAACGACCAATTCCCGGTTTCCCGGAACATTGCGAAGAAGCAGGGCGCAGCCGGAATTCATCGCTTCCAGCACTCCGTAGGGAAGTCCCTCCCATGCGGAAGCGGAAAAATAGACGGCGGTCTTTCCAAGCAAGTTCTCCACTTCTTTTGCGGTTTTCCAGCCGCTAAGATCAACATAGTCCCGGTCAAGTTCCCCAACCAAAGGGCCGTCCCCGACCCAGCAAAAGGAAAATCCCTCCTGCTTCGCAACACTGTTACAGGCGGCGGCAACGGCGCTCCATAGAGCGGGGTCTTTCTGGAACGACGCAATGCCGGTAAAAGCGATCAGATTCCGGTTGTTCTGTGCGCTTTTTGTTTCTTTTAGTTTAACGCCATTGGAAACATAGGTGGTGTTTTTTCCCAGTTTTTTATAGAGTTCACCTTCGGAGGGGCCGCAGCCAACTACCCTTCCCCCAAAACAGCCGCCCAGCCATTCAAAAAAACGGTATAACTTTCGTTTGAGTAAACTTATGTCGGTACGAAGAAAGGCCCCGCAATGGGGAGTATAGATAACCGACTTTATTCCAAGGACACGGCAGGCCAGACGGCCCAGAAAACCCGCCTTGGATGAGTGAAGATGTACCACAGCCGTTTGATTTTTCTTTTTTAGATTTTTGGGCGTATAGGGCTTAAGCAGCGCGATAAGTTCCCAAAGGGCTTTCCAATCCTTTACAAGGCTTATCTCCCTGACGGCGGATTTCCATTCAACAAAAGCAACCCCTGCGGGAAAACGTTCTTTGACCTTTTCGGCGCTTTCCGTCCAGTTCCGGGAACCGTGAATGACGATATGGGTAAAATCCTGCAATTCTCCGGCAATGGAGCTTACCGCGGTAGTAACCCCGGAGGCAAAGGGTTCAAGCACATGAAGGACAAACACCTTACATTTTTATCATATTTTGCTATACTTCTCAACATGTACAGCCTAAGGGAGATTATCGCTTCCCTGCCACCGGAAAAGGTAAAACAGGACGGTTTGTGGACCCGCTTTGTACTCCGTCCTCTTTCCTTTCCTGTTTCCTGGGCGGCCCTTCGTGTGGGATTAAGCCCGGCTGCTGTATCGTATTTTTCTGCCGTAGTGAGCGTTGCCGGCGGCGTTCTCTTTTCCTGGCCCGATTATGCTCTTGCGGGTGTTGGAGCGGCGCTTTTTAATGTTTTTTCCGTGCTGGACTGTGTGGACGGAAACATGGCCAGAGTAAGCGGAAAGGCCGGCCCCTGGGGAGGCTGGGCGGACGCCGTAATGGGGTTTATCGCCTATACTTCCGTGTTCTTTGCGTCGGGGCTGTATATGTACTGGAAGACCCTCTGGTGGCCGGTTCTTCTTGTCGCCGGCCTTACCTCCTCCGCAAATCTTCTAACCAGGACAGCCTACCAGATTTACAAAAACATCGAGGGGGAAAGCGCCCACGGGTCGGTATCCTTTGAGCGGATGCTTGCGGAAAATGCCGGAATTACCGGGTTCCTTATGCCCCTGCTTCTTATTTTCCATGTATGTAATTTTTTGCCCGGTATGTGGTTTATTATCTGGTTTAACGCGGCGTTCTACGGTGGGGGCTGCGCTGTAACCATCATTAAATTGGCAAGGAAGGCCGCAAAAAGTGCAGCTTAACGAATACGAAGACTGGTATAGCAAACGTTACCGCAGAACCAGTTCCGCGCTTACCACTTTTTTCATTATCCTGGCCGATATGATCGCGATTATGCTCTGCATAGGAGCGGGCTTTTTTTTGGTAAAAATTGCCTATCTGTCGCATATTATCAATTCCGGAATTGACTTCAAATCCTTTGTAACCTATTGGCCCTATCTGCCGGCCTTTATTGTGATTTTTTCCTTTAACAATCTCTACCCCGGAGCCTCCATGGCCCCGGCGGAAGAGTTGCGCCGGATCAGTTCTTCTTCCCTTGTCGTTCATACTGGTATTATCCTTTCACGGTTTATCTATTTTTTGAAATTTGATACGGTCTCCGCCGCGCTTGTAATCAGCTTTGTTTGTTCCACTCTTGGACTTTTGGTTGTCCGCTCAATAATGCGCAGTTTTCTGTCCGCAAGCGGCCTTGGGGGCATTCCGGCGGTAATCTATGGCGCTGGATATACGGGCCGCGCCGTTGTAGACAAACTGCTTTCCAATAAAAACGCCGGGTATGTCCCGGTATTAATCCTGGACGATGATACGGAAAAGGGATCCGAGTACCAGGGAATTCCGATTATCCACGACACAGGCGCGGGGCCGGAAATTGTCAAGCGCCTTAATATAAAAATGGCCATCGTGGCCATGCCTTCCCTTTCGCATTACGAAACAAGAAAAATCTTTATCGATTCCGTTTCGGCCTTTCGCTATAATGTAATGATTCCCGATATTTCTTCCGTAACCAACATCTGGATGCGCGTCCGGGACTTTGGCGGCATTCTGGGGTTTGCCACAAGCCATAGGCTTAATATGTTCTGGAACCTTTGGATAAAGCGCTTTATGGATCTAAGCATTGTTTTGTTTGGAAGCATCATCTTTTCCCCCGTGCTTCTGTGCCTTGTGATCCTTGTCAAACTCAGTTCTCCGGGCCCGGTGTTGTACAGCCAGGAAAGAATAGGAGAAAAGGGAAAACGCTTTAAGGCGTATAAATTCCGGTCTATGGTTGCCGACGCAGACGCAAAACTAGAACAGCTTCTGGCGCAGGATCCCGAAGCAAAAGCAGAATGGGAAAAAAATCAAAAAATTAAAAATGATCCAAGAGTTACCGGAATCGGCAAATTCATGCGCAAAACCAGCCTGGATGAAATCCCCCAGTTTATCAATGTTTTTAAGGGAGAGATGAGCCTGGTTGGGCCGCGTCCCATTGTAGAGAATGAAATAGAAAAATACAGAGATGATTTTATGCGGATTTTTTCTGTTAGACCGGGTCTAACCGGACTCTGGCAGGTTTCCGGCAGGTCCGACACAAACTATGCGGATCGGGTTTCGTTTGACACGTATTACCTTCAAAGCTGGTCGGTTTGGCTGGATCTTTGGATCATCTATAAAACCTTTGGGGTAATCTTACAGGGAAGAGGAGCCTATTAGGCGGCATATCAGGAGGCCAATCGAATGAAGCAAAACATGAAAACAAGTAAACAAATTTTTACCGTCATATTTTTTACTCTGCCGGTTTTTTGTCTTTTTGCCCAGCCCCGCCATTTTGCGGAAGTTTTTCCCGCCTGTACCGCCGAACAACGGAATGCCGCTTTTTCTACGGAGGGGTATCTCTATTACGGAGACAAATCGGGAAATCTTACCCTTATGCCCAAAACCGGGGAAACGCTTGGTATTTCCAAATCTTCCCTTGGAAAGAGCCTCGGTTTTTTTGTGGAAGCCCTGCGAATTATCCCCCGCAAAAACATCGGCCTTGTAAATATTTTTAACGCCCTTGAAAAAATACGGGATCTAAAGGGAAGAACGTATTATTCGGCCACCAGCAAAAAGAATTTGCCTCTTTTTACAGATGCCGTTCGCGTTGAAGGGCCGGGAAAAATTAACGCGTTTCTTCCCGATCCCCCTCCGGCAGGATCAGTTCCGGCAATAAAAAACATGCATGCCCGCCTTACCGACGTTCGCTTTGGAAATTGCTATTTTGAAATTACCCTTCAAAGCGATCAACGGGGTATACTATACAAGATCAATAATTTTAAGGCCCTTACCTACGGGCCCATTCCGGTTGTTAAAGAAAGAGTGATGACCGTCCTGCTCTATATTGAACCGGTAGAGGAAGGACTGGCGCTGTACTGTCTGGCCGGCGCGGAAGTTTCCGATTTTATCGCCAAGCATGTGGATATACCTACGGCATTAAATAAACGGATGGAAATATTCATACAATGGCTGCTTGACGGAATAAAATGATAACGATCCTTGCCTGTTATGAACGGATTTCCCTGTTTCATACCATGGTTCCCTTCTTCCTGAAAAACCGGGAACTGAGAAAGACTTCCGGAAAAAATCTTTTCTGTTTTACGCAATCAGAAGACTGGTGTCTTAAGCACGATAAAAACAGGATCCTCTTTATGGAACGTTTTTTCCAACACCGGGAACCGCGCGACATGGAAGAAACGGAACTGGCATTGTTACAAAAACTACGGAACAGGTACAAAACAATCGTTTTTTTTTGCGGGCAGCCGGAAGCGGGAAACAACAGGCTGGATCTTCTGCCCTATGTGGACAGACTCTTCTACAAATCAATTTTTACGGATCGCGGCAATTACCGGAAAAACCTGTACGGGAAAAACCTCTTTGCCGATTATTACCACAACAAGTACGGCATTACCGATAACCCGGAATATATTAACTGCGGTGAAATAACGGAAGAAAACGCACGACGCCCGGAGCTTTCCTGGAATATCGGCGTGGGAACCTATCCCCGCTATCATTTGCCCCAGCGCATGGGGACGATCATGGCAAGGGCGGGCCTGCCTGTCATTGGCCAGCTTATGGGAGGAAAACCCCTAAGCCGTGCGGAACATCCCGGCTTGGGGACAGGTAAGGGCCTCAAGGATTTTTCCGGCAATGGGCGGAGCATTTCAGTCCATGCCCGCATCGATCCGGTTGTCTGTCCCTCCATTGCATACCAGCGCCGGCTGTTTATTGATCGAATCTCAGGGCTTGCTCCCCAAAAGCGGGAACTCTTTCTAACCGGCATGGTTCCCCAAAAGCGGTATTACTGGGAGCTGGCCGATTCCAAAATAACCCTTTCTCCCTTTGGATGGGGCGAAGTATGCTTTAGAGACTTTGAGGCAATCCTCGCGGGAAGCCTGCTTTTCAAACCTTCCATGTCGCACCTTATCACCTGGCCCAATGTCTATATCCCCTACGAAACATATATCCCCCTTGCATGGGACGGAAGCGATCTCCTGGAACAAACGGAGCGCTACCTGCAGGACAAGCAGGAAAGAACCCGCATCGCAGCCAATGCCTACGAACAGTACCGGAGCGAACTTGCCGGCCTTTCCCGGCGTTTTGATTCACTTTTGGGGGAATACTGGAATTAAGTTCTTGCAAAATCCCTATTTATCGCTGAGTATGATATA
>LIUG01000157.1 GCA_001462245.1 Candidatus Fibrimonas termitidis
CTTTTTGGTTTTAAAAAAGTCGTTATCCGATTTTAAAAATGCCGAAACCGGATTGCTGTCTTTTGACTTTGCAGAAATTTCAATTTTCTTTTGCTGCCACTTCTGCTCGAACTGGACAGTTTTGACGTAATCCGATATACGCCCTATGCCGTTGAAATACATAGCAGCCTCCTTTTGCTATTATATCGGCATATTTTAGGAAAACTTTAATTTCTACAATTTTATTCCTGCTCTTTTCCCCGCTAACGATTTTTACATTGCTCTTTGCTACTTTAAAATGCTTTGCCAGAACTTCCACAACTGCTGTGTTAGCCTTTCCGTCTATAGGTGAGGAATGATTGCTCTACGGCTTTTTTGCTGCTTTTAGGTTGAATTTTGACGGAAAGTTTCATTTATACCTTGTATTTGCAGGTCTTATTGTAAAGATAGAAATTATGGAATTTACTATAATTACACTATGCAAATGGATGTAAAAGATATTTGGCTGGAAATAGAACGAAAAACGGAGCAGTTCGAAAGCCTGCATTTGCGGGAAAATTTGGATTATGAAAAATTTGCGATTTATTCAATAATAACGCACTCAACCGCAATAGAGGGTTCAACTCTCACGGAACAAGAAACCGAACTGCTGTTTGAAAACGGGCTTACCGCAAAAGGCAAACCGTTATTGCATCACTTAATGAATACAGATCTAAAAGACGCTTATATGTTCGCAATGGAACGTGCGAAAGAAAAACTCGCATTTTCACCGGATTTCTTAAAAAAATTAAATGCTTTAGTTATGAAAAGCACAGGCAGTGTTTATAGTACTCCAGGTGGAAATTTTGATGCGAGCAAAGGTGATTTTAGATTATGTGGAGTAACTGCCGGAACAAGTGGAAAATCTTATATGAATTATCTGAAAATTCCGGAAAAAATAAATGAGTTTTGCGAAAATTTGAACAGAAAATTAAATGCAAATTCTCAAAGCCTAAGGGAATTGTATGAAATAACATTTAACGCTCATCTGGATTTAGTTACCATTCATCCTTGGGCAGACGGCAATGGCAGAGTTACAAGGTTGATAATGAATTTTTTGCAGTTCTATTTCAAAATTGTTCCCACAAAAGTCTTTTTAGAAGATAGAGCGGAATATATAGCCTCTTTAAGGGAATCGCAAGATACAAACGACAATTCTTACTTTCTAAAATTTATGGCTCTTGAGCATTTAAAAACTTTGGAGAGGGGGGTAAAATTATCAAGTGGGGAATGAACGAAAATTTTATAGGAGCCGTCTGCAAGCTGCTCTACGGCTTCTTTGCTGCTTTTAGGTTGGATTTTGACGGAAAATTTCATCTATACCTTGTATTTGCGGGTCTTATTTGTAAAGATAGAAATTTGTATCTTTTACACATGGCAAAAAACATATTTGCTTTTTCTCACTGTTGTCCCACAAAAAAACATGAAAATCGTATCGCACCGCATATTTCACGGCTGGGCAAGGCTTTTCCCTTTTTAATGGAACAACAGTGAGAATTTTCTATATTTACGCCTATATGGCGTATAATACCCGAAATAGGGCAATAGGAGCTTGGAGTGCAGGTCCGGCCTAGCACTTTTTTGCGAAGAAATGACGTAAGAATGAACATACGCCAAAAAAACAATGTATTAAATCTTCCGTTTTTTTCCACCCATAAATCCAGAATTTTCCCCTCAACAAAGGAGTTCATTATGAACAAGACAGCAAACAGGGCAAGGCACGCCTTGCCCCTACTTCACATCCTCTTTATCCTCTTCATCGGGGGCATCGGGGTTCAGACACTAACTTCCTGCTCTTCCGGCGGCGGTGGCACCAACGATGACGATCCTATCTACGAAGAGCCTATCATTGATCCTAACGACGGTAACACAGCAACGTATACAGGCACAGCGGACGGCGCAACCTACACGCTGAATATTACCCCCAACACCCCGGGCGGCGGGAATAACACTCTTAACGGAACATGGGTCAGTTCAGATGATGGAGATATATTGGTTCTGAATAATGGCAACTTTACAATGTCGGAATACAACATCGAATTAATAAAAGGAACATATTCCACCAACGGAAGCAATTTGACGCTCACTCCTACTCAAGTCAGCGGAGCATTATTTGAGGATGATGCCTCAACTTTGGGACTTTCAACATCAGAGTGGTATACACAATCGCAATTGAGGGCAGCCATAATACAAGCCATTGTTAATCTCGGATATAGCCAATCTGAAGCTGAAATTTTGTATAACACTACTCCGGATTTATCAGGACTGTTTGCGCCTCAAACGGCTTCATATACACTGAGCGGCAGCAGTCTGACAGTAACAGCTTGGGGTGGAACTTCCATCTTCATTAGAACCGGAGATGCATTGGTTGGGGACAGCTATGTATTAACCGTAAAAGAAAGCGGCACAACGAAAACAAGCACTGGAACGGTAACAACGGAGGCAGGCACACTTAAGCTTAAACCCTCAAACTCTGAAACCACATTTAATGTAACCGTAAACGCATCGGGCGGCATCACGAATATATCCGGTCCAATTACCTTTATTGATGGCCAAACGCTGACTATAAATACAACGCTAACACCCGGCAAAGGCAGTGGCGGTTCCAGTTCGTCCGTTGGCGGCGGAAGGTCATCGTCCAGCGGCGGCGGCTCCAATACCATTGTACCTGTGACCATCGGCAACCAAGTGTGGATGAAGCATAATTTGAATATCAATGTTCCGGGTAGCAAATGTTATGATGATAACCCTGCCAATTGCGCAAAATACGGCCGCTTGTATGATTGGGAAACGGCTAAGACGGTTTGCCCTTCCGGTTGGCATTTGCCAAGCAATGATGACTGGGATGAGTTGCTCCGCTGGGTGGATGAGCGTAATGGCGGCGATGGCCTTCTCGGCCGCCTTGGCACCGGCGGCTACGGCAGCGATATAGCGGGCCAGTATCTTAAAGCGTCCAGCGGCTGGTTCTCCGACGGCAGCGGGACTGACAAGTACGGTTTTTCTGCCCTCCCGGGTGGCTACTTCCAGTCCAATGATGCACTCTTCAAAGAGGCCGGCTTCAACTATGCCGGAGACTACGGCTTTTGGTGGAGTTCCTCAGAGGAGGAGGACAATGCCGATGGCGATTTCCTCATCGGCGACGAGGCTTACGGTTTTCACATACTCTGGTATCTCGATTACGCCTACCGCACTACATACGATAAGTCTGACTTACTATCTGTTCGTTGCATCCAAGATTGAGGCCCTGTTTTCCGCATTGGGACATCCGCCTTCACTTTTCAATTTTGCTAAGACAAATTCCCCGCTTGGGCGGGGTGGCAAGCCCATGTATGCAAATTCGTCGGCAGGCTTGCGAACGCACGGATGTAATAATTGATTACAACAATGAGCAGTTCATAGTAGAACTAAAAATCTGG
>LIUG01000158.1:0-261 GCA_001462245.1 Candidatus Fibrimonas termitidis
GAGGGGGGAGGGGGGGGGTATAATAGTTCAAAAGATGATATAATCTTAACCGTTGGTCGTATAGGAACAAAACAGAAAGCAAACGAGATACTTTTGCTAGCTTTTGCCGGTATGGCAGATAGATTTCCCGGTTGGAAACTTCGCCTTGCCGGACCAGTGGAAAATAAATTCCAAGGATTTACGTACAGTTATTTTAAAAAATTTCCGCATTTGAAAAAACGAATTGAATTTTTAGGTAATATCACAGACAAGGAAAAACTA
>LIUG01000158.1:400-59921 GCA_001462245.1 Candidatus Fibrimonas termitidis
AATATCACAGACAAGGAAAAACTATACCGGGAATATGCCAAAGCGAAAATTTTCGCTTTAACTTCCATAATTGAAGGAGGTGCGCCGAATGTAACCGCAGAAGCGTTGTTCCACGGCTGTTACACAATTACCAGCAATATAGATGCGGCAAACGACATTACGGACAATGAAAATTGCGGTAGAATATTCCCTATAGGAAATTATAATGCTCTTGCAAAAATTCTTTTAGAAGTTTGCTCCGATAAAAAGCTTTTGCAAAACGCTCCGCAAAAATCCGTTCAATTCGCTAAAAGCCATTATGATTGGGATTTGATTGCAAATAGAATAAATCATTTATTGTTTGAGGTTCCAAAATGAAAATTATAAGAGACAATTTTAATTTTTACGCTTCTGAAACCGGTGAAAACAAAGACGTATTATTGTTTTCGCTAAAAGATTACAACGAAAATTTAAGCGAGCTTCCCGTTGAAAATGAATTGAATTATAAAACGGAATCTATTTTTAGCATTTTTAACAAAATTGCAACAGATTACGATAAGCTTTCAAAAATTCCACAAAACCCGCAGAGCCTCATTTCCATTTTGGAAGTTATAGGCAAGCTGATAAAAAGCCTATGCCAAAAACACTGTCCGTATAATATTTTGGAGTTAGGCGCAGAGCAAGGATTGCTGAGTTATTTTTTAACAAGCGTAGCAAGGGATTTCAACAAAGAGAACACGGTGCACTGTGTTTCCAACAATTTATTGAGCAATGAATGGCTCTTGTTTTTGCAGGAATACGGAGATGCTGCGGAAAACTTGAATTTGCACGTAATGCCGCCGCAAAACTCATCCTTGCAGGAAAATTATTTTGATTTTTGCATAATGAATAGTTCTGAAAATTTTTCAAATCCCGATGCGGTTTTAAATAATGCTATTAGGCTATTGGCTACTGATGGAACTCTGGTTTTTATCTCTCAAGACGGCAAAGTTGTAGAACATAAAACTGCATTAAAAGAAAAGCAGGCTGCATACAGGCAAACCGAAGAAGCAAGCATAGATTTGCAAAAAGGCGAAATGGCAGTTCTTATACAGCAAACGGAAAAACAATTTGCGAAAATAGAGGTTTTAACCAAAGAAGAACTCTGCCAATTGGTAAAAGATTTGGCTTATCTCGAAAGATCAGCCGCAAGTTTATTCGCATACGTTGAAGACATGGATTTGAAAAACAAATTGAATACGGCAAAGGAAAATGTCTTAAATCTTCTCTATTCTCCGAGTGAAGAAATGAGGAATTTATTTATTTCCAAAATAAAAAACTGAAATTACTATATTCCCCCCATGCAAATTACCACTTCTTCCCAGTTGCGCGGGGTGTTTCCCGCCCTTTTTACGCCGTTGAAAAGCGATGACCCCCTTTGTTTATATAATTCCATAGATTATGAAAAAACCAAAAAAATGATAGACGACCTTATAGAGGCGGGTGTACACGGCTTTGCTCCTGTGGGAACAACCGGGCAGAGCGCAACCCTTAGCACTGAGCAGCATTTGGATTTCATAAAGTTCGTGCTGGACTATGTAGATGGCAGAGCGCCGATAATCGCCGGAGCAGGCTCAAACAGCACAAAGGAATCAATTGAAATAATACAGGAGATTTTAAAAATAGCCGAAGTTCCCATGCTTTGCCTCACGGGTTACTACAACACCCCCCCGCAAGAGGGCATTTACGCCCACTTCAAAGCCCTGAGCAGGGAAACCGGCGCAAAAATTGTGATGTACAATGTGCCCGGACGCACAGCCAACTATATGCACCCCAACACCATAATAAAACTCGCCGAAGACAAAAACATAATCGGCCTAAAACAAGCCGTTGAATTCCGCATCGGCGAAAAATTCTGCGAAGACACAAAGAGCATAGTTGAGCAGACCAAAAACCTTGACTTTACCGTTGTATCCGGTGAAGACGGTGCCTTTATAGATATGCTTGAATTTGGCGGCACAGGCTTAATCAGCGCAACCGCAAACATTCCGGAAGCGGCAAAAATTTTCGTGGACCTATACAATGCTTTCCAAAAAGGCGAAACCGAAGTCTGCGACAAATTGCAAGACGATGCCCGTGACTATGTAGAGGCCGTATTCTGCCGCAAAAACCCAATCCCGCTGGGAACCTTTTTCAACAGCCCGCTTTTGCTGCCTTTGGTCAGCGTTAAAGATACCGAACGCGGCGATGAGGCGGAAATGCGTATTCATAAGCTTGTGAAGGAGAAAGCGCGGAGTTTGCTTAAGTATAGTTGAGAGTTGAGAGTTGAGAGTTGAGAGTTGGCTGGTCGGAGTTTTGGCGGTGGCGTTGTATGCTGCGCCTTATATAGAAAGCGATGCGGCTTGGGTTTGGAATTCGGCGGTTCAGTATAGGAAAGGCAAAACGGATTCCGTTGTGTTTGCGAAATTGGCGCAGATAGAGGCGGGTAGCCCGGTTGTTCTTTCAGAGGTTCCCAGAGCGGAAAGCTCGTTGCTCAGGCTTGGATATTTTTCAAAAAACAGTGATGCTAAAATTTATCGCATAGCGAACAGAAACAGCCTTGTCCCGGTTTTTGATTTAACGGATGCAACATCGAATTTTGCGGAAGCCTCCGTTGCCTACGATGCGGAAAGCGGTGATTTTAGCGGGCTTTTAAGGGTGCAATTATTGAATATATTGGGCACGGCTAGAGATTTTTCATTTGGCGGCGAAAATTCGGAAAATTATCGCTTGGCGGAGATGTCTTATAAAGAACCCTTTATTTTGGGCTTAAACGGCTCTCTGAAACTTCACGGAGAATTTTTGGAATACGATTCAACAAGGCAAAGAAATGCGGATTTAAAATACATCCAAAAATTGAACTGGGAATGGCAATACTCCGTTGGCGGCGGCTACAAAAACGACGATTTATTCTCTTCCCTCTCGCTAAGTTATGACAGCAGGGACAAAATCCCGCTCGCATTCAAGGGATTGTTTACGGAAATTTCCGCAGAGTTTTCAAAATTTGCAGCAATTGGCTTGAACGGGGAGTACTATCAGCCTTTTTCAAAGAACTGGACCTTGCTTTTGGCTGCGAAGGGTTTTGGAATGTTGCCGGCAAAGGACTGGGCAAAAGAAGATTTATATTTTGTCGGGGGTCGCAATGATTTTATCGCTTTGCCCCCTCGCAGCATCAGAACGAGGGCTTATGGGCTTTCGGAGATGGATTTTCAGTGGCATGGGTTAAAAAATTCGGCTTTGCACATATTCGGGCAAAACGGAATTTACAGAAACAGGGCGCCGTTCAGCGGATGGGAACCGGTTCTCTCCTATGGTTTTGGGTGGGAACAAGGCATTTCAAACGCCAGCATAGCTATTTATTATGCAATTTTGAGCAATATGCGCCCAATGGAGGGCTTATTGAACATGTCGGTGAGGATGGGGTTTTAGAAGAATAAAACTGGCACGCTTTTTGCATACAATATCTATGAGGTTACTATGCTCACAAAACTAGCCATTTTAGACAAGACGAGCATCCCTGTGGCGAGCAAGGGATTGGACGCTTATACCCATAGGGGCAGGGCAATAGCTAACAATATCGCTAATGTAAGCACTCCGGGATACCGCCGCATAGAGGTTTCTTTTGAAGAGCAACTTCGCAAAGCATTGGACAAGGAACTTAATTTGGCGGGCAAACGCACCGACGGCAACCATTTATTTTTAGGCCGCCCCGAACTGGAACATGTAAAAAGCGAAGGATATAGGGTAGAAGACCCCACAACCCCCGGCGAAATAAACAATGTGGATATAGATATTGAAATGGGAAAATTAGCAGAAAACGAGATCGCTTTTAATTTTGCAACTGCATTCATAAGAGACCGCAGCGGCACAATAGGCGAAGCTATCAAAGGAAGCAGAGGAGAGTAATTTATGGCGATGGTAGGTTTATTTTCCGGCTTGAATATAAGCGCAACGGGCTTAAGGGCGCAGCGTGTGAGGCAAAATGTAATTGCCTCAAACATTGCGAACGTGGAAACAACCCGCACCCCGGACGGCGGCCCCTACAGAAGGCAGCACGTTATCCTAGAGGCAGACCCCCAGGAATTTGACCAATTCTTGGTAAAGGAGCAAAACAAAATCCGTGGCACAAAGACCGAACCCGGGCATATCCGCATTCCTCAACCCGAATGGCCTCTTTCTAGGGAAAACATAGGAAGCGGCGTAAAAATTCAGGAAATAAGGCAAGACGAAGGGCCGGACAAACTGGTTTACAACCCGGATCACCCGGATGCGGACGAAAACGGCTACCTCCATATGCCGAATGTGAATATAGTGGAAGAAATGGTGGATATGATAACGGCTACAAGGGCATATGAGGCAAACACAACGGCTTTCAACAGCACAAAATCCATGTTGATGAAGGCTTTGGATTTGGCGAATTAAGGGCTTGAGGTAAGAAAATGAAAATAGATGTTCAAAAATTCATGGAATTGCGGGACGGCGCAAGAGCTAGGCAAAGCAGCACCGCAGCCAAAGACACGGCCCAAACTGACTGGCGTGCGCTTTTGGAGTCTAAAAGAAAGGATATGGGGCTGGGGCCTGCGGCTCCAACAACCGCTAAAGTTTCTGCCGTAAAAGCCGAAAATAGAACTAGGATGGTTGCCGCAGATTTTGACGGATCAATGGAAGAACGGGTAGGCGCTTTGCGTGAAAGGAGTGCAGAGGGCTTACCCGTTCGCGAACTTGGAAACTTCATAGATGTAAGGGCATAATTTCTAACTTAGAGGTAGATATGTATAGCGATATAAGAACTCCTGTTTCAAACTCAAAGCCGCTGAGCGATACGGTTCAGCCGCTGAATCCGGGTTTGGACCCTAAGCGCATGGGGCCGCAAAAGGCAGATGCTCCTAACTTCGGTGAAATGCTCACCGGTTTTTTAACTGATGTAAATCATATGCAGAACTACGCCGACCAGTCCATTCAAAAGATGGTAGCCGGAGAAATCAAGGATGTTCATCAGGTTATGCTTGCAGTTGGCGAGGCAAAGGTCGCCTTTAACCTGATGCTGGAAATTCGCAATAAGACTATGGAAGCCTACAACGAATTGATCAGAATGAGAGGTTAGCTCCGCAATAAAACCTAGTTCTGTTTACACCGCCAAAGTCAAAATCCTTATTGTTTTTAGAGAGGGCGTTCAGCCAAACCGCATAAAGCGAGGCGTTTAATTTTGGAATTCTTTGCTCTATTTGGGCATTCCAGAACCACGTTGCAGGGTTGTCGCGATAAACCCATTCATGCGTAAGCATTAAATTTTCAAAGAAGCGGTATTTAAAGAATAACTTAGCCGAGTTCTCCACCGGCTCGGCTTCGTAAGCAATCCGTTCCCAGCGATGATAACCGAAGTATTCCTTTGAATACGCAGCCCCCGCCTCTGCTATACGGGATTTATAAGCTACCTCGCCATCAAAGCCTATGGATTGAAAATCATAGGCATAGTTTTGATATGCCCTTGTTTTCATAGAGAGAGGCTTAAATTCGTAACTCGTTTCACTATATAGCTTTACGCCACCTGTTCTAAGCAAAAGCCCTATGATTAAATCGGTAGTTTTAGTTATGCCTATTTTGTATTCCAAGCTATCGGTAATAGCAAATTCAAGGCTGTCTGCTCCGGTGCTTTGCCGGGAGTAGAATTCTATAACTCCTTCATTTGTAAAGTGTTGCAGAAAGCTATGATTGAAATCCAGCCAAATAATAGCGTTCTCATCGTCTTTGGTTTGGCTTGCGTATATGCCGGCACCGGTGTTTTTGCCTTTGACCCTCATTCCAAAGTTTTTGCGGTCTTCCGCAGCGGAGTCCTGAATTTGGAATTTTTCCGCAGCGGCGTGCAGTTCAACTTCTTTTTCCATAAAATAAAAACCGGCATTCGCTTCGGTTCTTGGGCTTATGCGAATAGGAACCCATTCTTTTTTGTTCCAAGCCCAGAGATACTCGGAACCGGTTAAAATAGATGCGTTTTTAAAGAAATCTCCGGTGCCGCTATAGCCAAATCCGCCATAAATCCCGGAATATGCGGGCAAATTTTCCCCGAACCATGCAAATTTCTGCGAATTTATCCGCTCTTTGCGGGTATCAAAGGTGGCTTCGCTAAAATGGTCTATTTGATTGAACTGTGCCATGGTGTAAAAACCGCCGAAGGGTGGGGTAGCTATGCCTCCGTATAGCATGGGAGTTCTATTAGGTTCGTTGTTTGTGCCGGCTAATTCTTGCCAAAGCTCGTCTCCAATTTCATTTCCGGTGTAAAACCAGATATTATTTTGCCTTGTTTCCCAATCCATTATCGGAACAAAACGATCGAAAATTCGTCGGTTTCTCCATTTATCGGGTCTCCAAATTTCTTCCTCCGCTAGCCACAGCGCTCCGGGCATTCTGCTGTAAGTGTAGGTAGGCATTGCAATTAGGTGCGTTCCGAGTTCGTTAGCAAAGGGGGTTAAGGCAGGGGTTTCGCCTTGAACTTGAGCGAAGGAAGCTGCGCAAAGAAGCATAAGCAAAAGGAATGGCACGGGAGCGTAAGCTAGATAATTTTTCTACATTTGTTGTATGATTTGTCCCCAGTGCAAAGCAGACAACGATAAAGTTATAGAAACCCGTACAAGTGGTGGTGCTTTGCGGCGGCGCCGTGAGTGCCTTGTATGTTCCCACCGTTTTACGACTTACGAATATGTGGAAAAAGCAAATTTAACCGTTGCCAAGCGAGATGGGAGGCGGGAGCCCTTTAAGCACGAAAAACTGATTTCCGGCATAAGGAGGGCCTGCGCAAAGCGTCCTGTGAGTTCCGAGAAAATGGAGGAGATTGCAAAATTAGTTGAAGGAAACCTTGTGCAATTTGACCATCAGGAAGTTTCTTACGCTATATTAGGCGATTTGGTTATGAAAGAACTTTTCAAAACAGATGCCGTAGCTTATGTTCGTTTTGCCTCCGTATATAAGGAATTCAGTGAGGTAGGGGAGTTCGTTAAGCTAGTTATGGGGGAAAAGTTTTAACAATGCCTTCAAAAAAAATGCCTTCAAAAAAAATCTTGACAACGGCTCGAAAAAAATCTATATTAAACATACCCATTTTTTTCCCATCCATAAGTCCAGAATTTCCCCTAAACAAAGAGGTTCGTTATGAGCTATAACAAATATGCTCTCGCTCTCGTTTTTGCCTGCTTTTTGAGCGCATTTGCGCAGGAGCAACCAGAAAAAATAGCCGTCTATGTGTTCGGCGCCAGCGAAGCCAACATAAACAAGTCCTTTGGCAACAAGCTGCTTGCGTCAATTACGCAAAGCGACAAGTATGCGGAGATAAAGGATTCGGAAACCTTTTACAAGGAGCTTGCGAAAAACAATGAGGAGGGTGTAAGCCAAATATCCCAGACGGGCAAGCGGCATGGCGCGGACTATGTTTGCGTAGTGAGCCTTACCGAGGTGTTTGGCTCCTATTCCATCTTTGCCCGCATAATAAAGACCTCCGATGCCGAGGCAATCAGAACCGCCTCTTTGGACCGTTCTCTTAAATCCCTAGATGACCTCGCCCGTGCTTCCAATGAGCTTGTCAGCCAGCTTTTTCAATTGCAGCCCCAAACGCCTGCGCCTCCTCCCGCAACTCCCGTGCCAGCCGTTGTTCCCCCAATGGCATTGGCAGCCCAAAAGGAGTGCTCAAACAAGCTGAACATCAACGAGATTCTTTCCAAGATACAGAGCAGCATTCTCCCGCAGTTGAAGGATTGTTCGGGCACCTTGGCCAAGGATATGGCTTTGGCTATGTCTCCTTTTGGCAAGAAGGGTGCGGCACCGCAGCCTGTGCCGTTTATGAAGGAGTGCACGATTGACGGCATCAAGAAGAAATTGCCTGATGGCGCAGATGAGTATATTAAGCCCATTGAGAAATTTTTGCAGAATGTTATGAATGCGGCATCTGCTGGCGGCAGTTTGGATGTCAAAAAGCTTCCGGGCATTATCAGCGGGCTTAATGTGAATGATCTTATAAATGAGTTGAAGGCTAAGGCGGCTAATGATGAGTGTGTGGTTGATGAGCCTTATACGCAGCCGGTTGCCGATGAGGAAGAGGAAGGCGGTTCTGGTGATGAGGGAGGCAGGAAAATAGTGTCTCTGGGTTTTAGGGGTGGGTTGAATTTTTCGCATATGAACGTAGATAATAATCATTCTTATAATCCCACCTTGGGTTTTCAAGGGGGTTTGGTTCTTGACATAGCTTCTAACATAGCTTCTATTAGCTGGTTTCATATCCAGTTCGGTGTTATGTATATCCAAAAAGGAGCGAAAGATGACGCTGGCACAGTTGCGACTTTGCATAATATTGAAATTCCTTTGCTGCTATCGCCTAAATTTTCTGCGCTCAGGCTTAATGCTGGTCCGTATTTTGGCATATGCCTTGGCGGGGATATTGAATGCGACGATCTTGATATTGGTATCAGCACGGGCTTTGGCTTTGATATAGGCATGTTTTACATAGGTATGTTTTATGACTATGGCTTGGTTAGACATTGGGATTATTTTTCCAACCGCACATTTGGCTTTAATTTAGGGGTAAATCTATGAAGAAGTTTTTGTTTTCAGTGTGTGCTGTTTTAGCGATTTTTGGTTGCGGCGGCGAGAATGTGGATGAACTTCCGCTGTTCATTAGCTGTCCCAATCCGTCCGTTTATGGTAACTCAATGTCTTGTGGCGGTCAAACCTATAGAACAGTTAATATAAATGGCCGAATTTGGATGGCTGAGAATTTGAATTACGACCCCGGTGCAGGCACTTCCGCCTGCTATGATAACAATTCTTCCAACTGCGCTCAATACGGCCGCTTGTATGATTGGGCAACTGCTAAAGGCGTTTGCCCCTCTGGCTGGCATTTGCCCAGCCAAGCGGAGTGGAATGGGTTAGGCGACGACGCAACTAAGTTGAAGTCCACAACAGGCTGGTATGGTTGCGGTCCTTCTGGTTCAGGCAATTCATATTTGTGCGAGGACACTTACGGGTTTTCGGCCCTGCCGGGCGGCTACGGCAGCTCTGGTGGCAATTTCCTCAGTGCCGGCAGCTACGGCATCTGGTGGAGTTCCACAGAGATCGAGGACACCGGCAACGACGCTTACCTCCGGGGCATGGACTACGACCGCGAGACCGCCGGTTGGTACGACTACGGTAAGGGCAACGTGTTTTCAGTTCGTTGTCTCCAGGACTAAGCACGGAGTGCCGCCGCTAGCCTTGGCAAGCGGCGAAACTTGGGGCAGTGAGCGTTTATTTGTGTCTTAGCGATGGGGCGTAGATTTGGGATTTTTTTTATGAAGAGTTATAGTATGCCGTGACTTATGGAATGTACATAAAGGGCATTTCTCTATAAATAAAAGGATGATCCCCGATAGCCTTTTATCAAAGAAAAAAATTCCCTTGTCATATAAGGGATACATCAATCGAACTATTGAGGATTATGGTGCCATGACAGGAGCCGAACTTAGCGAAAAGACCCATAAAGAAAAACCTTGGCTCGATGCTATCGGAGACGCAAATACACCGAAGAACTCAAATCGCATAATAACCCATCTGAAGCCAATGGTGCCTAGCACCGTGTGGTTTACATAGGGTTTGAAGTCAAAAAATCCAGAGCATTTATGGTTTTTATGCCGTTATCGTTGCTTGTGCCGCGGTCCATGGTTATTATGAATTTTTCGTAATTGTCCTTTATTTTTTCCAATGGAGCCAGCTCCCGTTCAAGGGTGCTTTTTTCACGAACCGTATAAGCAACTTGATAATATGAAGGGATGCCATCTCTGAAAGCTATAAAATCTATCTCCAAATTTCCAAGCCTGCCTACAAAAACCTCATAGCCTCTTCTGATGAGTTCCAAATATACGATGTTTTCCAAAATTGAACCGTAGTCCTTTCTCTTATCACCCCAAAGATAACGCCTAATCCCCAAGTCTGCAACAAAGTATTTATCATTTGCCTTTAAGTATTCTCTGCCGTTTACATCCAAACGGTTTACCTTGTAAATCACATAGCAGTCTTGCAAAGCTGCCAAGTAATTTTCAACCGTTTGCACGGAAATTTTGAAACCAAAGGTTTTCAGTGTGTCGGATATTTTTTTTGTTGAAGTTAAGAAGCCTATATTGCCAAAGATAAATTTTACAAGCCTTTCCAGAGCTGCAATTTCACTTATTTTTTTTCTCTGAACCACGTCTTTCAGAATAACGGTATTCATTATGCCTGCCAGATAATCGTTTATCTTCTCTCTGTTAAAACCAAGTTCCATAGCATAAGGAAAAGAGCTGAAATTTATGTAATTCTCAAAAAGTTTTTCGCGGTCAATATCCTTGAATGCAGAGCAATATTCCTTAAAAGAAAGCGGCATCATCTCAATTGAAACATAACGCCCAGACAGGAATGTGGCAAGTTCACCAGACAAAAAATACGCATTTGAGCCGGTTATGTATAAATCTATATTTTTTCGCAAGTTCAGGCTATTTATCACTTTCTCAAAACTCGGAACAACTTGAATTTCGTCCAAGAAAACATAGTGCGTTTTTTCTGCTCCGGTTTTTTCTGCAATGTATTTATGCAAAATTTTAGGGTCGGCAAGTTCTGAGTTTTCAAAATCCTCAAAATTTATGAATATAATCCTTTTTTGCGGAACGCCTATGGAATGCAGATAATCAATATAAAGTTTTAGCAGAGTTGACTTTCCGCAACGCCTTATACCCATTACAACCTTTATAAGCTCAGAATCCTTAAAAGCTATGAGTTTATTCAAATATTCCGTTCTTTGGATCATAATTTTAAATATACATTAAATTTACAGAAAAAGTACAAAAAATTTAAGGTGCATGTGAAATTTTTTGTAATTTGAGAATATAATCCCTGTCGTTTTAGGGCTGTCGTTTTAGGGGTTGACAAGCCACTTCTTTTTTGCTATATTTAAGCCTGATTATGGCTTTGAGCAACAAAACATCGTTCTCTAAACACCTGTGCTGTCGAGTGTTCTCCAGCAACAGACTTTGTTGTTGCTAAAATTTTTCCAAAAAATCCGTATCTCACGGTGGCTTTCGCACCATAAAAGAAAGGTTCTAATAGGAGATGAATATGGCAATTGATTATAAAGCGTTGAAGAATGGCGGTTTTATGCGGCAGGTGCAGAAAAATAATTTCTCCCTGCGGTTGAAAGTTGTTGGTGGCAATCTGACGGCAGGCCAGTTGCTCGCCATTGCCGATATCAGCAAAAAATACGGAGATGGGCATATCCACTTGACCTCACGGCAGGGGGTGGAAATTCCTTTTATCAAACTGGAGGACGTTGAGCAGGTCAAGGCCGAACTGGAAGCGGGCGGGGTGAACACCGGCGTTTGCGGCCCAAGGGTGCGGACGGTTACCGCCTGTCAGGGCAATGCGGTCTGTCCTTCGGGCTGTATAGATACTTACCCGCTGGGGGTGGAAATTTCCGAGCGGTACTTTGGGAAGGAATTGCCGCACAAGTTCAAATTTGGCATTACCGGCTGTGCGAACAACTGCTTGAAAGCTGAGGAAAATGATTTGGGTGTAAAGGGCGGCTATACCATTGAATTTGTTAAGGAAAGCTGTTCCTTATGCGGCGTGTGCATCAAGGCTTGCCGCGAGGGCGCAATTGCCAAAATTGACAACGAAATTGTGCTTGATAAATCCAAATGCAATAATTGCGGGCGGTGTGTGAAATCCTGCCCCTTTGATGCATGGAAGGGCGAGCCGGGATACATTCTCTCTTTCGGCGGGCTTTTCGGCAACCAGATTGCTAAAGGCGAGCAATTTTTGCCTATTATCCGAGACAAGGAAATTTTGTTCCGTGTGGCGGATGCGGCACTCGCTTTTTTTGACAAGCACGCAAAACCCAGCGAGAGATTTCGCATAGCCATTGACCGCACGGGCTGGGATGCATTCAAAACCGAAATGGAGGTTGCTTATCATGGATGATTTTGCCATAGATGAAAGCATAGACATCACCGATGTGGTATGCCCCGTGACCTTTGTGAAAGCGAAGGTTGCGCTTGAAGAACTGGAAGAGGGTCAAGTTCTCTCTATTCGTTTAAACGATGGCGAGCCTGTGCAAAACGTGCCTCGCAGCATCAAAGAAGAGGGGCACCGGATTATCAAACTCGCAGACAACGGGGACGGAACCTATAATCTGATTGTTAAAAAAGTTGAAAACCAAGGAGAAACATAAAATGAAGCTTACTGTATCGGGCAATGAAAAAGAATACGCCGATGGTCTGAGCGTTGCGCAGTTGATAGAACTGGAAAAAGTGGAAACGCCGCAGTATGTGACTGTTTCCGTCAACGATGAGTTTGTGGAGAGCGGGGCATTCGCCGAGACTTCTCTCAATGCCGGAGACATCGTGGAATTCCTGTACTTTATGGGTGGGGGGCAATATGGCTTTTAGCAATGAGCAGTTGGAGCGATATTCCCGCCACATAATACTACAGGAAGTCGGAGCGAAGGGGCAGAAAAAACTGATGGATGCCAAGGTTCTGATAATAGGCGCAGGTGGTTTGGGTGCACCCGCCGCCTTGTATCTTGCAGCCGCAGGTGTTGGCACTATCGGTATTGCCGATGCCGACGAGGTTGATCTTTCCAATCTTCAGCGGCAGGTGATCCACTCCACGCCGGATGTGGGCAAGGCAAAAGTTCTTTCCGCAAAAGAAAGCATGAACGCCATAAACCCGGAAGTGACAGTCAACACTTATCAAGAGTTTGTGGATGCGAGCAACATCACGGATTTAATCGCCGACTATGATTTTATCATTGACGGCACAGACAATTTTCCGGCGAAGTTCCTAATCAACGATGCTTGTGTTCTTTCAAAGAAGCCCTTTTCCCATGCGGGCATTATCCGTTTCAAAGGTCAGTTGATGACTTATGTCCCCGGCGCAGGTCCGTGCTACCGCTGTGTGTTCCGTGAGCCCCCTCCCCCCGAGGCCGTGCCAACGTGCAGGCAAGCAGGCGTTATCGGAGCGATAGGCGGCATAATAGGTTCGCTGCAAGCGATGGAAACGGTAAAGTTCATAATCGGCAAAGGCGATTTGCTCACAGGCTCCCTGCTCACATACGATGCGTTGAAAATGGAGTTCCGCAAAATCAAGCTTCCGAAAGCGAA
Source organism: Candidatus Fibrimonas termitidis (assembly GCA_001462245.1). GTDB lineage: Bacteria > Fibrobacterota > Fibrobacteria > Fibrobacterales > Fibrobacteraceae > Fibrimonas > Fibrimonas termitidis. The sequence continues at coordinate 13,549 of LIUG01000158.1, forward strand.
GAACTGCGCAGTGTGCGGAGAAAGCCCCTCCATTCTAAAACCTTTTGACTACGAACAGGCGGTGTGCAAATTATGATAACCATCCGTTTGAAACAGCAGGATTGCAAATCCATAATCGCTCATGCCAAAAACGGTTTGCCCAATGAGGCTTGCGGGCTGCTCGCAGGAAAAGCGGATGGCGATGTAAAAACGGTGGAGAAGGTTTATCTCTTATCTAACCCGGACAGCAGCCCTGAGCATTTCTCCATAGATCCTAAGGAGCAATTGGCGGCGGTCAAGGATATGAGGGCGAATGGTTTTGTTCCTCTTGGGAATTTTCATTCCCATCCGTCAACTCCGGCGCGTCTTTCTGAAGAGGACATACGGCTTGCTTATGATGGGAAGGCTAGCTATCTCATTTTGTCGCTTGCCGGAGAAAGCCCTGTACTGAATGCGTTTGGAGTTGTGGGTGGTGAGGTTTTGCCGCAGGTAGTGGATTTACTAGATTAACAATCGGATGAAATTCCTTGTTTTTATATTTGTGCTTCTTTTCTTAGCCTCCTGCACAACTACTTCCATGGTGAGGGAAAATGCTTATGCACGCTATGAGGAGTATAAAAGCGCAGCAAAATACCATACAGATTCAGAAAAGGATTATCTGATTTTGCTTGAAAATTTGGAGAAATATCCTAAAGAACCATATCTTTTAACACGAAAGCAAATACTCCGCAGGGAAATTGAGCAAAACAGGCTGCTTATGCTGCAAGCTCGCTCCGAGTTTGAAAAAGCATTGCAGGAATGGGACTTAACGGTGCAAAAAATGGAAACCGGGTTGCCGAGAGATTCCATTGATTTAAGGCAAATCTTCGGACTGCCGTCCCCAAAGGATACGGTGCTGATTTATGAGTAAATTAGATTATACAATAACTTTAAAGCAAGTGAAATGCTTGCAATTTGAATAAACCTTTTTATCCAAATTTGATCGTGTTTGTGCTGGAATTTGCTACCCAGGTATCCGCCTAAAATTCCGCCTAAAGCCATGCAAAACGCAAGACTGAAGATTATTTTGCCGGCAAAAAACAGACCAACGGAGCTTATGAGCAAAAGCCAGATAGTTATGAAATTTTTAATGGCGTTCACATGCTTTAAATCCAGGCCGCTGTATTTACGCAGAGCGAAAATTTGAATAAAACCAACCCCCACCTGAAAAAGAGTGCCGTAAAAACCAACTGCTATAAACCCCAGAAATGCTTTTATGCCCGGTTTTGCGGGTGGAGCCTCGGGGGGTTTTCCAAAAGGATCTGTGCCAAGAGAACTCATAATTGCAACTGCAACCATAACAACGGCGAGCAAGCCTTGAAAGGTGGAATCATCAATTGTCACAACGAGCAGAGTTCCGAGCAGAGCACCCATGATGGTAGGTGGCAAAAGCATTTTAGCGATATCCATTCGCAAATAGCCATAACGCCTTAAACTGAATACGGAACTGAAAACCCCTATAAGCATTCCAAATCGATTTGTTCCGTTCGCAACGGTAGGCGGCAAACCGAGCAAAATCATAATTGGCAAACTGAGAGCACTAGCTCCACCGGCGATATTGTTTATAAAACCAACAATAAGGCCAAGAGCAAAAAAAATTAGACCTTCAAACACATGGAGTGAATATAGAAACTTGGGTTTACTATATTTAGGTAACGGGTGGCGGGTTGTCGCTGTGCTTTTGCGCAGAGGAAAGTCCGGGCATCATAGAGCAAAGTGCCGGCTAACGGCCGGAACCGGTAACGGTATGGATAGCGCAACAGAAAACAAACCGCCGGCTTGAAAGAGCCGGTAAGGGTGAAAAGGCGAGGTAAAAGCTCACCGCGCTTTTGGCAACAAAGGCGGCAGTGCAAGCCCCACTTGATGCAAGACCAAACAGAAATGAAAGCGTTGCTCGCGCTTGCTTTTGCTGCATTTCGGGTAGGTTGCTGGAAGCCATTGGCAACAGTGGCTCAAGAGAAATGACAACCGCGCTTAAATGCGAACAGAACCCGGCTTACAGCCACCCGTTTCAAAATCCAAGCGCTGCTCCCAAAATTATATTGTGAATATTGATGTTTTTTTTGCTAACCGATGTTGAATATTCAAGAGATAACCAAAAATTTCTCGTATTCTCCTTTAATTTTTCAAACTGTTCCCTTAGATTAAAAGCTATTGAGGCGCTAAAAGAAGCTATAAAGGCTCCATTAAATGCCAAATCCAAATTATGTCCGAAATTTAAACCCCAATTTGGCGTTGCCAAAAAACCGACGCCGCTTTGGTAGCCAATGCTTGAACCTATTTCCCCATACAATTCATCGCAATGAGTTTTTACGTTTTCATTATGATTTCCCATATTTGAAAATTCTCTTCTCAGATCGCTCAGTGTGGTATTTTCAAAAGAGAATACGGGGCCTATGAATAAGACGTATCTTGGCTGGCTGTGCGCAATTTTTGCATCTATTGAATATCTTTGGTTTATTATGTTACGCATGGAATCCGGTTCCCCGCCTAAAAATTTGATGCTCGCTCCGCCGGATAAATGGGAATTGTAGGAATAATTTCCGTGGCCTGTCCATGTCCATAAAGTTTTGCAATTTGTGCTGTTAATGGTACCCAGCCCCATTCCGGCGGTTAATCCTTTGTCTTGCGCTATACCGTGCCCCGGCAGAGGAATGCCGATGGCATGGGAATTCACCGATAATATTAACAGCAGTAAAAGAAATTGAGAATAATCAGTAGCCCGCTTGAGCGAATAATTTAGCCACTGACATGTTGTACTCATAGACCGCAAAATAGTAATCTTTTTTCATGAGCAGATTTTTTTTGTATGCGCTAGCCAAAAGCCCGGTAGTTTTGCCCGGGTTTATATCGTATTGCAGCGCAGCGCCTTTTAGCATTCCCTCCGTTGCGCGCAGAGCGTTTCTTGCGCTTTCCAGTTTACCTTTTGCAACTAGAAAATCTTCGTATTTTTCTTCTATTTGCAACTCAATTCCTTTATTTGCATAGCTTTCGGTTTGCCGCAAAATGCGGTGTTCTATACGAGCTATCTTATAATTTTCCCACTGGTTCCAAAAATTAAGTTTGTATCTTATCCCTACTCCAAATACGCCGGAAATCCTATTCACAGGGTCTTGCGCAAAGGCATCTTTTGAAATGCTGGTACGGTCTCCTGCCCATGATTTTGCGTATTCGAATTCTCCCATTATAAAGAATTCGGGTGCCAGCTTTGCAGAGGCCAGCTCCATTTGCATTTGTGTAGCTTCTAAACCAGCAGCCAGGCGGCGAATATCCGGGTGATGCGTATATGCCCAATTTTTCAAGGAATCCAAACCGGGTATAAAATCGCTTGCAGCTGCGAGTGCGCTGTCTAGGGGTTCAAACGAGGCGGAATCCGGCAGCCCAAGAATGAATTTTGCAATTAATTGCACCTTTTTCAAACCCACCTGCGCATCTAAAACAGCTTTGTCTATTTCAAAGAAGCCGGCTTTCAGTTCCAGCAAATCCATTTGCGAAACACCTTCTTCTTCATCGTCAAGGGCTTCTTCCAGTTTGTCTGCGGCTTTGCGCATTTGCTTTTGACCGTCCTGCGCAAGCTTATTCATTTCCATTGCCAGCAAGTAGCCGTAATAGTAGCTTAGAATTTCCGTTTTCAGGGAATGTTCTTTGCCTTCAATATCCATTTTCTTTTGCAGCAAGTCTGCTCTGGCGGCTTTTAAGCCCATTTGCAACTGTCCTAAATTCAAAGGTTGCGCCGCTTGTATATTCACTCCGGAATAGGGACCCATTTTGGTAAAATCCCAGGACTCAACTTCTCCATTATCGGTCATGCTTTTTTTTAATCCGGGAACAAGTCCCATTAGCATCGAAAATTCAAACTTTGGAAGCAAGGCTCCGGCTTTAATCTGTTCGACTTTCTCCTCTTTTATTAAAATCTCCATTCTTTTTTCTTTAAATCGGGGTTCGTTTTTCAGGGCAATTTCAACAAATTCATCTCTGTTTAAACGAACTGTTCCGCCTCCATCCGCAAAAGAGAGAGAAATCAAAAGTACTAGGGGTAAAATGAAACGCACGGGGGTAAACTAGAAATTTACTATATTACCCTCATGCTGAAAGATTATGCCAAAAGCAATCGCAAAAGCCTTGACATGGAGCAACTGCAAGATTTGCGCTTCCCTATGATCATGGAGCTAGGCTCAACGCTGGTGACGGTAAGAGATCTGCTCAACTGGCAAAAAGGCTCGGTAATAGAGCTAGACAGGGTGGCTGGCGAAAATGTTGATTTGCAGATCAACGGCAAAGTAATGGCAAAAGGCGAAGTTGTTGTTATGAACAATCATTTGGGATTTAGGCTGGTTACGCTTTTAAGCCCCGAAGAAAGGCTAAAGAGCCTCTAATGAGCAAGAGACTCAAATTCCAAAAGTGGCACGTTCCGCCGCCTGTAATCCATGTTTTAGTGTGGCTTTTTATTTATATAGTTCCTGTGGTCTTAACGATTCCGAGCAACGAAATTACTTGGAAAGTTCGCTATTGGACAACCGTTCCGTTTTTGGCAACGCTTATATCCTTTTATGTAAACTATTCTTTTTTAATCCCAAAATTTCTTTACACAAAGCGAATAATAATTTACACTATTATAAACCTATTTATGTTCCTGACTATATCTTACTTAATAGGGCTTTGGAAAAGCCATGCTGTAGATGTTGGGGTTATAGTAGCGCATCCGGAGCCGGAGATTCCTTTTTTATGGTTGATGAAAAGCATTCTCGCTCTTATATTCGTAAATGGCATTGCTATATCTGTTCGTTCAACTTCGCTATGGTTCCATTCCAGAACGGCAGTGCAAAAATTGGAACTTGAAAATATGCGTTCCGAGTTGTCGTTTTTGAAAATGCAAATATCGCCGCATTTTTTGTTTAACACCCTTAACAATATTTTAACCCTTATAGACGAAAATAAAGAACTCGCCAAACAAACCGTGCAACAGCTTTCAAAACTGCTTCGCTCGGTAATTTACGACTCTGAAGCGGATTCTGTGACCATAAAACAAGAGGTGGAATTTTTAACCAGCTATTCGGATTTGATGAGGCTCCGCTATGGCCCGGAACTCGAATTTGATTTGGAAACGGATTTAAGCGAACCGGACGCTCCCATAGCTCCGCTCTTGTTGATACCCATGCTTGAAAATGTTTTTAAGCACGGCATAGGGCCTTCGGTGGAGGGTAGCTCCATAAACATAAAGATAACTTCCAAAAAAGGAAAAATTACTTTTGAAAGCGTAAACACATATTTCCCAAAGACCCACCAAGATAAAAGCGGAAGCGGGATAGGTATTGTGAATATGCAAAAGAGGCTGAATTTGCTTTACGAAAATCGCTATTTTTACGATTGCAAAATCGCAAACGGCAAATATATAACAAAACTTGAATTGCAATATGAGCCACTCAATTGAAATACGCAAAGCCAAAGAGCATAATCTAAAGAGCATAGATATAGATTTACCCAGAGATTCCTTTGTGGTAATCACGGGGGTCAGCGGTTCCGGCAAGAGCAGCTTGGCTTTTGACACGATTTTTCAGGAAGGGCAAAGACGCTATATAGAATCGCTTTCCGCCTATGCTCGGCAGTTCATAGGCACAATGAAGCGGCCCGATGCGGAGAGCATAAGGGGAATTTCGCCCACCATTTCCATAGACCAAAAAACCATAAACCGCAACCCTCGTTCCACGGTTGGAACGGTTGTGGAAATTTTTGACCATTACAGATTGCTGTTCGCAAGGCTTGGCACCCCGCATTGCCCTAAATGCGGCAAGGAAATCAAGGCACAAACCACGGAGCAAATCGCAGACAACATTTTTCACGAAAGAGCAGGGCAGCAAGCAACGGTAATGGCACCCATCGTTAGGGAGAGAAAGGGCGAATACCGCAAGGAAATTGCGGAGCTTAAGGAAAAGGGATTTGCAAGGGTTAGGGTGGATGGGGAGATGTATGAGCTTAGCGGTCAAATTCCGGAATTAGCCCGTTATGAAAAGCATTCCATAGATGTTGTTATAGATAGAATTCTGATTGAGCCGAAAAATAGAAGCAGATTAATAGAGTCTCTTGAACAAGCATTTAAAGCAAGCGACAGCAAATTGGTTTCGTTTATGTTTGAAGATTATGTTGTTATGAGCGCAGACTTGGCATGTGCGAAATGCGGAGTTTCTTTGCCGGAAATTGAGCCTCGGCTTTTTTCTTTTAACGATAAACAGGGGCAATGCCCGACTTGCAAAGGGCTTGGGAAAAGCTATCAGATAGAGGCTTCTAAATTGATAAACCCTGAACTTTCAATAGAGGGCGGTGCGATTTTGGCAAGCACAGCGGAAGGTCGGTTGATTTTCAGCAATCACGGCTTTGAGGAATATAGGGCTATCGCAAAAAAAGTTGGGTTTTCTCTTTCCGTGCCTTGGAAGAATTTGCCGGAAAAAGCGCAAAATGCCATATTGAATAGCATAATTCCGATTTTACAAGGGCTTTGGGACCAGTGGCATATTCATCTATTGCAAAAGTATATGCTCATTGAGCCGTGCGGCGAGTGCAAAGGGGAACGGGTTTGCGCGGCTGCGAGGGCTATGAGATTTCACGGTAAGGGGATTAGCGAAATATCCTCTCTTTCTGTGGATGAGTCGGTTAAGTTTTTTGACGAATTGAATTTGAGCGAAAGGGAAAGGAGAGTGGGCAGGGAAATTTTCAGGGAGATAAAAGGGCGGCTCGGTTTTTTGCAAACTGTTGGGCTTGGATATTTAACGCTCAACAGAGGTTCGGCAACTCTTAGCGGCGGCGAGGCTCAGCGTATAAGGCTTGCCGGGCACGTTGGCGCGGGTTTGCAAGGCGTTCTCTATGTTTTGGACGAACCCAGCATAGGGCTTCACGCAAAGGACAATGAAAAACTTTTGGATATTTTGGAAAAATTGCGGGCACAGGGCAACAGCCTTATTGTGGTTGAGCACGATGAAGAAACCATGCACCGTGCGGACTGCATCGCAGACATAGGCCCCGGAGCGGGCAGCGAAGGCGGGCAAGTGGTGGCTATAGGCTCAATCAAAGATTTGCAGAAAAATCCGAAATCCATTACCGGGGCTTATTTGAGCGGAAAGAGGAGAATAGAAATTCCCAAGCAAAGACGCAAAGTGAGCAAAACAACTCCGAGAATAAAAATAATCGGAGCGAGAGCGAATAACTTAAAGAATATAGATGTGGAAATTCCGGTGGGAGAGCAGGGGATTTTCACCGTAGTGAGCGGTGTTAGCGGTTCGGGCAAAAGCACTCTTGTAAACCATATTTTAAAAAAGGCTTTGGCAAAGAAATTCCACAACGCATTGGAGGAACCGGGTGCGCACAGAGCCATAGAGGGTTTGGAAAATATAGACAAGGTGATAGAAATAGACCAAAGCCCCATAGGGAGAACCCCACGCTCAAACCCTGCAACCTATACAAAAATTTACGATGATATAAGAAATTTGTTTGCTAGCCTTCCGGATAGCAAGGTCAATGGTTTTACGAAAAGCCGGTTCAGTTTTAATGTGCATGGCGGGCGGTGCGAAAAATGCTGCGGCGCAGGGGTTATAGAAATTGAGATGCAGATTTTGCCGAATGTGCAGATAACCTGCGATGAGTGCGGCGGCAAGCGTTTTAACGATGCAACGCTTGCTGTTTTTTACAAAGGCAAAAATATATACGATGTTTTGGATTTGAGCATAGACGAGGCACTGGAATTTTTCAAGGATTTGCCGAGGATAGCAAAGCCCTTAACCGTTTTGCAAGATATTGGGCTTGGGTATGTTAAGCTGGGGCAGCCGAGCACGACGCTTAGCGGCGGCGAGGCGCAGAGGATGAAAATCTCAACCGAGCTTCGCAGGCCCGGCACGGGCAAAACCCTTTACCTGCTGGACGAGCCGACAACGGGGCTTCATTTTGAAGATATTCGCCGCTTGCTGGAGTGTTTGCAAAAATTGGTGGATAAGGGAAATTCAATGGTCGTTATTGAGCACAATTTAGATGTGATAAAATGCGCGGACTGGGTTATAGACTTAGGCCCGGAAGCGGGGGAGCAGGGCGGTTACATAGTGGCAGAGGGGACGCCGGAGCAAATTGCAAAATGCAAAAAATCGCATACGGGACGTTTTTTGGCTAAAATTAATCCTTTATGCACCGGACAGAAAGCGAGTTAGCCTTGCTATCTTGATAGCAGTAAAATTTATCATTGCAATGGCTCATGCTCCAATTGTGCCCCAGGTCGCTTCTAAATTCGCTGGCAGCCCACCAATTAGCGTAGTAGCCTATGTAAACAATATCATCATCACCAAGGCAGCAACCGCCCGGCAAGCCGCAAAATCCGTAATTATCCGTGCCGTTCCCATTCTTTTCCCAATACATTTTCGCTTTGAGTTTCTGGCCGGCTATTTTAGTACCGCCCGCAAAAACGACCAATGTTTGCCATTCTTCATTGCTTGGCAAATGCCACCCTTTAGGGCAAATCTTATGAGCCGTTTCCCAGTCATATAAACGCCCGTATTTAGTAGTATAGAGTTTATTTTTATAACGTTTTCCATCATCAAAATTCAAATTTTCCGCCATCCAAATTTGAGTGCCTATCTGTACGGTTTTATATGAGCGTCCATTGCGCGGGTCGATAAAAATATCGTAGTTCATGCGGCTAAAGTAAAAAATTCAGCCACATATATTAATATTCAAGAAAAATTACTGTACGTTGCCGCGGCAGTTATTCCTCAATGGCCTCGATTTCCTTGAGAATCCCTACAGACAAGTTTTCACAACCCTTCTCCGTGACTAACAAATCATCCTCTATGCGAATACCTATATGCTCACTATAAAGAACACCGCCTATCTCAAGCTCAAAATGCCCGTAAAGACCCGGCTCGTTTGAAATGAGCATACCCGGCCTTAATGGCTTCTTAAGATAGTCCTTGTTTTGAGCACCCTCGTGCACAATATCTCCGATTAAATGGCTAATACCATGAGGCTTCCCGATATAACGGCGCTTCATTTTTCCGCCTAGTCTCGTAAAACGCTCTCTCAAATTTTTTTCCAAAAAAGACCAAGCCTTTTTGCCAAGCTCCTTTAAAGTCAAACCGGCCTTGACATTTTTCTCATGAAATTTTTGCGTATCCAAAACAATACCGTAAAGCAGCTTTTGCAAAGGATTAAACTTACCGCTCGCAGGAATAGTGCGGGAAATATCACAGCAAACAGCATTATAGCGGCAACCGAAATCCAAAAGAATCAAATCTCCTTTTTCAATAGGGCAGTCTCTTTTTGAGTAATGAAGAGTACACGCATTCTTGCCTGCAGCCACAATGCTTGGGAACGCAAGCCCTGTGCTGGTTTGGCGCAACATAAGACATTCAAGCTCTGCAGATAAAACCTGTTCGTTTTTATAAACGTAAATGCGCGGCAAAATTTTCAAAAAAGCATCTCTTGCAATCTCCTGCGCTTTTCTCGCAAGAGCTATTCGCTCCGGTTCTAAAACCACCCTTTGCTCAAGATGAATCTTAGAAACGTCTTTGACATTCAATTTATAATACTGCAACTTGCGGCGTATTACCTCATTTGAAAAAATATGCTTCGCTTTTAAATTTGCAATCCGTTTTTTAAACCAGGCATTGAAGGTTTTTATCGGGAGAATGGTCTCAAAACCTATGAGATCCTTTATGTCGGTATCCGGCAGTCCAAGCCTTATCCCGTTCCAAAATTCCTTTTTCCTGTTCTTCTCCGGCAAAAACAAAATTTCTCTCTCGCTTTGGTTCTTTGCCAAGGGGTCCAGTACCAAGATAGCCCCGCTTTGATTTATGCCCGTTAGGTATAAAAATTCGGGATTTTGGCAAATTCTCCTTGAATTCTCGCTCTGGACAGAAGCATAAACGCACAAAGAATCCAGTTTTTCTAAGTGAGCTTGCCTGCGCTTTGCATAAAACAACGGGGCCTCATTTCCCAAACCGCAGGAAAGAAACACTTGGGAATAATCTTCAAAGGGGTTTTCCATTACAAGAATGTAAAAATATTTCTATATTTCTTCCAACACTAATTCAAAAGGAAAAGAGGTAATGGCTACCATAACCAAGGAAAAAACTGCTGAGATTATCGCTAGACTGGGCAAAAATGCCGGCGATTCCGGCAATGTACGTTCACAAATAGGCATTCTTACGGAACGCATAGCTAGCTTAACCCAGCATTGCAGCAAAAATCGCAAAGATGTGCATTCCCTGCGCGGATTGCAGATGCTTGTGTCTAAACGCAAAAGGCTTCTTAAATACTATGCCCGTCAGGATTTGGAAGGCTACCGTGCCTTGTTCAAAGAACTCAATTTACGTGGCGGCAATTAAGCCGCTTGGGGAGCACTATGCAAGAATTCAAGATGCTTAAAGCCGAAGAGGCTGTTGCTAAATTGCCGGATGGAAGAGAGCTTGTTTTTGAGACAGGCCGTTTAGCTAAGCAGGCCGCAGGCTCTGCTGTTGTTAAAATGGGCGATGCCTTTGTGCTCGCCACCGTATGCTACGGGCCGGAAAAGGATACGGATTTCTTTCCGCTTACCGTTGAATACAGGGAAAAGGCTTACGCTGCAGGCCGCCTGCCGGGCGGTTACAAAAAGAAAGAAGGGCCGCCGGGAGACGAAGAGACCCTCAGGGCGAGGATCATAGACCGCCCGATTCGCCCCATGTTCCCGGAAGGCTTTACCCGTGAGGTGCAGTTAATAGTTCAGGTGCTGAGCGCAGACAAAAATTTTGAAGCCGATGTTCTCGGCGTTAGCGCAGCTAGCATCGCCATAGGGCTTTCCGAGCTTCCCTTTGAGGAGCAGGTTGCCGCTGTGCGCGTTGCCATTGTCGAAGGCAAGCCTGTTATAAACCCGACATTTTCGCAGTTGGATATTTGCGAGCTGGATATGGTGGTTGCCGGTACGGAAAATAGCGTGTGCATGGTTGAGGGCGGAGCTTACGAAGTTTCCGAGCAAACCATGATAGATGCTATTCAGGCGGGGCACGAGGCGATTAAGGATTTGTGCAAAGCGCAAACCGAATTGGTTGCTCGCTTGGCAAAACCGAAAATGGCTTTGACTTCAAAGGCAGAAAACGAAAGCGCAGCTAAAATTGCAGAAGCGGTTAAGACTGCAATTTACGATGAGTTATATAAAACGCTTCACACCCCGATGGTAAAAACCGAGCATTACCCTGCAATGGCGGCTCTGGAAGAAAAAGCCCTTGCGAGTGAAGCTGTCGCTGCTATTATAAATGAAGACGAAGCGTTGAAAGCCCTTGCTAAGGCGGCATTCAAGGAAATTGAGCGCGATACAATGCGCAAAATGATTTTGGACAAAGGCGTGCGCATAGACGGCCGCAATACTACGGAAATTCGTCCCATTGAAATTCAACTCGGAATTTTGCCGCGTTCCCACGGTTCTTCGGTTTTCCAGCGCGGCGAAACGCAAGCGCTTGTGACATGCACTCTCGGCACAAAGAACGATGAGCAGCATATTGAAACCTTGCAAGGCGATGTGGCAAAGAGTTATATGCTGCACTACAATTTTCCGCCTTTCTCCGTTGGCGAGGTTAAAAAGCTCGGCACTTCAAGGCGTGAAATAGGGCACGGGCATTTGGCGGAACGTTCTTTGAATGCGGTGCTGCCTACACCGGATGGTTTCCCATATACAATTCGCATTGTGTCGGAAATTTTGGAATCCAATGGTTCTTCTTCTATGGCTTCTGTTTGCGGAGGTTCGCTTTCTTTGATGGATGCGGGTGTTCCGATAAGCGGGCCGGTTGCGGGAATTGCTATGGGTTTGATTTCCGAAAAGGGTTCGGTAAATGAGGGCGGGAAAATTGAGATTCTCTCCGACATTACCGGCACGGAAGATCATCTCGGCGATATGGATTTCAAGGTCACCGGAACAGAAAACGGAATCACCGCTTTCCAAATGGATATTAAGATAAAGGGCATTACTCCCGAGCTTATGGCCAAGGCTCTAGAGCAGGCAAGGCAAGGACGTTTGCACATTATCGGCAAAATGAAAGAGTCCATTCCCGAGCCACGTGCAAAACTTTCAAGGCTTGCTCCGACAATGCTTCAAATGCGTGTTCCAACTACCAAAATTCGCGACGTTATAGGCTCCGGTGGGGCAGTGATTAAGAAAATCCAATCTCAAACCGGTTGCAAAGTGAATATAAGCGATGACGGCAGTTTAGAGATTGCTGCGCCGAGCGCAAAAGCCGGCGCAATGGCAAAGCAGATGATAGAGGAAATCACGAGCGAACCGGAACCGAACAAAATCTATAAGGGCAAGGTGAAATCCATCCAGCCCTTTGGCGCTTTTGTTGAAATTTTGCCGGGCAGAGATGGCTTGATTCATATTTCCGAAATTTCCGAGCAACGTTTGGAAAAGGTGGAAGAAGTTTTGCACATTGGAGATGAAGTCACCGTGCTGTGCCTGGGAGTTGATCCAAAAGGCAAAGTAAAGCTTTCGATGAAAGCCTTGCTGAAAAAACCGGCGGCGGAACAGTCTGAATGATAAACTTGATTCTTTGCGGAGGTGCAGGCACAAGGCTTTGGCCTTTGAGCCGTACCTTGATGCCAAAGCAATTTGTGAAAATTTTCGGCGAGTATTCGCTGTTTCAACGCATTGTACTTGTGAATAGCAGCTTTTGCCCGGAACAGTGCATCGTTAGCAATGTTGAGCAATATTTTTTGGCCAAAGAGCAACTGCAGCAGGTAAATGCGAGCAAAGCGTCTTTTATGCTGGAGCCTGTTGGCAGGAATACTGCGCCTGCTATTGCGCTCGCGTGTTTGGGGCTGCCCGAAGACGAAGTTGTTTTGGTTTCTCCCAGCGATCATTTGATTAGGGATGCAAAGAGCTATTCCCAGGCGGTTGCGAGGGCAGCAGAGCTTGCCGGCGCAGGAAATTTGGTCACATTCGGATTGAAACCAACCGAACCTAAAACCGGCTATGGTTATATAGAAGCAGAAGGCGAACAGGTGAAAAGATTTGTGGAAAAACCTGATTTGGAAACTGCGAAAAAATACGTTGCAAGCGGCAATTTTTATTGGAACAGCGGCATATTCTGTTTTAAGGCAGGAGTATTTTTGGCCGAGTTGAACGAGTATGCGCCATCCATGCTGGCTGCCTGCAAAATTGCGTACGAAAAAGCTGCGAGGGAAAATTCGCTGGTCCGCATTCACCACGGAGATATGGCGGAAATTCCGGCAGATTCCATTGACTACGCAGTTATGGAAAAATCAAAAAAGGTTTGCGTTGTTCCGTGCTCAATAGGCTGGTCGGATTTGGGCAGCTTTGAAAGCCTTTACGGCGAATTGCCACGTGATAAAAACGGAAACACGGAAGACAAAAACCTCACTGCTATAGATTCAAAAAATAATCTGATTATGAGTTCAAATAGGCAAATAACCGCAATAGATTTGAACGATATGATGGTTATCGATACCGCCGATGCTCTCTTGGTTGCGCCTCTTGCGAGCAACCAAAAAGTGAAAAACCTGGTTGAAATTTTAAAGGAAAAACGGCCGGATTTGCTGCACTCTCCGCAAACCGTTGTTCGCCCTTGGGGAACATACACCGTTATATATGAATATGCGTATTTTAAGGTTAAGTGCATCTCTGTGAATCCCGGGGCGAGAATTTCCCTGCAAAAGCATTTGCACCGCTCCGAACATTGGGTTGTTGTAAGCGGAATGGCAACTGCGACTGTTGGCGATAAAACCGTTTATGTTAGCCCCAACGAATCTATTTATATTTCTGCCGGCTCAATGCACCGTTTGCAAAACGAGGGCAAGCTGCCCTTGGTTATTGTTGAGGTGCAGGTTGGCCAGTACACCGGTGAAGATGATATTATTAGGGTGGAAGACGATTACAAAAGGCATGAATAACGGAGTGCATTATGCGCATAGCCATGCTGTTTGCAATGTTCACCGCCACTCTTCTCTATTCTGCGGAAGACTTCTTTAAAAAAGCAAATGAGCTTTACGACGCCGGCAAATACGCAGAATCGGTTCCCATTTATAGAGCAGCGATAAAACACGGGCAGCTTGAGCCTTATGCTTGGTTCAATTTGGGGAATGCGCTTGTGCATTTAAAACAAAACCACGTTGCGATAGTCGCTTACAAAAGAGCGGCGGAACTTGCGCCTGATTTTGCAAAACCCTGGATGCTTTTAGGCGATATTTCGTATTCATACGGGGATTACGGGCAAGCGGCGGCGTATTACGGCAGGGCAGCGGAACTTGGCGAAAAAAACGAGCATTTGAATTATGCTATGGCTTCTGTGTATCTGAATTTAAAGTCTTATGTTTTGGCGGAGAGGTATTTTGAGCAAACGTTAAATGAAAATCCGGACAGGTTGGAAGCGTGGCTAGGGCTTGCGGAATGCGCCCGCAAAATAGGCGATTATAAGCAAGCAACAGAGGTTTTGCAAAAAGCCTTGCAAAAAAGCGTTAATGTTTCCCCGGATTTGTACTACACTTTGTCTTATTATTATTTGCAGCAAGATTCGCTTAAAGCGGCGATTCGCTCTATGGAGAACGGTTTATACTTGGATAGCAGAAATTTTAGCGCGCGCAGGTATTTATCCGGGCTTTACGAAAAAGAAAATTCGCCATGGATGGCCATTTGGACCCTGGAGCAAGGAATTGCCGTAGGAAACGGCCTTGCGGAATTGGAAATGGATTTGGCGGAAATTTATTTTAAACAAAAAAGACTGAGCGAAGCGCTTGAACATTACCAAAAAGCTATGAAGGCGGGAAGCGCTGCGGCACGAATAGGCGTAGAAAACGTTGGCCACGCCTTTTACAATCAGGGTGATAGTTTGCAGGCAGAAGCTGCGTATAAAATGCTAAGATAATTCACTGCGCCCTTGGCATTCTCGATTTTTCCGTAGCCATAGCTACGTATGAGCATAGATTGCCTGTGTCCGGGAAACGTTTTGCGTGCAGCCTTATTATAAAAATTTTGCGTGGGTTTTGGGAACTTTTAAGGAGTACTTCAAAGTTATCTCTTGATGCCCATATAACACCGCTCCATTCGTCTCCGTAGCATTGCGAAGATTCTACGGCAACACCTTCGCCCAAAACTCCGGTTTCCTTTTTTAAAAAATGCCCGAATAGATCCTGAATATAATCGTAAAAATCCGGGTTTGTGTTATCTGTAATAATGGAACGAACCGCATAAAATTTCTTATTTGAATCAAAAAAAACCGTGTTATTGTAGGCGAAAGAACCTATTACGTATCTTTCGTCAAATGTTATTTCGTTCTGTTTTTTAAATCTGTTTATTGAGTATTTTGAAAAAAAATCCTTGAATGTTGCGTCGTAGTGTACCAGATAACGGCCAAGGTCATCATAATAAATATTTTCGCTTCCACGCAAGGCCGCATACGTTTTGGCAAGCGAGTCCGCTAAGTTTCTGCTGTTCGGTGGAGGCGGCACGAATTTCGGTTGTTCTTCCGCAGATTCGTTCAAGAGTTTTCTTATGTTCGGGTATTCGGAATCTTGGGCGTGGATTTCGGAAAATTGCTGGCGAGCCTCTTTCATTAGCCTTGCTCTGAGATAAATTTTTCCGAGAGCTTCGCGAAGCGGCAAGTTTTCCGGGTATTCTTCTATTAAGGGCAAAATTATTTTTGCGGTCTCTTTAGCCTGGTCCCTTAAAGATATGCTGCCTTTGGAGGGAATTGCTCTTGTTGCAGGCGGTGTTTTTTCTCCCAGAGTAGCTATGGCATTTGAGGCGTTTATATCGTCCGGTTTTAAGGCTAAAATTTTTCTGTAATTGCTCAAAGCTTTATCAAAATCTCGGGAATACTCGCTTAAATAGCCTTGCAAAAGCAATAATCCGGTTTGCGAGGGAAATCTGGGCAAAGCGTAATTCACAAGCTCGGCGCACTCGTCCAAGCTGCCCATTTTATGCAAAGCGAAGGCTAGGGTAACGTAGGCTCTCGCATCTGCGCCTGCGGATATTGAAATTGCGGCTTTAGCTTCTTCAGCGGCTTTTGCGGGTTGTTCTGTTTTCAAAAGCAAATCTGCGTGTCTAAGCCTTGCTTCGGAAAAAGCGGGAGACTTTGCGGCAAGTTCAGCCGCCATATTCAATGCTTCGTTCAGATTTTCATCATATTCTCTGGTAAAGGTTAAAAGCAATTGAACCCAAACGGAACCCGGCATTTGCTGCGCTAGGTTTTCAATTAGATTTTTGGTTTTGGCTATTTCTTCCGAAGAAATAGTTTCTTTAGACATAATGGAATAAGCTTCCCCAAAAAGCGCAACCGGCATATTAGGATATTTAAGCAAAATAGTTTCGTAATTATCCCGAGCGGCCTGGAGCGCGCCGGCTATTCGCAAATCATTAGCTCGCCGCAAAGCCGCTTCAGCGGCAATTGGCGTGGATGGAAATTTTGCTTTTTCACCGATGAGTATTTTTGTTCCGGCTCGTAGTCCAAAAGGCACGGCAGGAACGTTTATTGAACTTCTGGAATGAACAAACATCGCAGCTACAATCAGCAAAACTCCGATTGCAAGAGCAATTTCCATTGAATGTTTTTTTAAACGGTTCTCTTTCACGAAAAAAAGTCCTTCAAATTCTCATGCAATTCCTTATTTCTCTGCATTCGGCGAAGGGCTTTATTTTTTATCTGCCTCACTTTTTCTCGAGAAAGCCGCATATCTTCGCCAATGTCGTGCAGGGTGCTGTCTCCTGCGGAATCTATGCCGTAAAACATGCGGAGAATATCGCTTTCCCTTCTCGGCAGTTTAGCCAGCACGGCACTCACCATATTTTGCAATTCGGTCTCTCTCTGATGCTCATCTTGAGAGTCTGCGCTTCCTTCCAAAACATCCAAAAGCGTTCCTACGCTGTCTGAAGTCGGGTCATCGTTGGCGGGGGAGTCAAGAGAAATCTCCATCATTTTTTCCATTATATCTATTATGTCTTTTTCGTTGTCTTTAAATTCCGGCATGTTGAATGTTTTGTCATAATCGCCGAGATTGCCGGATAAAGCTTTTTTGAAGCGGCTCACAAGAGTTAATTTATTCGGTGGAATTCTCATTGCGCCAATTCGTTCAAAGATGGCTTTTTGTATGGCCTGCCTTATCCACCAGACCGCATAGCTTATAAAGCGAACATTTTTTGCGCAATCAAAACGGAGCGCAGCTTTAAAAAGCCCGAGATTGCCTTCATTTATCAAATCCAGCAGGCTAAGGCCGCGTCCTTGGTATTTGCGGGCAACGCTTACAACAAAGCGCAGGTTGCCGCATATGAGTTTGCGAAGCGCAGCATTGTGTATGTTTTTTTTCTTTTCGTCTCGCAGAATTTGTATAAGAGCCTGCTCCTCTTGCGTGGAGAGAATTTGATAATGGTTCAAATCCTTGAAGTAAAGAGTTTCTACAGGCGTAATCACTATCTAACCCCGCTGAATTTGGCAAGTACTACGCTAGCGCAATGTTCCAGTACCACAAATGTTTCAAAAAGTTTTGCTTCGCGCCATTTAATTGCATATTCGGCTTGCCATTGCTCGGCTATGTATTGGGGATTTTGGCTGTGGTTTTCCACTTCGCCTTTGTACCAAATTTCCTTATTGATTTCCTTTATCATGTCTGCAAGCTCGGCTGCCGGTTGTATTGAGCCTCGCGCCAGTATTTCACCTTTAACGGCATTTAAAATGTCTTCGTCTCTTGCTTCGCCGTCTTCGTTTGCTATGTCTATAATTTCTTCCAAATGCCTTTCTACGAAATCCAGCAAGTAAGTTTCCGTTTGTTTCAGGGCCCCTTCCCGATATTTTCTTTCGGCCTCTTCAAGCGGGTAATATATGTGAACGGGATAGAAGTCTATCATCATAAGGAAATATAGAAAAAACTATTTTCTTGCGGTGTCCATACTCGGTGCAATTCTCGGCGCTACGGGTTCAGGTAAAACCGAACTTGCGATTTTGCTCGCTCAAAAACTCGGAGCGGAAATTATTTGCATGGATTCCAGGCAGCTTTACAAAGGTTTCAGAATAGGAACGGCACAACCAACGGCAGAAGAATTAAGCGCAGTGCCGCATCATCTGGTTGATTTTTTGCCGCCCGAGCGTCAGTACAACGCAGCGGAGTTTGCAAAAGGCGTTAAAGATTTGCTCGCTCAAAAACCAAGCGCAAAATTCATCCTTGTCGGAGGAACAGGGCTTTACATGCAAGCTCTGTGCCAAGGTCTAAACCCATTGCCCCCGGTAAATCCCGAAATCAGGGAAAGGCTAAAGAAACATTATGAAAACAAAGAACAAAAAGAACTTTACTCGGATGCCCTAAAAGCAGACCCAAGCATAGAAGGCAAAATAAAGCAAGGAGACACCCAAAGGCTGCTAAGAATTCTAGAACTCTCAACTCTCAACTCTCAACTCTCAACTCCTCCCAACTCTCAACTCAAAAGAGTCGGCGGCATAGGCTCTGTTCCCTCTGTTTGGCTTGATTTTCCTAGGGATGAGCTTTACAAAAGGATTAATGAGCGTGTTGTTAAAATGCAGAAAAGCGGTTGGGTAGAGGAGGTTGCAGGACTTTCCAAAACCGTGCCTGCAAATGCGCCTGCCTGGCAAAGCCTTGGCTATTTGGAATTAAAAACCGCATTGGAAAAAAATGAAGATCCCCTCTCAATAACCGAGGGAGTCGCATTAAGAACCCGCCACTATGCGAAGCGGCAAATAACATGGTTCAAACATAAAGAAAATCCGATTTGCATAGACGGAAAAACAGCAAAAAGCAAAGAAACCATCGAAAGAATTTCTCACAGTTTCCAATAAAAAACCCTATCCTTATAGTTTTGAGGCAAAGGAACGTGGGTTGACATCATCCACCATTGCTTGGTTTCTGTTGTGGCATTCCAAAAAGCGTTGAAAATGGGTTCTTGCATACTTTGGGAAATATAAGCGAAAGGTTCATCTAAAAACAAAAACGGCATATCGCTCACAATGGCCCACGCAAGGCCTATTCTCTGCAATTCTCCATATGAATGCCCGTTCTTTTTCAAAAGATTTTCCAGACCTAAAACTTCAAAGAAGTGCCGTATGGTTGTGCTCCATGTCTTTTCTTCTATTGCCTGTTCAAGCCAAAAAATAGGCGGCAAAAACAATCTTTGCGAAAGATAAAATGAATTCGATTTGGTTTTGAACGGTACATAAATATTGCCCTCTTGAGGGATTTCCAAACCCGATAAAATACGAAGCAGAGTGGTTTTTCCGCTTCCGTTTTCGCCTTGCAGTATCAGCGGGTGGTTTAGCTTGATTGTATTGTTTAAAAGCCGGAATATCCAAGGTTCGTAATCCCCGTACCTAAAAGCCAGATTTTCGATTTTAATGCACTTCTCTTCTTTTTCCTCAAAAAAATCCGTGGTGCGTTCCGTTTGCTCCAAACGGATAAGCCCTGCGTATGATCTTTTAAGATCTACTAAATTGGAGAACAACTGGGAACATTCTTTCAATGGTTTATAGCATATAAAAAGCGCTGCGCAGAATAAAATTATTTGAAAAGGTTCCATCATTTCCCTTTTTATTAAAAAGGCGCATATAGCCAAAAGAAAGCACATAATGGAAATTGAAAGAGTTTCTATGCTTTGCGTTATGGTCACTTCTCTAACGCTTACCTCTGCGGAGGCGTTTCTCAAATTGCGGATTTTTCTAAAAAGCAGAGATAAATATTTTGAAAGTTCGGCTTGATTATTCCAGCATTTTCGAATAGCCGCCCATCGCCATAAATTTGAATCATAATCACCTGAAAATAGGTTAAAATCATCAATATTCTTGCCGATTTTTTTTAAATTTCTTTGCAAATAAATAACAATCGGAGCAAAAACAAGCAGCAGCACAAAGGTTAACTGCCAAGAGATAAGAAACAAAATAGGCACAAAGAACAGCAATTGCGAAACTGCCTGAATGGACTGGGTGACTATTTTACAACCTTTAGACATTGCGGAAATGGACTGGTTTGCATCGTGCAGAATACCGTTCATTTCAGGTTTGTAAAACTGTATGGGGTGTAAATTTTTTACCACACGTATCCACCATGCTCGCAAATGGCTCTCCAGTTTATAGTAGAGTCTTTCTTCCGAACGCATTCTAAGCGTGGTAAATAGATAGCGCATGGCTATTATTACAAGCATTATAATTATCCAACTCAGAACATCAATGTGTGTTACCCACTTAAAATCGAAAATAAATTTCCATGAATCGGATAGCATGGACAGGAATAGGCGAATACCGCCCAGCAAGAGCAAATCTGTAAAACTGGCCAAAACGGCAAGGGGAACGATTAATACCCAGCTATATAGCCAAGCGTTCTTTAGAAGTTGTTTTAAAGGCACAACGTTAATCTAGAAAATTACGTTCTGTCCGTTCACTTTGCATTTACCTTGCATTTCCAGTTCCGTTAGTATGGCTAAAACTTCATTTACAGGTTTTTTGCTTTGCTCGCAAATATCGGTTATTTGCATAATGGTTGCTTTTGCGGCCCAACTTGGGAGGGAGGGTTCGTCTTTGAGAGTATGGGGTATAGGGTATGGGGTATGGGGGAATAAGGAATTTAAACCCAGTATTTCCGGTAGTTCGTTTGTGCTCCAGACTATTTGCGCTTGTTTTTCGTAGATTAGCCGGTTGCAGCCTTCCGAGGTTGGAGTCATGGGGGAACCCGGAACGGCAAATAAGGGTTTGCTTTCTCTAAAGCAAAAATTAGCCGTGTGCATTGCTCCGCCTTTTATTCTGCTTTCAACAACCAGGGTGGCATCTGACATTCCGGATATTATTGTGTTTCTTTTAACAAAGTACCCCTGATAGGCTCTTGAACCCGGGGCAAAGGGCGAAATTATATTGCCTCCGTGTTCTAAAATTTTTTCAGCCAAAATTTTTTGGCTGCTCTGCAAAGGCATATCCAATCCCTGAGCTATAACGGCTGTGGTTGGCAAATTATTTTCAATGGCAGCCTCGTGGCAGAGCGAGTCTATGCCCTGGGCCAGTCCGCTAATTATGCGAACTTTATAGGCCTTTAAAGCTTTAACCATGGATTTTACCGTATTTGCCGCAATGCCGCTCGGGCTTCTGGTACCTACCATCGCAAGGCAAAATTCATCGCCAAAATTCACCGCACCGGCAACCCAAAGTTTAGAAACAGCATACCTGGACTTCGCCAACAAAAGCGGATACCCATCCCCATTAATATCCAAAACATCAACTCTCAACTCTCAACTCTCCACTTTCAACTCAATCTCCACCTTCGGCTTCAAATCATTCAACTTTACGCAATAAACTTTTGCTGTTATTATTTTTTGGGAAAATGCCAGGATTTTTTTCGCTATTTCTGCGGTTAATGTTTCCAAGAGGCTGAATTTGCTATTTGAAACAAAAGCTTTCAATTCTTCCGTTAAAACTGCGTAGTCCACGGCATTCTCTATAGAATCGGTTGCTATAGCCTTTTGAGAGTCATATTCAAAGGAAAAACCAAACTCCGCCTTTTGCGGAGCAGATAGCTCATCGGGATAAATCCCGATGATGGTTTCGCATAAAATGTTATTTACAGAAATCCAAGCCCTTACCATACAAACAGAGTTATACTAAGAGCGGCAGAAACTCCGGCAGCGCTAAACCAGATAATACGATTCGTGTTCCGTTTATCCCTAGCAGCTTCGTTTGTTTTTTTCCTTGAGTCCAGATCATAAAGCAATTTTGCTGCCTTATTTAAATCCGGATCTGTTATTTGTTCGTATCCACCTGGTTGAGAAAAATGGTTTCTATTTTTTTGAAAACATTGTTCATCATAATCACAGACAATTCTTATACCCTCTTCTACTCTGCCAATAGCGTCACTTACACTGGTTAATGCATCATCTGCTTTCTGCCATTCTTTGTGTTCCAAGAAGCCAACAACGCCGGAGCCTACTGCGGCTGCGGCAAATACCACACCTGCCCAGAATAGATATTCGTCTGTGTTACCGAAGATATCCGTTGCGCTGCCAGCCGCTCCATGGCGGGAATAATCGTATTTCTCCTGTTCTTCCGCTCCTTTTTCAAATTCCTCTTCATCCTCTTCTTCATCGTAGTAAGCTTCGGCAGGTGGCGGTTTCGCAGCTAATGCGGGGTCTGGAATTTCACCGGCACGGAGTGCCTCAAGGGTTGCAGCTTGGTCTTTTTTATCCCATGCGGCTTTGCCCGGAAATTTAGCGATGCGTGCGTTCAAATCTTTTTCTGTGTTGCGAGAGCCGGTTGTGGCATCGCTTGAAGTAAAGGTTCCTTTGGATAAAACCTGCAACGGAGTTTCATCATAGAAAAATGCCGCATCGTAAATGGAAGCATATTTTCCATTTTCCGGAGCATCCCAAATTTTAAGCACGCCATGAACTCTATCCTCATTTTGCGCCACTTCGTTGCGAGGTATGGAACCATAGCCAAGCTTGGCTTTTGAGTATTTAAAATTGACTCTGGAATTTTTAAGTTCGGCATCTATGGTAAAGTCTCTTACGCCCATATTGGTAAAAGATATCGCAGAAGAAGGAATATACTCGTATTTTAGAGCAAAATCCATCTCTCCGGCGGCTCCATCCGCTTCGGCAGCAAGTTCCTTGAGTTCGTTGAAATAATTTGCGGCATCCTTATTTAAGGCATCTCTTTCCCTGGCTTGCGTATTAGTCCACAAATTCTGGCGGTTGGAATAATCGGTTGCGCTTTCGTTTGTGGCTTTCGGCGGGTTTTGCGGGAATTTTGACATTACAGCGTCTATGGATTTTTTGCTGGAGGTATTATAGTCTTTTAGGGCTTGCTGAATCTCGTTTTTAATGGTTTTTATCGCATTTCCGTCTTTGGCAGCACGCAATTTGGTTCTGAAAACTTCCGCCGGATTTTCCAAAGGGAGCCTTGCCGTTAAGAGAACGCCTTCCTGAGTGACCCCTTTGTCAGAGGGTGTAATGGGTTTGATTACCGTATAGTAGCCTTCTTTGGTTACAACAACGGCTATGGTCTTGTTAGAAGAAGCGGTGAATGTCGCCGGAGTTTCGCCTTTGCTGTTACCGCCAACGGTTACCGTTGCGCCCGAAGGCTCGGAGGTTATGGAAATTTTGTAATCTCTCAAGACCATAGGTTTTAGCTCTTCCATCTTGCCGTTGAGGTTTATGTAAACGGGGTCTTCTCCTTCAACAAAAATGTCTTTTCCGTCAAAATACACGGTTTCCAAATCATCGTTGCCGGAGGCTGTTCTGCTATAAAAAAGCTTCATTTTCAAAAGCGTTGTATATGGAATGCCATCCAAGCTGATTTTGCCTAAATCCTTTGCGGCTTCCTTGGGGCGTCCTTGGAAAATCTGGTAGGTTGCCTCTTCGTCTCCAAAGGGGTCCTCAAACTTTTGCCGAACATAAAGGCGACCGCCTTGCTGGGTAACCTGCTCAGGCTTAACGGGTTTCAATCCGCCGGCGAATTCTTCTGCTATGAAGTTGTCCGGCTCGCCCGGATCCGAAGAATCATCAAAGGAATCAACAGCCCACTTGCCTGCCCATACTGAGGCTGCAAGCAATAAAGAAATCGCGACCAAAAAGCCAAGTTTAATTTTCATAACTACTCCAACCCTAAATATACATAAAAAAATGAAAATAGTAAAAAAAAAAACAATTATCTGTAATCTAAAATCTCCAGCTTTATCACCTTCTTAGGTGTTTGAACCTGAACCTTGTCGCCTCTGGCTTTGCCTATCAAGGCTTTTCCTATGGGGCTTACCGAGCTTATTTTCCCGTTTACGGGGTCTGAACCCTCCGGTGAAACCAAGGTGTACTCGTGTTCTTTGCCGGTCAATAGGTCTCTCACCTTTACCGTGGCCCCAAACAGAATACGGGTTGCAGATGCGGTATCGTGCTCAATAATAACGGATCTGGCAACTCGGTCCTCCAAAAATTGAATTCTAGCTTCAATTTTCCCCTGTTGGTCCTTGGCGGAATGATATTCAAAATTCTCGCTTAAATCCCCCTGCGCCCTAGCCTCTGCGATTTCCTGCAAAATATGCGGCCTTTCAACTTTTTTCAAACTATCAAGCTCCTGCACCAGCAGCTCGTAAGTTTCCTTAGTAACCGGAATTGTGTCCATATCAAGATAAATATAGTAAACTACTCCCTAAGCCACCTAATCGGATCTTGCGTTTGGGTGCCCTTGTACACTTGGAAAAAGAGCTTGTAGCCGTTTGTGGATTCTGCGTTGCCTACGGTGCCTATTTCCTGGCAATTCTTTACGGATTCGCCTTCTTTTACCTTTATTGCGGCCAAATGACCGTAAACACTGTAATAGGAACCCTTGTGGTCCAAGATTACCGAGGGGCCGTGCCCGGGCAGATTTGTTGTCATAACAACCGTGCCTGCAGCGGCGGCTCTAATGCCTTCCCCTTTTTGCCCCCTTATCTCCGTGCCCAGGTGCATAATTTTTATATCCAGCACCTTATTCACATGATAGCCGTATTCGCTTATTATTTCGCCCTTTAAGGGGGTGCATTTAGGGCCTATTGCAACCGGGGTTTCCTTAACGGCTACCCCCTTTTTTTCCGCTTTCTTCTTTGCTGCAAGCTCCGCTTGCCGTTTTTTTTCAAGGGTCGTTATCAGCGCAGCCAGGGTTTGCTGGTTTCGTCTGTATTCTTCAATAGCCCTTTCCTGAGTTGATTTGTCTCTTTTTACCTTTGTCAAAACCTCGTTTTGGAATAACAACTGGTTTTGGAGTTTTTGTTCCTCTTTTGCCTTGCTTTCGTGGAGCGCAACCATTTCTCTTTGCTTTGCTCCCAGTGCCTGCTTTTTTTCTTTTTGCTTGTTTATAAAGGCTAAATAGCTTTCAACTATGGTTCTATCGTTTTCCAGCAGCCTCTGAACCCAATAAACCTTGCGCTCCGGGTTTTCGTTTTCTTTCAGAAGGTTGAATAAAAGCTCCCATTCCTCCCGTTTGCCGTGAATGTATAAATTCCTTAGCCTTGAGGCTATGGCTTCTCTTTGTTCATTTATGCTTTGTTGCAAAAGCCCCATCTCTTTTTCTATACCCGTTATCGCAAGCTTGAGCGAGTTTTCTTTTTTTTGCAGATCGGTCAAATGCTCCCGTGTTCGTGTTAAACCGCCGTCAATTTCCGCAATGCTCTTCAACACCCCGCTTTCCTTGCTTTCCAGCTCTTTTACTTTTGCCTCCGCTTTTTTCATATCCTTTTGGATCTTCTTCAAAGCGTCTGCATTGCTCCTGAGTTCCTTATCCACAGAAGTTGCGGGCGCAGCGAATGAATTGAGAAAAGCGAAAATTACGGCGATTATTAAGCAGTTGAGAATTTTCAAGTCAAATTCCTCTCGCCAAAAATTTTCTCACGGTAAAGAAACAGGCTGCGGCTTCGGATACCGCTACAAACAGCAGAACAAAAACGCTTGAAAGCCGGCTTTTTTGCGTGAACTCCAAAAGGATTGGAAAATATTCAACAATCGGCTTTTCAATAAAGTGAAACAAAAGGGCAGCCAGACCTGAGCCTGCAAGCCCTTGCAGCAAGCCCTCCAGCACAAAGGGAAACAATATAAAAAAGGGAGTTCCGCCGGAATATTTTATGTTGCTCACCAACTCTTTTCTTGAAATTAAAGTTAAGCGCATGGAGTTCCACATAATAAGCCATAAGATAACCAGCATAAACGCAGACACAGAAATTGGAATTGCAAAAAAATGCCACTTGAAATCTTCCCATCGCTTAATCCATTCGGTGGGGGCCTGGACAACGGAAATTTCCGGCATGGCGAGCAGCAGCTCCGATGTTTTTTGAACGGCTTCAAGATTTTGCGAATTAGCTCTTATTTGTATGCGCAGAGATGCCGGCAACGGATTTCCCTCAACGAGGTATAGCATATCTTCCGGAAAACTCAATTTAAATTCTTCAAGAGCCTGCTCATCCGAAACATAAACCAGCGAACTCACGTTTTCAAAAGAAGCCACCGCTTCCAAAATAGAATCCGCTTCCACCGGCCCCGGCGTGTTCAAAAAAAACGCTTCTATTCTGTACAGCGAGGCAGAGCGCATGGAAAGCGAAACCGCAAAGCTCAGAGCGTTCATGCTTGTGATTAACAAAAACGAGCATAAAAATGTAGTAGCAAGCGAAGGGATTATCACAAGGCGATGCCTTAAAAGCCCTCTAAAAGCCTCTGCCGTTAAATATGGAAGTCGCTGCAGCATTCAACCCTCAACTCTCAATTCTCAACTTTCTTAAACTTCCATTCCCAAGCAAAATATCAATAGGCAGTTTTTCAAATTCATACTCGTAAGGCGGCGGTTTCCATTTAAAATCGTTTTGGTAGCGGTGAAATATATATTTCAGAATTTGGATTGTTGTTTCAAAGGGCAAAAATTCTTCCCGTTCCAAAACGTGGATTTGCACTCCGTGGCAAATTTGCCCTGCGTATTTGTGAAATGTCGGTTGAAAATGGCTTTCCCTAAAATAAACTCCGGGCAGTTTTAAATTGTTGAGGTATTCGCTCATTTCCGGGGCATCAATCCAAGGAGCGCCAAAGAGTTCAAAGGGCTTTGTTGTGCCGCGTGCCTCACTGATATTTGTGGCTTCCAGCAGGCATTGTCCGGGATAGACTATTGCGGTATCTAGGGTAGGCATATTGGGAGATGGCATTACCCAGGGCAAGCCCGTTTGGTCAAACCACATATTTTTTTTATAACCCTGCATTTCCAAAACATGAATTTCCGCGCTGGGAAAGCATTCCTCTTTGAACTGCAAAGCGAGTTCGCCTATGGTTTTTCCGTGCCGCACCTGAATCGAGTGCAAACCCACAAAGCTTTTGTATTCCAAGTCCAAAACAGGGCCTTCCGTTATGTGGCAGCCTATAGGGTTTGGTCGGTCTATTGCAATAACGGGGATGCCGCATTTTTCTGCGGCTTTTATGCAGAGATAAAGAGTCCAAATAAAGGTGTAATACCTTGCGCCTATGTCTTGCAAGTCAATTAAGAGCATATCAAGATTTTTCAGCATTTCCGGAGTTGGTTCTCTGTGCTCGCCGTATAAGCTGTAAACCGGGATGCCGAGGTGCGGGTCTGTGAAGCCTTCCCATTCTATCATGTTGTCTTGGGTGTGCCCTAAAATTCCGTGCTGCGGGCCAAAAAGCGCAGCGAGTTTGAAGAGGGAGCCGCTGTGCCTTTCCAGCGTTGCAATGGTGTGGCGGAGGTCTTTGGTTATAGAAGCTGGGTGCAAAACCGCCCCCATCCGCTTTCCCTTTAATTTTTCCGGGAAGTGCTTTTCCAAATTTTCAAGGGCTAAGGTTAGCATTGGCGAATATCCGGTCTTTTTTGCAAATATGGTCAATCCACCAGTTTTTGAGGAACTCCAGAAATTTTTGCGGATCATCTTTCCATAAATTTTTGTTCTCGGTATTGGAGAGAGTGCGTCTTAATTCATTGTGCAATTCACGATGGTTTTCAAAATCGGTGAAACCACGTTGCCTAAGAAAGTTCTCTTCAAGCTCAAAATGGATGTGCGTGTATTCGGTGACCATATTGAGCACCGAGTCGAGTACTTTTACGCCATGCTTGTTCTGCATAGCATAAAAAAGAGAATTGATGGTGGTCACAATTCCCCGATGCTGCTCGTCAATGATAGGTATTCCCAAATTGTATTCGGGTTTCCAAACAATAAAGAGATTGTGTTCATTTTTTTGCATACTTGTAAATTTAGTAAACGCAGATTTATTCGCTTGGGTATAGGGTATAGGGTTCAGGGTATAGGGTATAGGGTATCTTACCTTTACCCTCAATTCAACACCTAGACCTTGGACAAGACACGCATTGCCTGTCCAGGCCTGCTTATTCCCTGATTACTGGAAAAACTAGGTTGTCTCCATGGGTATATGTGTAAACAACGTATTTAATACTCTTGCCTGTGGATTCATAGGGTAAATTCAAAGTTAAATCCCAAGATGAATTGCAACTGCACGCTGTCACAAGGGAACCCTCATCAGGCCAATACTCTTCAAGTTTCAAAGTATCAATAGCTTGGCTGGCTTTAATTCTAACGTTGCTTGAGCAATACAACCCAATCGAATTCAAATGAACATGTGTTTTGCCATTAGAATTGGTTATTACTGCAAATTTTTCAACTTCACTGAACGGTTCAAATGGTTCATCGTTGATTTGTTTATGCAGTCTATCCAAGCATTGCGAAGAGCCTACATAACCATCTTCGTCGGAAGTATCTTCATCTGAAGAATTACAAGCGTTCAAAAAAAACGCTAGCAGAAGGGAAGCTATAGAAATTTTAAGCATAGTTTTACACCTCACTTACGGTTAATAAATGATTGAGCGATTCCCATAAATTCTTCTTCTTTTTTATAGTTAATTGAATAAGGCGCATCTACAACAGTATGTCTAATTTCTCCATTGGATGCTTCAACACTCACAGAATACGACAAGCATGGAGATAAAGCATTTTCAGTTGCTGTTTTGCACCATGCCTTGGCTACACCGTTTACATCAAAACTTCTAATTGATAAAGTGTCTCCTGCTGCAATCACATAAGAATAACCCGAATTTATAACCGATTCTAAAGCTTCAGTAATATCGGTTACATTATTACTTATATTTGTGAATTTTTCAGTTGAAAATAAATCCTGCCAAGCCATGTCCATATTTTTAATACGTCCATCTTTATCTATAACTACGGTTAAGTAATTACTGGTACCTCTAACTATTCTGCCTTTATATATGCGTTGGAAGAATAATGTATAGCCATTTTCAGTTCCGGTATGCGCATTTGGAACGGTTTTAGTTTGCGAAATTGTTTTGCCGTTAATATATTCACTGTAACTATTTTCGATGGTTTGCGGAACCGCTATGCTTTCAATATACTCTGTGCCTATTATGAATAAATCAAATTGCTTGGCAATTGTATCAGAGAATAAATGTTTAAGCAATTTTTTGGACTCTTGATTTTGATTTTTCTTTAAATTATCAATATTTAATTTAAAGGTGCTTTTGCACGAATCAAAATAGGCAATATTTTCATAGTGGATGACAGACAAGAAACTTTTCTCAGCACTCTTAGAAATATCTTTTATTTCTTGAAAAGATTCTTTTCCTAACAAAGAGGGATTTTCGGAGGATACTATCTGTATGCGTTCTCTTTCTTGGAACTTTTCAAAATTAGAACCATAATCCATCGCAAAAAACAACCCGGAACGATGCCTGTCGCTATTTTCTCGCAAATACGATTGTACATGGGATTGCATTTTGACTATTGGTTGAGCACTAGCAAAAAATGCGAATGCCAAGATAAATATTGAAGTGTATTTCATTGTGCTTCTCCTAATTAATATTGGGGTTTGCCATATTTGTAGCTAAGCCAATTTATTGTAAGGTTGGTTGCTCCATACTGATAACTAAAAGGACCATTATAAACATTTTGCAGACGTTCATTAGAAAAGTTTACATATTGCCCATTATCTGCATTACCAGCCCAAAAAGCAATAGCGGGCTCTATTCCAAGTCCAGCATTTATATAGATGGCAGCAGCATCTTTAACAGCAGAGTTATGCGAAGACCAAATTGTATTTCCGACAATCACATAACGTGTAGTAAATTTCTTAAACTGGTCTTCGGTTCCGCTTCCTTGAGAAGGAGAAAATTGCCAAGACATTGACCTGACTCCCAAAATAGCATGAGCACCTCCCATTAACCAGCTGGCGAGATACAAAGGGGAAGCATTAAGTGTTAAACAAGCATCAAAAATTATCCATCGCGTATAATTGCCAAAAGTTTTTGTAGGAGTAGGTGCAGTAGCTTGAAGCGGGAAATCATAAAATGCCAAAGTGTTATAATTACCATGTCCGGAAAAAAATACAAATTCACTTAAATCAGTATTATCGTTTAAAAAATTTGCTCTAGTAGCCGTTGAGTTTTCTCTATTATACCTTACGGTTGAGGAAGTATTCGGGTATTTTGCGTTCAATTTTCCTTGTAAATGGCCAATAAATTCATTTTTATGAATAATAGAGCGAGGAAGATTGCTAGCTGTTGAATTATTATTAATGTTGTATTGTGAATAATCATTCACTGCATAAGCTGCAATATCCACATATGCTGGTACACCCCACGGCGTTAGCGCATAGCAAGAAAACGCTAGCAAAAGAAAAATTATTGAAAATAAATTTAATCTTTTCATGGTATTTCTCCATTTACTCACAAATATAGAAATTTTTCTCAATTGTGTCAAGGGTTTTTCTCAAAAAAGGGTTTTTCTCAAAAAATATTTTTTGCCAAATGTCCTACAATAAGTCCTACAATAACATTGTCAAAATCAGGAATATAGTAAACTCCACGCCCTTACCTCATTGTTCTTCACCAGCACACCCGCCCTTTTCCTGAAAATAGCCGCAGCAGCTATCATCGCTCCGTTGTCTGTGCAAAGCGATGGGGGAGGGCAAATGAGATTCAATCCGCTCTTTTCCGCCCGCTCGGCTAAAAGTTCCCTGAGCCGGTAGTTTGCGCTAACACCGCCACACAAAAGGATGTTTTGAGCACCATATTTCTGTGCCGCATTAACCGCTTTTAAAGATAAAATATCCGCTATAGCCTCCTGCAAGCTTGCGCAAATATCCGCAATATGCTCCTTGACAAATTCCTCGCCCTTTGCCTGAGAATAGCGAAGCACTGCGGTTTTTAATCCGCTAAAGGAAAAGTCAAAGGATGCATCATTCAAGGCCCTTGGAAATTCATGGAAATTTTTATCGCCGCTTTTAGCTAACCTGCTGATTTCCGCACCGGCAGGGTAGCCAAGCCCAAGAATTTTCCCGCCTTTGTCAAAAGCCTCGCCCGCCGCATCGTCCCTTGTTTTGCCAATGGAAACATACTCAAAATTCGGTTTCGTTAAAATTAATTCTGTATGACCGCCGGAGACTATTAGACTTATGAAATTAGTTGAGAGTTGAGAGTTGAGAGTTGAGAGTTGAGTTGAGAGTGTGGAATAGATGTGACCTTCTAGATGATTTATTCCGTAGCATTCTATGTTTAGGTCTTTTGCTAAGCCTTGTGCAAAGTTGGCGCCTACCAGCAGTGAACCCATTAGGCCGGGGCAACGGGTGAAGGCTATTTGGTTTATTTCTTCGATGTCAATTTTTGCCTCTGACAAGGCTTGTTCCAAAACAGGAACTATTTTTTCCAAATGCGCACGAGAGGCAAGCTCAGGAACAACGCCGCCCCACGCCTTATGCTCATCTATTTGACTATAAAGACAATTGGATAAAATTTCAATGGAATCTCCATTTTCCCGCAACACAGCGCAAGCCGTATCATCGCAACTGCTCTCAATGCCGAGCCAAATATTTGCACAACTCTCAACTCTCAACTCTCAACTCTCAACTATTCTTCACTATCTTCTCTAACTTCCACCAAGCGAAATTTATCAGGGAGAACTTGCCAACTGGTTATGGCGTATGGAATGTGTACGGTCGGTTTAAGCTCATCCGTATTTTCAATGGAAAATCTGGAATATTCAATGTAGAGGTTTATATCCTTTGGGTTTATTTTAGACAGCAATTCTTTTCCGCCGGAAACTTCAACATCGGCTCTTGCCGGCGAAAGCGTGTAATGGCTTCTATCGAAATTGCCTATTAAACGTACCGGGATGCTTGAAAATATTTTGTGGTCCAAAGGTTCTATTTGCACTTGCATATACAAGTTTGTATCTGCAATTTCCACTATGGAATGAAGCGAAGACAAATCCAACTGTATGGGCAGCGAATTGCTCCATTTCAAATTCGTTATGGACATTTCCTTTGTAGGAATGTGTTTTATTTTTGCTATTGTGCTTCTCGCTCCGGAAATAAGAACGGAATCCGGCATAATTTCGGGTTCATTCAAAAGCGTGAAACCCGGAGCAGCTTGAACATGGATCCTTGATAGCACAGGTACTTTCTGTTCCATTCGTGCGTCCAATTCAATATTCAAGGAATTTGTTTGCCTTATGCGAAGCATTTTTATATCCGGCATATTTGGTGAAATAAAATGGATTCGCTCGCTTGTTATTTTAGATTGCCCAAGCTGCATGCCTTTCAAATCTATCTCAAGGTGTGCGGAGCGATTTATCTTTAAATGAACCAAGCTTATAGCCCTGCTTTCCAGTTGCACGGTCAAGGTAGGCGGAGGCGGGTAAACCAGAGCCATATTTTCTTGAAGATTTATTATATCAACAGGCAGTTCGATTTCTATTCTGGTTTCCTCTTTCGAAACCACGCCAAACCAAACCAAGCATCCGCATAGCAAAGCTAAAAGTTTAAGGGAATGTTTTACAAAGAATTCCTTTATTTTTTCAAACATCTAACAATCCTAAGCCACATCCAGTCTCTTTTGGTAAGAGCTTAAGGATTCTATAGCATTTGTGAGAACATGAATAAAATCCTGCGCTCCGGCCGCTTTTAAATCTTCGGCTTCTTTGGGATTTCCGGCGACTATGCGTATAATGTTGGGGAATTCCTTTTCGAGAACCGGGAAAATTTCCTTCGCTAGCTCTAAGTATTCTTCGTCTTTGGAACAGAGAACAACAATTTGAGGAGCATTCTTTTTCACAAGCTCAATGCCTTCCGCAACGCTGGGGATACCATTGGTATCTATAATCGTGTAG
This sequence comes from Candidatus Fibrimonas termitidis, assembly GCA_001462245.1. Taxonomy (GTDB): domain Bacteria; phylum Fibrobacterota; class Fibrobacteria; order Fibrobacterales; family Fibrobacteraceae; genus Fibrimonas; species Fibrimonas termitidis. The sequence goes on from LIUG01000158.1 coordinate 46,210, forward strand.
CCTGCGCAGCCAAAGAAGTTTTTGATGAATGTCGCACGTGCAAGGCGCATTCCCAAATCTCCGGCAGTCCATAGGAATACCTTTGGCGTTTTTCCGCTTCTTTCCGTTTGCAAGCGAAGTTTCTCAAATACCTCCGGCCCGCGGCGAATGTTCAAGGTTGCAGTGATTTTCTCGCTCATCTTTTCTTGCAAATTCGGATACTGGTTTGTGCCTATGAATACTTCACGGCGTTGCATAATCAGTTTTTCCTTTTGCTTCCAGCTTTCATCTATGGCTTTTTGAATAGAACCGTTCTGAAGAGCAGCTTTAAAACCGCCTTCGCTCTCCAATTTTTTGAAGGCTTCCAGAGATTTGGAGGCGACCTGCTCTGTGAGAGTCTCTATATAGTAAGAGCCTGCGGAAGGGTCAACTATTTTATGGAAGTTGCATTCGTTTTTTAGGAGCAACTGGATGTTGCGGGCTATGCGGCAACTGAACTCATCGGGCTTTTTGAACACCGCATCGTAGGGGATTACGGTAATTGAATCCGCACCGGCGATAGCGGCGCTCATGGCTTCGGTTGTTGCACGGAGCATATTCACATTCGGGTCAAATACGGTGGCATTCCACATGGATGTGCTTGCGTGGATTTTTGCTGTTGCGGTCACTCCGTATTCTTTTAGCACGTTTGCCCATAAAATGCGCAGAGCACGGATTTTTGCAATTTCAAGGAAATATCTTGAGCCAACGCTTATGCCAAATGTTATCTGCGAGGCTGCCTGTTCTGCGGTTTGACCTGCCCCTGTAAGGGCGTCCATCTGTTCCAAGCCTGCGGAGAGGGCTATGCTGAGTTCCTGAATGATGTTTGCGCCCGCATTGTGGTAGCTGTGCACTTTAATGGCAGAGTTGTTTTCTATAAAGTCAAAATGAACTTTGCTTTTGTCTATGCCGGCAGCGAGAGCCTGTGTGTCTGCCTTGGTTCCGTGCAAAAAGCATACTGTGTCTGCGCCACGTTCCAAAGCGTGTTTGGCAGCGGCGTTTGCGGCAGCGATATCCTCTTCGTAGATATTTTCCCTGATTTCCCAGTTATTGTCCGTTTTCTTTGCGCCACGGGCAAAGGGGAACTCGCCCGGCAGGTTATCCAGAAGCCAGGATATGCCGTCTGTATCGGCTTTGCGGTAGTAGGGTTTAACAGCTATGCCCTCTAGGGTTTTCCAGATGAGTTTTTTCTCGTAATCTGCCCCCTTAAGGTCTGCTTGTATAGTAGCTTCCCACTCCTCGGTGGAAACATCGGGGAATTCTGCGAACAATTTTTCCTGGCTCATTGTGTCCTCTTTAGGTTTGCGGTAGGGGTAATATAGTAAATTTCTACATTCAAATAATGTCTGATTTCAACCAAACCGATGCGCCGCAGGACGGCGAAACTATTGCTGTTATTTCCACAAATCATGGGGAAATGAAACTTCGCTTGTTTCCTGAAATTGTAGGGGAAGCTGCGGAGAATTTTATTGAGCTTGCTCGGCAAGGTAAATATAATGGAGCGCCTTTTCATAGGATTATAAAGGATTTTATGATTCAGGGCGGGGATTTTGTAAATGGAAACGGCACCGGCGGCCATGCTGCAAAGGGTGAAGACTCTACTATAGGCGATGTTTATGACCTCCGTTTGAGGCATATCAGAGGGGCCGCTTCTTGGGCTAAGTCCAGTGCGCCGAATTCCATAGGCAGCCAGTTCTTTATTGTGCATGCAAAAGACGGAACGCATTTTTTAGACCATCCGATAGACGGTCATTCCCACGAAGGCTACACGGTTTTCGGGCAACTCTACGAAGGTTTTGAAACCCTAGACTCCATAGCAACCGTTAAAACAGACGGCCGCGACCGCCCCAAAGAAGAAGTTGTGATAGAGAGCATTGTGGTGGAAATTGTGTAGTGTTTTCTACATTCCCCCTCATGAATAAAATAGTTTACAATTTTAGCGCGGGTCCCAGCACCCTTCCTAAGCAGGCTACGGCAGAAGCTGCTGCGGCTATTGCGGATTTTGCCAGTACCGGTATCGGTATTATGGAGATGAGCCACCGCACCAAGCCCATAGAGGGAATGGTGGCAGAAACCGAGTCTCTTTTGCGAGAACTCTTGTCAATTCCTTCGGGTTATGAAATTCTGTTTTTGGGCGGCGGGGCTTCCTTGCAATTCTGTATGGTGCCAAGTAATTTGCTGGACTCAAATGCAAGCGCAGATTACACAGATACGGGCGTGTGGGCTAATAAGGCGTTAAAAGAGGCTAAAAAATTCGGTAAGGTAAATGTGGTTTGCTCTTCCAAAGAAAGCGTATATAACCATATTCCAAAAAACTTTGAACAAACTTCGGGCGCAACATATTTGCACGTAACAAGCAACAATACAATTTACGGAACGCAATGGAAGGAATTCCCTAAGGCAAATACCTATTTGGTTTGCGATATGAGTTCGGATATTTTGAGCCGCCCTATAGATGTTTCCAAATTCGGGCTTATATATGCAGGTGCGCAAAAAAATATGGGGCCTGCAGGCGTGGCTGCCGTTATAGTTCGCTCCGATATTCTCGGCAAAGTACAGCGCGATATTCCAACAATGCTGGATTACCGCACTCACATTCCCGAACACTCGATGTTCAACACCCCGCCTGTGTTTTCCATTTATGTGGTGAACAGGGTTTTGCACTGGCTCAAAAATCTTGGCGGAGTTGCCGCTATGGAAAAAATAAACATCAAAAAAGCGAACCTGCTTTACGATGCTTTGGATAATTCAAAATTATTCAAAGGCACCGCCGCAAAAGAAGACCGCTCCACGATGAACATTCCTTTTGTGTTCAGAGAAGAAGCCGTTGCCGCAGACAAAAAAGAGGCGGTGGAAAAAAAGTTCCTCGCTATGGCACAGGAGAAGGGTTTGGAGCAGTTGAAAGGGCATCGCTCGGTAGGCGGGTTTAGAGCCAGCATTTACAATGCGATGCCGATAGAAGGTGTTGAAGCGTTGGTTGGATTTTTAGGCGAATTTGAGAATCTCGCTCATTAAATCCTTATAGGTTTCCACAGCTCTAAACTGTGGAAATTCTTTTTTCACAGTGTCGGGGGCGCAGAATAAACATGCCTTGTCTGCGGCTTTTAGCATTTCAATATCGTTATAAGAATCTCCGGCGGCAAACACACTGAATTTGAGCGATTTAAATGCCTCCACCGCGTGCTGCTTTTGATTTTTTTGCCGCAATTTGTAGCCGGTGATTTTATCATCTTTTGTTTCCAGATTATGGCAAAATAGGGTAGGGTAGCCTAATTTTTTCATTATCGGGTTTGCAAATTCGGCAAAGGTATCCGATAAAATTATCACCTGATAAATAGAACGGAGTTCGTTTAAAAATTCCTTTGCGCCTTCTAAGAGCGGCATATTCTCTATAACATTTTGAATGTCCGGAAGTTTTATGCCTTGCTCATCTAAAATTTTCAGGCGATGCAGCATTAATTCATCGTAGTTGGAAATGTCACGAGTTGTTAGGCGAAGAGCGTCTATTTTTGTTCGCTCGGCAACGGAAATCCAGATTTCCGGCGAAAGAACGCCCTCTAAATCAAGGGCTATGATACATGGATTGGGCAAAGCTTACCTCTTTATTCTGCTTCTTGTTCTGCGGCAGTATTGTCAAATGCGTGCCATGCGGAATTGCAAGCCGAGTTAAAACGTTTCCATAAGGCTTTAGCCAGATGCATGGAAACATTGCCGGATTCTCTCCACGCATTCCTCAATGCATTTGTTTCGGAAGCAACTTCTGCACGAGTGAGGGATTGGCTCTGCGCCTTTATCAAAAGCGCCTCTGCCTGCCTGCACAATTCCTCTTTCTTTTGCGCATTTATTTTGTCCAAATTGCCTCTGATTTCCTTTTGATCATTGTAAAGGGAGAAAAAGGAACTTACGAGTTCGGAAAATTTACCGGATATTTCGGTTTCCGCTACTCCGCAGCGGCCTGTTTTTTCCCACTCCGCTTGCAAGTTGCGAACCGTTTGCAGGGTTTTGAATTTAAAGTTGCCTTGTTCCAGAATATTTTTCAACTGCTCCATTAAGCCATGCTTTACTTCCCAGTTTTTATCCAGTTCCTTTGTGATTTCCGGGTTGCTTTTTGAAGCAGCTTCCCATATACGGTCGGAAACGGTATAATATCTTTCGTTCAATTCTCTGGAAAAACCGTTGTTTTCAAGTGCCTTCCATTCTTCTTCTATAGCCTTCCATGCTGCGATGGATTCTGCGCTTGAGGCATCAAAATTCAGATTTTCAAGTTTTATGCACACTTCTTCCCGAGTTTTTCTGGAATTGTCAAAAAAGGCGTTTCTGTTTTCAAAGAATGTATCGCTCGCTTTCTTAAACCTTTGCAATAATTTCTCGTACTGTTCAACCGGAACGGAACCTGCGGCTTTCCAGTCTGCGCTTAATTTTGTGAATGTCTTTGGGGTGTTTTTCCAGTCGGTGGAATTTGCAAGAGCTTCTGCCTCTTCGCAAAGTTTTTCCCTTGCCGCAATGCGCTCGTTTATCTGTTCGCTAATGCGTTTTTTATACGCTTCCTGTTTTTTGAAAAAGGCATTTACCGCTGTTTGGTAGCGTTCCCAAATAATATGGTTTTGTGTTTTGGGAACATAGCCGGTATTTTTCCATTTCGCTTGCAATTCCTGAATTTTCTTTAATTGCTCTACCCACTCGCCTTCTGCTCCGGCAAGTTCCTCTATTTGAGCGCATATATCTTCCTTGATTTTCAGATTTTCTTCTTGACCCTTTTCCTGCTCTTTTAATAAAGGCGCAACGGAATCCATAATTTTGTCCAGCCCCTCTTTGAAGCGCGGCCAAAGTTCTTGAATTTTTGTTGCTGGCATATAGCCCGCCGTTTTCCATTGCTCAAGCATGGCAAAGGCCTTGGTTCTGTTTTCCAAAACAACAGGAGCATTTGCAAGTTCTTCAATATCTTTTATCAATTGATCTCTTATTTGCTCGGCGTGCCAAGATGCCCATTCCTGCAAGTTTTGGAAGCGGCTTGTCGCTGCTCTGAATTCCTTGTAAATATTTTTGAACTGGGTTTTCTTTTCGCCTACAACTTCTTTCCAGTCGTAAAAAGCTTGCCTTATGCTTTGGGATATTTCATTGAAATCGCCGTTTTCATCCAACTCATTTACCCTATCTATTATAGCTTGCAACAGCGGCAGTTTTGCGCCGTATTCCTCTTCGCTTAATTTATCTTCTCTATCCTCCTTGTCATCTCTGTCTTCTTTAAGCTCGGTGGATTTTTCTGCGCCTTCCGGGGCTATGCTTGCGTTTGAAGCTTCTTGTGCTTTTCTTTCCATCTCTTCTTCCTTCATTTTTGCTTCTTGTGCTTTTCTCTCTTCTTCTGCTCTTTTCGCTTGTTCCTCTGCTTCCCGTTTGGCTTGTTCTTCTGCGATGCGGGCTTTTTCTGCGGCAACATTTTCTTTGTGTTTTTCAAAGACAGAATTTAAATCCGAGTTTTGCTCCAAGCCTAGGGCAGAGGCTTCTTTGCCAAGATTTTCCGCTTCTGCGCAAAGCCTTTGCATTTCAGGGTCTATAGATAGAGTATCCTTGTTTTCCAATAATCTTGCGGCGTGGGAGAGCAGTGCTTTTTGTTTTTGAGCCAGCAAGTTTGCCTGTTCCTTTGCCGGATCTATTTTTGAAGCCTGTATTGCGCCATAAATTTCTTTTGCTTTGTTGCGCACAGATTCGAACTTTGAGCTGTCCTTGCTGTTTGCAATTTCTTCAAGGAGGCTTTCGCTTTGCAATTTTGCGAGGGCAGCTAGAGCTACCGACTCTTGCTGGTCTCCTTTTGCCACTGCTGCCAGCACCCCTTGCTTGGAGCAACTGTTCAGCAATTCCATGCGAACCTCCGCAGATTTCGCTGAGGTGAGCAGCTCGTCTTTGTCTTTTGCTTGCAATTCCTCTAATATTTTGCGAATTTCTTCGGTTAATTCGCCGCTATGGTTTTTTACCGTTTTAAGCCAGAATTTTCTCAGAGTTTCTTTTATCGCATTTTGCACAGAAACATCCTGCTCCGTTTTCAATAAATCGCTCAAATGCGAAGATGAAGATATTTTTTGAACAGCTATTTTTCTTATATCTGCGTCTTCATCATTTTTAGCTACATCCAAAAGAGCATCTAAATCCGTAGAACCCAAACTTTGAACCGCCTGCCTGCGTACAACCAACTCTGAACTTTGCCATTTTGGCTTAAATACATCCAATAAACTCATAATAACCTCTTTTTTTTCAAAAATATATTTGGAAATTTAATTTAGAAAAATTCAGCACTTCCTAATGACTCCTGCTAAAATTCCCGCTATGGAGAAATCTTCGCCTTTGCTTACGGTAATCGGGTGGTATTTGGGGTTGGATGCCCTAAGCTCTATTCTGTTCTCTGCGGGGTAATAGCGCTTTAACGTGGCATCTCCGTCTATTATGGCGGCTATTATTTGCCCTCGCTCTGCGTTTTTTTGCATCCGGATTATTGCGATATCGCCGTTTAAAATGCCGTCTCCGGTCATGGAATCGCCTTGTACCCTAAGGGCGAAGATTTTGGAACTGCGAGGAAGCACAGACTCATCTATGGTAAGGGTTTCTTCTATGTTTTCTTCTGCCAAAATGGGTGTGCCTGCCGCTATGCGACCTATTACAGGCAACCTTGCGGTATTGGCGGGCGCAGGGAACACGCTTTGGGGGAGTGCTATTCCCCGAGCCTGCTTAGAGAGCTTTTTTATGAACCCTTTTTTTTCAAGGGCATTTAGGGCATCTCTAACCCCATTGGTGCTTTTTATGCCGAATTCATCGCCTATTTCGCGAATTGTCGGCGGGTATTTACGCGAAAGAATAAATTCTTTCACGTAATTGTAAATATCCAACTGCCTAGCTGTAACTTTTTTCATATAGTAAATATACAAAAATACTGAACAAAAAGGCAGAGAAAATTCGGCTCAATTAAATAGGCATTGATTATCGAAAGAAACGTTTTCGCTGTTTTCGATTGGTTCTTCGGTTTCGTTGCCGCTGAAGGTTGAGCTTTTTACGGAAACATCTCCGTCAGAAACGGAGAACATTTTTCCCCCGCTATTGTTAAGGAACTGGCAGTTCTCAAATGACAGATTCTGTGCATCAGAGACGTAGACTAGGCTATACCACCCCTGATTGTCGTAAAACCGGCATCTTTCAAAAGATATGTCCCGGCTGCCGTTGTAAATGCTCATGATAGCCTCTGTGCATTCGTAAATATGGGAATCAGCAACCTTCACGTCGGAAACATTATTGAGCATAATCCCTTCCGTGCCACTGCCATACATATAGGTGCCGGTTATTTTTATGTGCTGCGAGTTTTCAAAATAGAAGACTCCGCCCGAACAATAGCTATCCCCGGTATGTCCCGCTCTCAGGTTCTCAATTGCAATATCGCTGCTTTCGAAGAAATTGAACACATTGTTCCAGGGCGGATCTATGACTATCTCGGTCATCTTGCTGCCGCTGGCGCCTGCGCCGCGAATGGTGAGATTCTGAACCCCATCAATAATGAGTGGGTCATCCCCAATCACTTCTGACAGATTGTAATAGCCCGGCGCTATCTCTATAATTCGGTCTGAGCCTAAGGCTTCCAGAAATTGCTGTGCGTTCGACACGGTTATGACGTCACTTTTGGAATCACCGCTTGACGAGGATCCAAAAATGTCATCAATAATTGAATGATCGCCGCAGCCTATAAGCACGAAAAACAGCGGAATAAAAAAGAGTTTTTTCATTGCCATACCTCTTGGTTAGATTTATTAGGAGTAAATATAGAAAACGTCAACATATGTTTGCAAAATGATGTTTTGAAAAATTTTTTGCGGGATTTTTCCCTTTTTTTGCGTCTAATGGGGCATGGATAAAAATTTGAATTTTAGGCAAATGCTGCAAATAGCGGCACAGTCGGATTTACCTGCTTTAATTACGGGTGAATCCGGTACAGGGAAGGAACTTGCTGCAAGGGAGCTTCACTCTTTGGGTATAAGAAGGGCCAAGCCCTTTGTGGCGGTTAATTGCGGAGCGGTTTCTGCCGGTATTGCGGAATCGCTTTTTTGCGGCCATGTGCGGGGCGCATTCACCGGAGCGAACAGGGAGCAACTGGGTTTTGTTAGGGCGGCAAATGAAGGAACTCTTTTTTTGGACGAGGTGGCGGAACTTCCGCTGGAAGTTCAAAAGTCTCTTTTGCGCATTTTGCAAGAAAAAACCGTTATGCCCGTTGGCAGCCAAAGAGAGGTTCGGGTTGATTTCAGGTTGATTTGCGCAACTCACAGGAATTTGCCGGCTATGATTGAAAGAGGCTTTTTCCGGCAGGATTTATATTTTAGGCTGGCTACCTTGCCGATAAAAATCCCTCCCTTAAGAGAACGGGACGATTTGCAACGCATAGCGCAGTCTCTTTGGCGTGGGCAGGAGCCATTGACGGAACAAAATTTCAAGACTTTGCAGAGTTATTCTTGGCCCGGAAACATAAGGCAGTTGAAAAATATTTTGGAGCGTTATGCCCTTTTCAAAGAGCACGGCTATAATTTAGAGTCCTTGATAAAATCGGAAATTCAGCAAAATCTGAAAGAGCCGCCCCCGCCGCAATACAAGCCAAGCGTCGATAAAATTAACGAGAAAATACAAGACTGCAATGGCAACAAGAGCCATGCGGCTAAGGGGCTGGGAATAAGCAGGGGGAGTTTGTATTATAGGCTGAGGAGATTTAGGGAGTAGAAAAAACTGGCACGCTTTTTGCATTACCAAAAAATATGAGAAGTAGTCTCAAAAAGCTTAACCAGAGGAGTTAACAATGCTAAGATCCCTAAATTCCGGTGTAACCGGGTTGGTGAACCACCAAACGCGCATGGATGTTATAGGTAATAACATCTCAAACGTCAACACAACCGGCTATAAAGGCCGCCGTACAACATTTACGGAGAGCTTCAGCCAACTCGTTAAAGGAGCGAGTAGGTCGGATAGCAAGGCTGGCGGCACGAACCCTATGCAAGTGGGTCTTGGCATGGGCGTAGGCTCCATAGATATGATAATGGGGCAGGGTAATTTGCAGAATACCGGTCGTATTTTTGATATAGGCATAGAAGGAAATGCCTTTTTTGGCGTTTCGGACGGTGTGGGTACATATTATACCCGTTGCGGCGCTTTTCAGTTGGATTCCGAAGGCTATATAATTTTGCCTACAAACGGAATGGTGTTGCAAGGCAGAATGGCAGATACCATGGGCAATTTTCCTCCGGGCACAGCGATAGGCAATTTGCAAATTCCGCTGAACCAACAATCTCCGGCAAAGGCAACAACCCAAGTGGACATAGCACGCAACCTAAACTCAGACGGAGATGCAAAAGGCTCCGTTTCCAGCACCCAAAGACTACTGCACCCGGCAGATGGCAACCGTGCAGCAGGTTTTAATAGCGTTAATGATCCTGGGCGCACTTTAGACGATACAAAACTGACTTCTTTATATGACGGCAATGGCGATGCGCTCAACATTAAAGCCGGGGATACTTTGAATTTATATTATTACTACGATAAATCGAATCCTCCGGGCACCGAGATAATACCGGGGGGCAATGGAGAAACACTTTCGCTTACAGTGATGGACTACACATTAGTGAATGGTGTTTTGCCGCCGCTAGGACCAAATGAAGTTCGCAATTTAGATGATTTGATGCAGCAGATGGAAACTTTTTTGAATCGGAGAGCCCCCGGTGCTTCCCTCGGATTAAATGAAAGAGGAGAAATAGAAATAAGTGGCGTAGATGCAGATATTTATAATTTTACAGTTGGAAATCTGGATTCTCCCAAAAGCAATCCTCAGACGATGTGGTCATTTTTATCTTTTGGTTCCTACTTAGGACCCGGTGCCGGCAATGATGCTCCAAATGGCGATGTTGCTGGCAATGAAGCCAGATCAGGTGTTTTGCTACGCCCTGCGGAACAATACGACATTTTGGGTAGAATTCTTGACAATCACGGAAAAGAACTGAACCTGGTGGACGGCGCAGCAATAAAAATTAACGGTTCGGTAGGCGAGAACAATATAGAATCCAATCCATTAATATTTTCAATAGGAACTGACGGTGACCTTGACGGTTACCCCGATCCTGATACAGCTACTTTGCTGGATGATTTAATATCTGAACTTCGCAACAGTTTAAGATTGCCTTATGATTTTGTGGATAAAGACAATCTATATTATCCAACCGTAGGACTAAAAACACCTAGCATCGGTGAAGACAGCATTCCGGAAGGAGCACTTGTAATTCGCGGCTTGGCCGGAAAAGCATTTTCTATCAATAATCTTACCATCACAGCAAAAAATCCCAACGGATCATCAATAACTCCGAATAACTTTATTTCGGTGATGGGCATAGATGTAAAAAGAGAAGCGAAAGATGTGGAAGAACCGCATACCGATATTACCGTTTACGATGAAAGCGGGGCAGCGCACGTGTTAAAGATGACTTTTGTGCATACCGGAAAAAACGGAGAATGGAGATGGCAAGCGAGTTTTGGCGGCAAAGAGATTATCACCCCGGGCACCGGTTCCGGAAGAGTGACCTTTGGGCAAGATGGCACAATCAGTTCTTGGACCTTTGACGATGGCGGTTCAACACTCCTTGTAGAGCCTGCAAACGGCGCAAAGCAAATGCGTATAAAGCTCAATGTGGGCGGCCCCGGCAATTGGAAGGGCATAACCCAAACGGATAACCCCTCAACCGTAAGCGCCCAAGGGCAGAATGGATATTCGTCAGGCAACCTGATTGAGATAAGCATAGATGAGTTCGGTCTCATAGAAGGAGCTTTCTCAAACGGAACCTCCAAAAAGATAGCCCAAATTGTGGTTGTTGACTTTGCGAACCCCGGCGGTCTCTTAGACGTAGCGGACAGCATATTCACCACCTCAGGCAATTCCGGAGATCCGGTATGGGGCAATCCCGTAAACCAGAGTTCTTCAAAATTAAGACCGGGCGCATTGGAAATGTCCAACATAGATTTATCCAACGAGTTCACCACCATGATAACCACCCAAAGAGGCTATCAAGCAAACAGCCGCATAATCACGGTTAGCGACTCATTGCTGGAAGAGTTGGTGAATTTGAAGAGATAATTTTTAGTGGTTAGTGATTAACCACTAACCACTCCCTAACTTCACAACGTTCAACGTCCTCGCCTCCTGCTCGCTAATTCCCAAAAGCCCGCCATAAATAGTAAACGGGCTAACTGTTACGCCTTGCTCATTGCATTTCACCGTGATATGCAAAGCATTCTCCGCTTCGTTTATTGAAAGAATATGCTCGTTTAGGTTTATGCTGTTGCCTCTGTGGTTTTGCACGGTGGGCAGTTCGTTTTTTTCCTTCTTCTGCGGCAAATCGCTTGGGTATTCGCCTAACATGCAGTAATTTATGGATTTTGGAACCTGCGCGGAAAGTTTTTCTTTGAGCGGTTCTATCAGGACAATCTCCAAGCCTTTTGGGAAACATGCGTTTATGGATTTGAATAAGTCCGCTTTGCCGTTTTCCAAATCGAGTTTTTCCAAAAGTTCAATTGAAATAACCTCGCAAAGGGACTCCAAGCCTAAGGGCAAAGCACCTGTATTTGTAATGCGGGGTTTGGGGCTAAAACCTTCGCTGAACTTGATTGGGATGCCGAGCCGGACAAAGGCTCTCTCAAAAAAAGAAAGGGTGTTTTGATGGGGCAAAAAACGGCTGTTGCCCATTTTTCTGAAAACAATTTTGTAGGCAAAAATTTTAGTTGCCGTGTGTATGCGGGCTTTTTGCAAAGCTTCTATTTCCTGCGGAGTTCTGGAAGGAGCGGCGTATTTTTCCGGAATTTTGCCGATTACAGTGTCTTTTCCGTTTCCCGGAATTCCGCACGCTTGGCACTTACCGTGTTTGCAATTTTGCACCCATTCCGAATTGTGTGCGTTTTCCCACTCCCTCTGCAAAAATTTTTTGCTCACCCCTGCATCTATAATATCCCAAGGCAAATTTTCTTCCAAAGTAAACCCGTCAAAAACCCATTCATCGCTATAACCAAAATCGCTGCGAATTTTTTCCCATTCATTTGGGTTTAGATACTTGCTATCGCTCTCAAAAACAAGCCCTCTTTTGTATGCCTCGTAAATCAATGGTGCCAGATTGCGGCCGCCTCTGCTGTAAATCGCTTCTAAATGCGCTGTTTCCCAAGAGTTCCACGAAACTCGGACATTTTTATATTTGAATAAATTGTCCCTTAAAATTTTTATGCGGGCTATGGCGGTTTCCTTTTTTACAAAAGGTGCCCACTGGAGCGGAGTCCATGCCTTTGGAATAAAAATACCTACGCTCAAATTTATTTGGCATTTTTTATTGTATCGCTTCCCGATTTCCAAAAGTTTTTCCGTGAGTTTCACCAATGCTAAAATATCTTCATCGGTTTCGGTTGGAAAACCTATCATTATGTACAGTTTTATTTTGTTAAAGCCGTTTTGAAAAGCACTCTCGGTCGCTTGCTCAATGTCGCTATCCGTGATGGTTTTGTTTATGAATTTGCGGAGCCGCTCCGAGCCTGTTTCCGGTGCGAATGTCGCGCTGCGCCCGCCCTTTAAAGCGTAAACCTTGTTCGCCAAACTCCCGCCAAAACTGCTAACCCTAAGCGACGGCAAAGATACATCGATGTTATCAAAAAAAGAATCGTCAATAAAGGCATCCAGCATATTTTCGATAGGGGAGTAGTCCGCTGTGGAAAGGGATAGAAGCCCGAGTTGGCGGTCTCCGGTTGCTTTGAGGCCTTCTTTTGCGATGTCTAAAACGTCGTCTGCGTTGAGTTCTCGTGTTGGTCTGTACCAATAACCCGCTTGGCAAAAACGGCAGCCTTGGGTGCAGCCTCGCATTACTTCTATGCAAAAACGGTCGTGCACAAGCGGCATATTCGCTATTAAATTTTTTGTCGGCAAAAATTCCCTTGTAAGTTTTTCAACGAAAATTCTTTTAACGGATTTTATTTCCTTGTGAATTGCCGGTACATAAAAACCATCCAGTTTTGCTATTTGCTCCAAAATTTCCGCCCTGTTTTTTTTCGCATTTTTCGCCTCGCCAATCAAGCGCAAAGCCTTTGGAGTTGCGAGTTCGCCATCACCTATGCAAAGGCAGTCAAAAAAATCTGCGATGGGTTCGGGGTTTGCCATCGCCGGGCCTCCCCCTATGACTATCGGTTCGTTTTCCTTTCTATTTGCGGCAAAAGCGGAAATCTCTGCTAATTCCAAGATGTATGGAATATTTGTAAAATTGAGTTCGGTTTGCACGGTAATGCCAACCGCATCAAAGCTTTTCACTTCGCTGAAAGAGGCGTGTGTGTAAAGAGGGATGGAGTTTTCCTTCATCAATTTTGCTATGTCGTGCCAGGGTGCAAAAGCGACTTCGCACAGTAAATCCGCCTCTTTGTTTATGGCATTGTATAAAACTCGCATCCCGTTATGCGACATTCCTATTTCGTAGAGATCGGGAAAAATCAAAGCCACGCTCGCAAGAACATCGGCCTTATCTTTTACCACGCTGTTCGCCTCGCCTCCCATATAGCGAGCCGGGCTTTCTGCAAAGGGCAAAATTTTGCCCAATTTCTCAGTTATTTGCAACGACATTTGAGGCACAATATACAAACTGTTTGTCTGAACCCCGATACCC
>LIUG01000159.1:0-4936 GCA_001462245.1 Candidatus Fibrimonas termitidis
GAAAAACGCCTTGCCGCCGAAAAACATACCGACCCCTACGCCCTCATGGATCAGGCTGCGGCTGCCATACCCGCCGGTTCTTACGGCATGATCTGCACTTTTTCCGATGTGATGAACTATATCAACTGGAAACACGCCGCCCCCAGCTTTATTAATTTTGAGCTTAACCCGGAAAAATTTAACAAGATTACTTTTTACCGTTCGATTATGGAAAACACCGCGCTGGTAACGCTGGGCCATCTGCGGCTGGTAGAAACGGCAACGGGCAAGCGTCCGTCAAAGATAGTGTTTGCCGGCGGCGCTTCCAAGAGTGATCTCTGGCCGCAAATACTGGCGGATGTGCTGGGCATTCCGGTAGAAGTTCCGGTAGTAAAGGAAGCCACCGCGTTGGGAGCCGCCATCATGGCAGGCAAAGGAATAGGGTTGTACAGCGGCATAAAAGAGGCGGCCCGCACTCTGGTAAAACCCGAGAAAACTTTTTTGCCTAACAGGGAAAACGGGAAAGTGTATGAGCGGGCCTACGAACAATGGAAAGCGGCTTACACTCCGCAATTACAGTTAAGCGACGAGAAAATTACAAAGTACATGTGGTCCGCGCCGGGCCTAAAACAATGAACAATTAACAATGACCAATGAGGAGGTTGGAATGTTTATTATTGACGAGAAAGACAGGGAATACCGCTTTGGCGATTCAGGCCCCAAGTATCTGATGCAGGGACCGCGGATGAATTTTGCGCTGGTACAATTCATGCCCGGCCAGGATTTCCGCGCCCACTACCATGAGGTAATGGAAGAAAATTTTTACATCCTTGAAGGAACGGTTACCATTGTCGTTGATGGAACGCCCCATGCCCTAAGCCAAGGTCAGTTTATTCACATAGAACCCAACGAGGTGCATTATGTGATCAACAAATCTTCCTCTGTGGTACGGATGGTCTCCAGCCTTGCGCCGTTCCAGCAGAGCGATAAGATTGAGGTTGACAATCCCGTGGTCTAAATCCATATCTATTGCAATCTTCATTTATTATTGCCCGTTCAGCAGGTATTTAGCCCTGAAAAAATTCAGATTGGAAAAAACCGCTGCGTAATCTATGGCAGGTTCATCAGAAAGTTCAAAATCATCCAACATTCCACTTCCATTTTGTTCTTCATTGTCAATGGTGATATCGTACCAAATAGAAAACTTGGAATGAACATTGCCTTTTTCATATTCATTGATTATCTTGTTCATTTCATTGGTTTTTAGAAATTTTTCGATAAAAATATAGTAATGATTCATCTTTTCATCGGAATCATGCTTGTTTGCCAGGGGCTCGCTCATCTTTGAGGATGCTATGCTGCCATTTTCCTCAGAATAGACCAACTTAAACTCGCCATCGGAAGCTTCAAAATCTTCTGTTGCATCTTCATTAAGGTACACATAGATATTTAGTTCATCCCTGTTTAATAAAAGTTCATAATCGCCAATTTGAATAGAACCACTGGTAAATTCAAATTTTTCCATTTTATAATCACCCATATACTGAATGGGTATGCAGAAAAAATCATCTTTTCCGTTATTCAGCAGGAATACGGACACAGTGTTTTTTAATGAAAAATCATAATGACGTGTTTTTGTACAGTTTGAAGAGATAATCACCGCTAACAGGCCGATAATGCAAAAATTGACATTGATTTTACCTTTCATATAGTTAGTATAGATCAAAACTCAAGTTTGTGCATCTATATGTAACGCACTTCAATTCCGCCCAGTGAAACAGTTCCGGCAAGCGTTAATTGAGGCGCATTTTCCGCCGGGGCTGCATAACGGTTTTCTACATCTATGCCGCCCAATGAACAGCTTACCTTGTCAATGACACGCCAATGTTTGGGTATAAGCAGCTTAATCGCTCCAAAGCTGCAATCAAGCGTTGCTTCCGCACCGTTGGGGCTAAGCTGTGCCTGATCAAAGAAAATCTCCAATGCGCCAAAACGGCAATATAGTTTCGCCGTTTCAAGACTATCGGCATGCAGCCGCCGGCTTATAGCCCCAAAATTTATATTGATGACAGGGTTGTTTTCATTGCCGCCATCCTCCGTGCGCATCTGTGGCTGATGCTTTTCCGGGCGGCTGTAGTTCCCGCACTCGCGATGCTTTAATTTTCGGGGCAGCAGGATAGATAAGCCGGCTGTTGCTAGAACAGAAGCAAGAATCAATAACCACGGCTTTATATAGGGCAGCTCGAAAGGAGCCTGAAAAACTATGTACAATACCGCAAGCGGGATAGGAAGCGGAGCAAAACTTAAATTCGCGATACATTGCACAAAAAATATCACCGACAAGGCAGCGGCAATGATACTGCCGATGCCAAGGTTCGCGAAACCGTTGAATTGATTGATTACCACAAATGCCGCAGCAAGCAGCAGAAAAAGGCCCCAAACCCAATTTGAAGATCTGTTTTTCATTCCCATATATTCCTTCTTTATTAAGAGATTACTTTATGGCCTTTCAGCCACACTAAGATTATACATATTTCCCGGTTTGTGTCAAGTCGCCATATATCTCCAGTAATCTTTTCCGTAAATGTTTAACCGCGTAATGTTTTCGGGAAAGCAGCGTATTGACGGCCACCCCTGTTTTTTCGGAAATCTCCTTAACTGCCAGCCCCTCAAATTCCGTTTGGATGAAAATATCCCGCTGGGCTTCCGGCAGTTCGGCAAGCGCGGCTTTAATCTCGTCCCAGACGAGTGAGCGCAGCATTTCTGTTTCCGGAGTGTTTTTATCGGCGGAAAGGATGTCGATAAATTCAGACAGGTCGTCGTCATCACTATCATCGTCCGCCAAGCCAGAAAAGGGGATATCCTTTTTCTTTTTGTAGGTATCGATGATTTTGTTGCGGGCGGCGCGGTAGAGCCATGCCGCCGTTTGTTCAACCGGGTTTGCCAAATCGTTCACCCGTGAAAACTGGTAAAACACCTCAGAGAGAATATCCTCCGCGTCTTCAAGGACGCGAACCCGTGAGCGGATAAACTTTAATAGCCGCTCGCGGTATTCGCTGAAAGCTTGTGCAACAGAACTCTTCGACATTGTTTCCTTTTTTACAGTTTAACCGAAAGTCTGGTTGAATGTCTCCGGAATCACCGAACTAACCAAGTTCGCACCCTTCACTGCCACAATCGGAACCAGGCTCCGGCATAAACAACGCCAAAAGGGCGATTACGATAAAGATAATGTCAAAAATCAGGGTTTTACTCATTTTTGCCACCTTCGTTGTTGGGCGCGTCTCTACCACACCTGCCGGGCGGTTCGTTAAAGAACTCGTGAAGGTGGGAAAATTCCCGCCGTCCCCGCAGGAACTCTGTGCGCTCATCCGCGCTCATGTTCTGCCATTTTTCGCGCAGGGCGTTCCCGTGATGAAATCCGCCATGTCCATGCGGCCCAAAACGCCCCGTTCCCAGGCCGCCAAACAAAATCCGCGCCAAAATCACCAGCCCTGCCGCCTGCCAGTAAGTCAGGACGGGAAGCCCGAAAATCTCCGGCATAAGGGCGTTCCACAGGAACAACGCCGCAACGCTAAAAACCGCTATCATGGCAAGGAACACCACGACGCCAAAAGACCGAAATCCAAAAATCTTGTTCATTTTTAACCTCCATTACTTTAGTAGACGAATGAAGGGTCAAAATATTGTATGTTGACAAAAAATAATTAAAGCTGTATTTTACCATAAAAGGACTTGAAAATGAGAAGGAAAGATAAAGAAATAACCGATGTGAATGAAAAATTGGAAATTATCGCAAAATGCAAAGTTTGCAGGCTTGGTTTGTCAGAAAACAATTTTCCGTATATTGTCCCCCTGAATTACGGTTTTTCCTATGATAATGAAAAATTAACTTTATATTTTCATGGCGCACTGGAAGGCAAAAAAATTGATATGATACAAAAAAACAATAATGCTTGTTTTGAAATAGATTGTGATTCAAAATTGATTGAAGGAAAAAATCCTTGTGATTATGGCTATGAGTTCAAAAGCATAATTGGTTTTGGGAAAATCGTTATATTGGAGTCAAAAGACGAAAAGATAGATGGCCTAAATTATTTAATGAAGCAACAAACCGGGAAGGATATAAAATATGAATTTAGTGAAGATGAGCTAAGTCATGTTATGGTATTTGAAATGCTGGTGGAAGAATTTACCGGAAAACAAAAGGTAATGAGAAAGGAGGCATAAAATGTACGAAATAAAAAAAATGACCATAAAAGATTATAAGGAAATAATACACCTATGGGAAAATACTGACGGAGTTGGACTAAGCGGAAATGATGAATCAGAACAATCAATAAAACATTTTCTGAAAAAGAATCCCAATACCTGTTTTATTGCAAAATACAAAAAGAGGGAAATAATCGGTACAATAATGGCCGGCAATGACGGACGCAGGGGGCATATTTATCATTTAACGGTAAAACCGGAACATAGAAAAAACGGAATAGGTAGAAAATTGTTGGAAAAAGTAGAAAAAGGCTTGCAAAAAGAGGGTATCAGAAAAATATTATTAGTTGTATTTAAGGAGAATAGTATTGGAAATATCTTTTGGGAAGAAGCCGGATATACAACAAGAGAAGATTTAAATTATAGGAATAAGCAAATAATGGAGTAAAGAAACAATGATCAAAAATGATCAAAAATGTTCACTATTTGGATGATTTTTGTGATATATTAGTTTAAGTTTTGGAGGAAAAAATGGAAAATTGCATTTTACTGAATTCGTTGAAAAATAATGTTTTTCAGTCAATTTCACTGCTGGATAAAATTATTGAAATTTGCCCTGATGATTTATGGAATAAAAAAGTATCCGGCTATGTTTTTTGGCAGCAATTGATTCATGTTTTTGCCGGAATGTATGGCTGGCTTAGGGAAGACAGGTTGGAAATTGTTCCGCCATTTTCAACATTTA
>LIUG01000159.1:5110-6912 GCA_001462245.1 Candidatus Fibrimonas termitidis
ATTTAACGGGAAAAACATATATTCCGAATTTGAAAGTGAGCCGGAGGTAATGCTGACAAAATCGGATGTTAAAAAGTTTTTTGATGAAGCGAAAGAAACTGCGGAAAAATGGTTTGGCGGGAAAGACGACGATTGGTTAAAATCTCCATTTAAACAATATGATAAATGGACAAACCTGGACAACACGATAGGTCAAATAAACCATATGATGTATCATATAGGACATTTTGACGCAATATTCAGAGATAATAAATTAAGAGGAGTGTGGAATGAATAAAGAAGTCCGCTTAACAAATATTTGTCCCGTATTTTTAACTAATGATGTTGTTAAAACAACAGAGTATTATGTAAATATTTTGGGATTTAAATTTGCCAAACATTTTGACAAAAAGGATAATTTTTCCACAGTTTATAGGGATTCCATAGAAATAGTAATTGTTCAAAAAAAGACCGGAACAATAGAATCGAATAAGGAAAAATATGGCAATGGCTTTGACGCGTATATTGACACAGATACCATTGAAGGAGTAGATATTATTTACAGAGAATTTAAGGAAAAGGGCGTAAAAATACTAAGCGAACCACAGATGACAGATTATGGATCTTATGAATTTGTTTTTGAAGACATAGATGGACGGAATATTGGAATAGGGTTAATTAAAAGTGAAGAAAAATATTTTGAGAATTCAAATTATTTGGTAAAATAAAGGAAAAGCATGAAAATTACGATTGAACCTGTAGAAAAAGATGAAAAAGAAATATTGAGAAATTTACTTGAAAAATACAAGTATGAATTTTCTCAATACGATGATACTGATGTAAATAATTTAGGATTGTATGGTTATGAATATGTCGATAATTATTGGACAGAAGAAAACAGGTATCCATTTTTCATTAAAGTTGACGGAAAATTGGCCGGATTTATAATGGTTAATGATTATCCAGAAGTAGAAATAGAGACAAATTATTCAATGTCAGAATTTTTTGTAATGTATAAGTACAGAGGATATGGAGTAGGAAAATATGCCGCAAAATATATTTTTGATAAACTAAGGGGAAAATGGCAGTTAAAAATTCATCCAAAGAATAGCATTTCCGAAAAATTTTGGATAAAAATCATAGATGAATATACAAAAGGAAATTATACACTAATAAGAAATGCGCCAGAAGCGATGTGTGATGGCGGAGCAACAGGTCATGTAATGGTATTTGATACATAAAGCATATTAGCAGAAAATAAATGAGGTTATTATGAAAGGAGTCTTTTTTGGGACTGTACTGATTGCGGGGTTAGTCATAATACTTGCCGCTTGTGGCGGTGGCAACAAACCAGGCGGCCCACCTGCCACTATCACCACCATTACCGGTATAGAACTGGTAAGAGTGTCCGGCAGTAGTTTCAAGATGGGGCAAAACGGAAATGGAAATACGGGCAATATAACTCCGGTACATAAGGTAAAAGTTACCCAGAGCTTCTACATTGGCAAGTACGAAGTAACGCAGGAACAGTATCAGACAGTGATGGGGAGCAACCCAAGCAACTTTATGACAAGCGCGAGCGAGGGTGAAATCCAGGGCAGGCGGCCTGTGGAACAGGTAAGCTGGTATGGCGCTTTGGTGTTTTGCAATAAACTAAGCATAGCGGAGGGGTTAACGCCTGCGTACCAGATAAACAACAGTACTGATCCCATGGTATGGGGAAGCGTACCAATAAACAGCAATGCGACATGGAACGCTGTTACCATAGTCGGCGATTCCACGGGCTACCGCTTGCCGACAGAGGCGCAGTGGGAATATGCGGC
>LIUG01000159.1:7061-8396 GCA_001462245.1 Candidatus Fibrimonas termitidis
GGGAATATGCGGCAAAGGGCGGGCCATTAGCAAGCAATCCTTACAGGATTTTTTCCGGCAGTGATACGGCTGGCGATGTCGCGTGGTACAATGTCAACAGCGGATCAAAAACTCACGAAGTAGGGAAGAAAGCCGCTAACGAATTAGGCTTGTACGACATGAGCGGAAACGTATATGAGTGGTGTTGGGACTGGTATGGAATGTACCCCACTACGGCACAGACTGACCCGGTGGGCGCATCCTCCGGCTCTACCCGCGTGCTTCGCGGCGGGAACTGGTACGGTTCGGCTGGGCCCGTCCGTTCCGTGGAACGTCTTAGCTTCGAGCCGTACGACCGGGACCGTCATGTCGGTTTCCGCCTCCTGCGTCCTTAGGATACAGATATATGAAAAACTTATTTTATGGATTTTTGGCATTATTAATCATCTTCTCTGTTTCATGTCAAAATGACGAAAACAAAGACCAATTGACAAATTATATGTCATCTACTGAAAGAAAAAGCGTTGTGTTTAGCGAGGTTTCTCCAAATCAAAAGTACTACGTCGAAGTCGCCGATGTTGCGGAATATATACAGGAGATGTCGGTGTATGATGAAGAACTTGACAGCACCTACATTATACATATAACTTTACCGCCTGATTATGATAAAAATAAATTGTATCCAATGTATATGATGACCGATGGAATTTGGAGGCTCAGCGATCATGCCGAACTTAGACCTATGATGGTTGATGGAGAAATTGAAGATATAATAATGGTCAGTATCGGTTACGACTACGGAATAGACGCGGAAAAAGTAGAAATCCGTATGGTTGAATTTGTCCAAAAAAGCGACCTGTTCCTTGATTTTATAACCAATAATCTTGCGCCTTACCTGGGAGAACTTTACCCTATAGACTATCAGCGCTCAGCATTAATGGGACATTCTCTGGGCGGGTTATTTATGTACTATGCGGTGTTCAATGATCATAAATATAAAAACAAACCATTTAAGTACTATGTAATGGCAAGTCCCTCTTTTCATATTATTAATAATCAATCATATTGGAGATATGGTGATATTGAAAAAGAATATTTAAAAAGAAACAAAACAGTGGAGAAGGAAATTTATTTAACTGCCGGTGATAAAGAATATGGCAATATACTACCGGGTATTGAAAAATTTTTACAAAGATCAAGCCAATACGGAATAACAACTATAGATTATGAATTATTCGATGGCGACCATTCCAGCTATGTAAAGCAAATGATGCGAAAATCACTTTTGAAATTTTATGATAAAAAACATCATCTCACAATTTGAGAAGTCAAATTAGTTATTATTTTGGCTAATTC
>LIUG01000159.1:8565-9137 GCA_001462245.1 Candidatus Fibrimonas termitidis
CATACCGTTTTTTATCCAATGATATATAATCCCAAGACTTCCTGTTACGATAAATAGATAATAGTATTGTCTTGTTTGTTCGTCGGGCAATTTGTCAGTTAGTGATTTCATGACATTTTTCTGATACATGGAACTAAAAACCTTTTTTTGAAAATCAATATCCCCGTTCTCGCTGAATAATACATAAATTGATTTGCTATTATCCGCAATATATTGCAAAATTTCTTCCAGCATTTGCATTGATTCACGCACACCTTTCTTGTAGAAGGAATATTTTGTATGAATTTTCTCAATAAAGCCAAGTGTTTCTTCTTCTGTTTTTTGGAGTAAATCATATTGATCTTTATAGTAGGTATAAAATGATGATCGGCTTACATCAGCACAGGCACATAATTCTTTAACAGAAATGACAGAAATTGGTTTTTGTTTCATCAATTCCATGAGACTCTCACGTAAAGCCATCTTTGTGTAGCGAGTTTTCCGATTCTCTTTTATTTGCTTGGTTTCCATAAGAAGTCGCTCCTTTGGTTTTTCTGGACATTTTTGGCTATTTTGTCCAGAAATTTACATAA
>LIUG01000159.1:9272-10059 GCA_001462245.1 Candidatus Fibrimonas termitidis
ACATAAACACGCTGTAATGTAAAAAACACCGTGTTTTTATTTGACGCTGTGTTTAGTTTATTATATAAAGAACATAAAATCAATAGTTGTTGGAGGCATAGCAAAATGAAAAAGGGAGTTTTAGTTTTCCTAGCAATTGCAATGGCAGGTAGTATCTTTGCACAAGTTCCACAAGACGATCTCTGGAAGAGCAAAAGACTTTATCTTGGTGGAAGTTTTGGGCTTGGCCCAATTATAGGATCGGACGGAACTGTTTTAGGTGGAAATCTAACCCCCTTGCAAATTAACTGGCAAATGACCAGATTTCTTTCTCTTGGAACAGGAATAAATTTTTACTTTGGGCCGCAAACAAAGCATACTGCCTTAAAACAAACAGACCCCGATTCTGGCATATTGGAAACCTATAATGGTATGGAAACACATATTTTATTCCCATTGCTTCTGGAAGTAACTTTCAGACCAAGTATTTTTTCCATTGAATTTGGTGGAGGTTTATACGCTGCTCCAGTAGTAATGAATACAACGGTTGAACGAACCAATGACAATGGATACACCATTTCAGAAGGCTATGGCAAAAACTTATTCACATCTGACAGTAATAATCCTTTGGGTTTTATTGTTACAAGCAGTTTCGGTGTTAAAGTTGGTCCGGGAATTTTATTTCTGAATCTGAGATATTTGAGGGATTTTTCAGAAGTAACCGTTAAATTCGGTGATAAAAAAATCGGAAGTCACCTTTGGAATATGGTTGGCTTTAATATTGGGTATAAATATGGATTTTTTTCCA
>LIUG01000160.1:0-232 GCA_001462245.1 Candidatus Fibrimonas termitidis
TTTTTGCCAAGCATCTTATTCAAACACGGCGCGTTGACAATGCTATTGTGTTGCTGAAGTTAGTAACAACGCGCGGTGCGTATGATGCCTATTTACTTGATGTGATTAAGAATAAGCGGGAATCAAAATTTTTTGCTGCCTATTCGCTTGAGTCTTTGGCTTACTACGAGGCATGGGGTTTGTTTTTTGATTTGCTCATTTCGAGGCAGGCATGGGCTCGCCTGTTGGCAGA
>LIUG01000160.1:459-4620 GCA_001462245.1 Candidatus Fibrimonas termitidis
TTCGGAAGCACTTCACTTTTGGCTACAATCCGAAAAAACCTCAACCCCAACCGATACTGCTTTCCTTGTGCATCTTTATACCTCCATTGGCGACGCCTACTTTATGCAAAAAATGTATTCAAAAACCGATAAGTATTTTGCAAAGGCGCTCAGATTAGACCCCAATAACCTTTTGGCACTCAATAATTATGCATACTATCTTAGCCTGCGCAAAACAAAGTTGAACAAGGCGTTAAGCATGAGTAAAATAACCATTGACGCCGAACCGGATAATGCCACTTATCTTGATACCTATGCTTGGATTTTGTATGAGTTGGAGCGTTATGAGGAGGCAAAAAGGGTTTTTCAGCGAGCGTTAGTTCTTGGTGGTAACGAAGAGGGCGTAATGCTTGAGCATTACGGCGATGTGCTGTATGCCCTCAAGGAGTTTAGTAATGCGCGAATTTATTGGCAGCGAGCGTTGGAGAAAGGTAATGATACGCCGGCGTTGCGCGAAAAATTAAAAAGGAAAGATTAGCAAAATGAAAACACAGTATCGTAATATTTTCCTGCTAATTTTGCTTTTGCACGGACTTTCGCCGATGGCTCAAACGAATTCTTTAAGTAAGTTAGAGCAGCAAAAAAAGCAGCTGGAAAGTGATATAGCCTATACTAATTCACTAATTGACAAAACAAAATCGGAGCAAAAAGCTGGTTTGGATAATCTTAGCCTAATTCAAACCAACATTGCTTCGCGCAAGGAGCTTGTTTCAAGCATTGATAAGCAGTTAATTATCCTGTCAATAGAGATTACGGAAAAGCAGAAAAAAGTAGCATTGCTATATGACGATTTAGCGAAGCTCAAAGAAAATTATGCCAAAATGGTAGCCTTTGCCTATCGCAATCGCAATACCTATACGCAACTTATGTTTATTTTTGCGTCCGATGACCTAAATCAAGCATATCGTCGTTTGACTTACCTCAAAACATACTCCGAGCATCGTGTTAAGCAAGCGCATAATATTACGCTGCAAAGTGAAATTATTAATCGCGAGTTGGCTGCGCTTAAAGTAAAAAAGGCAGAGCAGGAGTATTTGCTTGGGCAAAAAAGCAGAGAGCTTATTGCTCTTGATGCGGAGGAAAAGCAGTATCAGGCGAAGCTTGAAAGTTTGCAGACGCGCGAAAAAGAGTTGAGAAATGACCTTGAGGAAAAGAAAAGGTTAGCAGCAAGGCTTAACAAGCAGATTGAAGATGCTATTGCAGAGGTGGCGCGCCGAGAGGAGGAGAGCCGTCGTAATGTTGAAAAGCGGGATAAGGTGGCAGCGGTGAAAATGGCAGAAGCAGAGGTGTTGGCGAGTTCTAAGATTGAAAAAATGCGTGGTCGTTTGCCTATGCCTGTGGCTAAGGGCGTAATAGTAACTCGCTTTGGAGTTTACGACCACCCAGTGCTGAAAGGAATTAAGGTTATCAGCAATGGCATTGATATTTCTACTAACGATGGAGCGGTAATTACCGTAGTTGCCGATGGCGTTGTTCGCAGAATATTTACGACAGGTGCTGTAACCAGCATTTTGGTACAGCATGGGCTTTACTATACGGTTTACACTCACCTTAAAGCGGTTACTGTACAGGCAGGTGATGTAGTTCGCGCTCGTCAGCCCCTCGGTATGGTAACCCCTGCGCCCGATAGCGATCGAGCCATTTTACACTTCGAACTTTGGCGACAATCTGTAAAGCAAGACCCCGAACAATGGTTGGCAAAATAGTATGATTACATTTCATGTCGAAAATATTTCTTTTAAGTTATCCAATCGGCGGCGGTTAAAGGCCTGGATTAAGCAGGTTGTTACGGATGAGGCTAAAGTTCTTGGTGATGTCAACTACATTTTTTGCAGTGATGATTATCTTTTTTCCATAAATAAAACATACCTTAACCACGATTATTTTACTGATGTAATTACCTTTGACTACTCCGAGCAGCTTGCCATTTCCGGCGATATTTTTATTAGCGTGGATACCGTACGTACAAATGCTATAGAATATAACGTTTCTTTTGAAGATGAATTATATAGAGTAATGGTTCATGGCATTTTGCATTTGTGCGGATACAAAGATTCTTCAAAATCGGAAAGCACAGTAATGCGTGAGCGGGAAGATTGGCATATAGCAAAAACACAAAGTTGGTTTTCATAGGTGGCAGAATGGTTTTTAGTTATGACATAATTGTAGTGGGTGGAGGACACGCCGGCTGTGAGGCGGCTGCGGCTGCTTCTAAATTGGGTTCTAGGGTGTTGCTTATCACGATGGATCTTAATAAACTTGCTCAAATGTCTTGTAATCCCGCTATTGGCGGTATTGCAAAAGGGCAAATTATTCGTGAAATTGATGCGTTGGGTGGTTGCACAGGTATAGTAACCGACCGCTCAACCATTCAATTCAGAATGTTAAACAAGTCTAAAGGTCCCGCGGTTTGGAGTCCAAGAGCGCAGTGCGATCGCGTTGTTTTTTCTTTAGAGTGGCGCAAAATTTTGGAGTCGCTTCCCAATCTCAGTTTTTGGCAGGATACAGTTGTAGAATTACTGTTGGAAAATAAAACGGTTGTTGGAGTTAAAACGGCGTTGGGGGTTTCCTTTTTTGCAAAAGCAGTAGTATTGACGGCTGGAACTTTTCTCAACGGAAAAATGTTTGTTGGTCGCTCAACTATTATTGGCGGTCGGGCAGGCGATATGAGTGCTCCAAGATTGTCAGACCAAATGGCAGAGTTAGGCGTTGAGGTGGTGCGTATGAAAACAGGAACGCCTGTTCGCATTGATGGACGCACCATCAACTTTAACGCAATGCGAGAGCAATCAGGAGATGTTAAGCCGTGGAAATTTTCGTATTGGAGTGATACGCAGCCTGTACAGAATCAGTTAAGCTGCTATATTACCGACACTAATGAAAAAGTCCATGAAATTCTTAGGCAAGGGTTTAAAGACTCTCCCTTATTTACAGGAGCAATAAAAGGAGTTGGACCTCGCTATTGTCCCAGCATTGAAGATAAGTTGCGGACTTTTGCGGATAAGACATCTCATCATTTATTTGTAGAGCCAGAGGGTCGTACTGTTTGTGAGTACTATCTTAATGGTTTTTCATCATCGCTGCCTTTTAATATCCAAGAACAAGCACTTAAGAAAATTCCGGGACTTGAAACGGCGCAAATAATTCGTTCGGGTTATGCGGTAGAGTATGATTATTTTTCTCCCAAGCAGTTAAATCACGCTTTGCATTCTAAAATATTAAAGGGGTTATTTTGTGCAGGGCAGATTAATGGAACTACAGGATATGAAGAGGCCGCTGCTCAAGGGTTCATGGCGGGTATCAATGCCCATCTTTGGGGACATGGTTTGCCTGAATTTATCCTCTGTCGTAGTCAAGCTTATATAGGTGTTCTTATAGACGACTTGGTAACTAAGGACGTTGATGAGCCTTACAGAATGTTTACCAGCAGGGCTGAATATCGCGTTTCCCTACGTCAGGATAATGCAGATGTGCGTCTTTCAAAATTGGGTTATGATTTAGGATTACTTTCACGAGAGCGCATGGACAAGGTGCTTCGGAAGCAAGAGAGGGTAATAAGCGTGATTTCTTTTTTATCTGAAAACAGCGTTGCGCTTGAGGATATGAATTTGCTTTTAGAATTTAAAGGATCTTCTCTTTTAACTCAGCGTCGTCCTTTAATAGACGTTCTTGCTCGTCCCGAACTTTCGTTGTTGGATTTGTTGTCTCTGCCTGTGGTGGCAGAGTTTTTGGGAGGAGAGATTGATGAGGAGTTGCTTGTAGCGGTAGATAGCGAGGTAAAGTATAGGGGGTATGAAGTTCGTGATAAGCGAGAGCAGTTAAAGGTTGATCGGCTGAAAGGAGTTGTTATTCCCGATGGGTTTGACTATTCTTCTGTTAGCTCTTTGACGATGGAGGCTCGTTCAAAGTTGAACAAGATTAGACCAAGAAACGTGGGGGAAGCCCAGCGAATTTCTGGAGTTTCTCCTGCTGATATTGTTGCTTTGTTGGTTAGGTTTGGGAGGTAGATGTTTTTTGTTTCACGTGGAACGGTGTTGAGGCAAATTTGCGGAACGCAAAATTTGCCGAGTGTTTTACGTGAAACCAATTTTCGGGTTCACCCGAAAATTGGTTGAAGTTGCG
>LIUG01000161.1:0-2590 GCA_001462245.1 Candidatus Fibrimonas termitidis
GAACTCAGTGGTGAGATTTTCCCCTGCTTTTATCCGCTTCATGTCTATTGCCATTTCTTTCTCCTGCTTACTAATCATTCTAATCATTCTAATCAATATTGTCAATTCATTGCTGATTAGTACTTGGTATTAAGCCTGTTGAGGCTTTCCTTGACAATGCCAGCCCAATAATCATCTCCCAGCGGTTCGAAAATAACCAATGCCTTTTTGAACCAATCTTCCGCAGTGAAAAAATCACACATTTCCTCCGCAACAGTCCCCAATTGATGATAAACACCGGCCGTATGGTACTCATAGCCGAATTTCAGCGAAATGTGCGGGTGTTTTGTGCATAAGCAGCCATACTTTGAATCAGAGACAGTACTGCATCTTGCATGTCAAGCTCCAACGCGATGTCCAGCGCCCGGTGGAAATTTGCCCCAAATACTGAGAAAACACCACGCTTCTCATGAAGTTTCTTTGGCGTATATAAATTTGCGAGAGAACTCATAAGTTCTACAAAGATACGCCTTTCTGCTTCTTCCGCTGGGTACCGCCTGACCAAGCGACTATGCAAAGCGGATTGTAATTTATATATTGTGCTTCCTGTACGATGACACAAACCAGCACTTTCCAATGCGGCTAAACAATCAACTATCTGTGGCTCTGCTTCAGATTTTAAATGATTGAGAATAAATCCTAACTGTTGACTATCAGCGAAATATTCGTGTAAGCCCAGCAGCCGCAGAACAGGCGCGAACGCCCTGTCCAAACCGCGCTCAAATATCGCCAGCGCCGCCTGGATGCGCTTTGTTGCTTCGTCGCCTTGCAATCCGTTGAAGTTCTCCTCAAGCTCAGCCAGTAATGATGCCGCATCGCGTTCTTTTAGCCGCAATAGAACTGCCCGTAGCGCCAGCGGATTGCCGTCGAGCTTTTTCAGCAAGTTGTAGTAGTTTTCATTCTTCCGGTCAAGGGTAATCCCCAAATCAGCTACTACGGCGTTGCAATACTGCCACAGTTCTTCGCCTCGCAGACCTACCAGATGTAAACTGGAACATTCCTGTACAGTAAGCCAGTCCTCATTCGTGCGGCTGGTGATCAGAATTTTTGTCTTGCCGCCGCGTAATTCATAAAGGAATCGCTTTAGCATCTGCCTGTCTTCTTCAGGAATCAAGCCGGAAACTTCGGTACCCGGTATGCCGGAAACAGACTCAAAGTTATCCCACACCAGGAAAAACCTCTCGGCTCTCAGTTTCTTTATAACAGCGGAAAATATTCTTTCCTGTGGAAACGCAAGCGCCCGCGTTTCTAAAAGTTCATTTGCCAATGTATTAATTACATAATCCGCGCTGTGAATATCCTCGAAGCTGAACCAAAACGCCTTACCGCCCAATCCGTTGGTATTTTCCAACCATTGCAGGAAACCTTTTGCCAGCGTCGTCTTGCCCTCGCCGGCTATGCCGTGAATTAGAATGCCAGCCTGGGACTGCCGTTGTACCGCCCGCTCAAGCCGGAAGATGGCGTCTTCACGTCCTATAAAACCGTAATTACCTAAAACCAAAACTTCTTCCGGCAAATTACTGGTTCTGTCTTCAACGGGTGTCAATCTGGGCAGGATGCTCTTTCCGTAGGGCAACTGTTGATATAACACGGGCACAATCCAGTCGTTGAACGTTACCTTTCCAACTATGCTGTCACGCTTATTGTTACGGTACATTTGTTGGCGACCAAACCTCACAGCTTCAGCGACATTACCATCTTTGAATAACTGCCGGTAAAAACCGGGAAGAAATTCTTTCGCGCCGCTGACCCAGAGGCTGTAACTCATCGCCACTACACTGTAGACCCCGGCTCTTATGAGGCTTGCCGCCACCGACGCAAACGGAGTTTCAGCTCGTTCGTCCACCATATCCGACTGACAGGCATTCAACACCATGACAGGAATACTGTGTTCGGATAAAAGCTCTCCAAGCACTTCCGCCGAAATCAGATCTCCTTCATCGCCGGATTCCTTCTCAAATACCAACACACCCTCTGATCCCGAGAATTTATCATTCATGGTATTTATCCCATTTTGAGTATCACGATAACCATACCCGCCATGACCAGCAAAATGAACAATGTGATAGAAACCCGGCCTTTCGCGAAGAACCGCCAGCAATTGATCAAATGTCGGCGGACGCAATAAATCTATGTGTACCGGCCAGCTCTCGTTTTCGGCAAAGGCAAAGTCAATTAGCGGCTTTGCCAGGGTCTGAAAGCCAACGTCATTTTCGCCATACGGACGGGCAATAACATATAAAATATTAAGTCGGTCTTTGGGCAGGGTATTTACGGGAGAGCGGGCATCTCCAATTTTACATAACTGTCGTTCCATATGACAGTGTAAAGCAAGACAACCGTCATCTTCACTTTCCAAAGCCTCCCAGGGCCATGCCAGTACCGCCGGATCATCGCTTGTGACCTTAATTTCAAGATTTGAGAGTCCCTCCTGTCGGCCTTCCTGATACCAGTCTCTGGCCAGACCTTTATCAAATAACGCTTTGAAAGTCTCCTTTCCCCATACTCTCAATGCTTTCTGGATATCCTCAGCTCTTGTCTGGAAGGTTTC
>LIUG01000161.1:2881-3955 GCA_001462245.1 Candidatus Fibrimonas termitidis
ATATGCCGGATTTGCAATTGCACTGATATAGTTGCCGCAGGATTGCGAATGAGAAGCTCATTACAGTCTATCCCCTTCTTCTCACACCCCTGGGCTGGGCTCGTAAACCCAGTGGCCCTTTCAACGACCTTTTTTTTCATAAACGCTCCTCCCCCTCCCAAGGAGACAAGTATATACTATACAGATGTTTAGTGTAAAGAGGTTTTCATCTGGAAAAAAAGGAAAATAGTAATATAAAATTGAATAATCTTCATTTGGTATACTAACTAGTCGCACTACTCCGTTCATAGGCTTATAGCCTCTTTCTTTATAAAAAAATTCAAAGAATTTTTTAAACTCTATTCCATACCACACAATGACTTACTCATGACAGACGGGAATTGGAAGACGAGTTTACCGCTGTTTTCTCCCTATCTATAGTATGCTTTAGTTGTCAATGAATGTCTCCAGTTATCTTGGGTTTTCTCAGATTTTTTCCCTTATTTTGCATTTCGACCCAATTCAGGTGAAATTATCCTCGCATCAAATTCCATAAGCTTCGGAGCGCGGAACGACCGCCCCACGAACATGTCACAGACCGTGTTTGTCGCGTACGCCTGAAAAGACTGGTGCCTGAATTGCGGTTTCATTATGCCCCCTCGATTGCTGTCTTACCAGTGTCAGTCAGCCGATATTTCTGCAGTCTGCTGTTTGGCTTGTCGGGTACAGTCATTTCAATTAAGCCACCAGCCAAAAGCGGCTCGATATTTCTTTTGAAAGAACGCGAATCGCCGTTCATTCCGATTGCGGCAAAAATTTCTTTGCGCGACAGGTTCTTGCTTTCAAGGGTCTTCAGCACTGCAAGCTGTGTGCCGCTCAAATCATCTTGGTGCTTATCTCTGTGCTCTACTTGGTGCTCGTCTTGATGTGAAATACTCTCAAAAAGCGCGGAAAGCGTGAATTCAATAAACACACCGGAATCGTTGACTTTTCTTGACGCCTCAATCGCCTGATAATACTGCGGTCTGTTTTGATACAAAACCACCTCCATTGGTATCCACGCGAAAATCTCGTTCCACCTGGCAAGCAGCAGCG
>LIUG01000162.1 GCA_001462245.1 Candidatus Fibrimonas termitidis
TCCGCAGTTTTCAGGACAGGTGGAGCGGTGGCATTGAACATTACATAGCATGGCTCAAAGAACGTGTTGTAGAAATGCACCGTATATTAAAACCCACAGGAAGTATTTTTTTACATTGCGACTGGCACGCCAATGCTTATATAAGAGTACAGATTTTGGACAGGGTTTTTGGGGAAAATAATTTTAGAAATGAAATTATTTGGCATTATGGATCAAGATTAATGCACAATAATAGAAAAATCAATTGCAAGAAAGATAGTATTTTCTTTTATGCAAAAAGTGAAAAAACACTAATAAACTCACTTGCAACTAAATGGACAAAAGAAGATTTTATCAAGACAAAAAGACAGGCTGTTCATATGGATGAAGATGGAAGAGAATTTATTTGGCAAGATGCAGGAAAAGGAAAATCAAAAGCATATAAAAGATATATTGACGAAGTTTTAGAAAAAGGAAAAGCGGTTGATGATGTTTGGAATATACCGATATTAACAAGTTCAGATAAAGAACGCATCGGATACCCAACCCAAAAACCCGAAGCCTTATTGGAACGAATAATCAAATGTGCCAGCAATGAAGGCGACATTATTCTTGACCCGTTTGTTGGTGGCGGAACCACAATAGCCGTAGCGGACAGGATCAACCGCAGGTGGATAGGCATAGACCAATCACCAATGGCAGTAAAGGTAACCGAATTTCGTTTGCAAAAACAGACCGATTTATTCACCGCTCCTTACACCGTGCAACTCCACAAATACGATTACGACACACTACGCTACAAAGACGCATTTGAATTTGAAAGTTGGGTAATTCAGCAATTCGGTGGCATTCCACAAAACAGAAAAGGCGGCGATAAAGGCATTGATGGAAAAATAGGAGACGGAACTCCAATACAAGTAAAACGCTCCGACAATGTGCCTCGTGATGTTATAGATAAATTCCCAACCGCAGTCCAGCGTTATGACAAAAGCTTATTTGAAAAAAACAAAAAAGCAGGAAATCCAGTAGGCTACATCATAGCCTTTAGTTTTGGAAAAGGAGCTATTGAAGAAGTCGCTCGATTGAAGAATGAAGATAACACTATTGTGAAGTTGGTAAAAGTAGATGAAATTGTACCGATTGCAGTTAAACCAGTAATTGGAGTGTACATAAACGAACTTGAAAAAGACGGTAAAGGAAATAGGAAAATTGAATTCATAGCACAAGGCAAAAGTCCCGCTGGGATTGAATTTTACAGTTGGGATTTTGCTTTTGACAAAAAAAAGGGTTTAAACCTACAGTGATAATTGACAAAGAGGGGAAGCAGACACTCCCCCTCAAAGCAGGAACGCACACCATAGCTGTAAAAGCAGTTGACAATGACGGATTGGAAAATACGGAAACAATAAAGCTAAAAATAAACGGTATGGTGGAGCAATTATAGGGATATATTTTCGCTATTTCCGAAAAAAATGTATATTATTAGCATGAAGTTTATTTTTCCTATTCTGCTTCTTTCACTGCTTGGCTGTGTGGGTAGTAAGCCTGTCGTTGAGTGGGTGGCAGGAGATAGCCCTAAGTGTGGGGAATTAACGAAATTACATACAGAATTGCAAGAATCGGCTAAAGAATGGGTAAAAAACGTAAAAAACTATAAACAGCCCAACCGTGCCTATTGTATTGAAACGATAACTTGCAATAAGGTGGCTTATTGTGTCGTTGCATATTCGCCACCTATTGATATCAGTCCAGGTGATACTATAGACATACTTTCTATTTCGGTCTATAAGGGAAATAATTACCCTTAATATCACGACAAATGCCCAATTTAGCATTACAATAGCTACGGTCTGGCATTAGTTTCCAATCAGAGTTCCGTATAGGCTTATCTGGTTGTTTTGGCGGTTCTTCCTGTTTTTCTCTTTCCTCATTCTCCATAAGATTCAACAAGAACGGATTTTTCCTATAGTCCTCAGAAGTTGCCTCCCTCTGAATTTCCGCTTCATCTTCCTCCGGTTCGTATCTATACCCGCCCGTAGGCTTGAAAGCCGGGGAATAACGGGATTCTTGATTGTGCATTCTATGCGATGTGTGGCTTTGGGACATTGAAGGTTTTGGGTAATGCCTTCCAGCCATCCCAGCAACTATCCAGTCCATAAGTTCCTTCTTTCTTGCGTATTCTTCATCCATATTTACCTCCTTTGAAAAGAAATAGCAAATTTTCCCATAAAAATAAATATACATTATTTTCCAAAAAAAAGCAAGGAAAAAATGCAACAGAACCGATAATTCTCGGCTTAAGTGTTCAAAGTATTCAGATAAACACAAGTAAATACAAGCAACAACTACAAACGCTGTTTAGTGTAGTCAAACATATCCCCCCTCCCCCCTATCTATGCTCTTTTTCTGCAAAAAACAGGCATGAAAAGCAGACAAAACCACGGATATATACTATTTTTACTTAAAATATCCTATGCTATATCTGATTATGTGTATTCACTACATTAAATTTCTCGCTTTTAACTCATCATTCAGTAATTTATCGTCTTTTAATAATTTGTGGTAAGGTTTTTTAGGAAATAAAAGCGGACTCCAAAAAAGCGTGTCTATGAAAAATTTGTCTTTTATATCTATATATTTTAGGTCGTGATTCAGTATATTGTGTCCGCAGATGAAATTTGCATTTTCTATAAACTTGTGAAATTTCGGCAAGGAATTTTCGTGGAATGTCGCTCCGTTGTCTGTTATTGCCCCTAAATCCAGAATATTGCCTGTTTCAGGATTGATTTCGGAATCTATAAAGGCGGTTAAAAGCATATTTACACCCTCAGCTTGTGGTGTCAATTTGTTTGATTTTTATTCTTCATAATTAAATTCTACTTTACTTTGGGTTAATATTTCATTTAATATATCATTCAAATAACCCATATTCTCCGCTTCTTTCAAAAATGATGCTAATTGAGGTATATTGATCACATCTTCTACAGATTCCATATATTTATTTACAATCTTTTCAATACAATATTGTTCATAAGCTCTTTTTCGAATATGCTCATAAATTACATCTTTATTTTCATTTGTTTTTATAACAAAACGTATAGGATAATGTTCAAGTTTGTCAATATCCAAAAAATATTTTCTTATATCAAGAGTTTCTGTTACTTGAAAGAAATAGCCTAATGGCCTCATAACAAAATCAATTCCACCATCATTTGCATTAGTTCTTCCTGTTTTATATAATTTCAAATTTTCTTCTTTCAAATCATCAATAGAATATCCCCAAAATATTTTTTTATCGTGGTAAAAATATTTTAATATTGAATAACTCACAATTTCAAATAATCTAGCATCTACATTGTAATCAAGAAGTCCAATAATAAAATCAAAAACCTTCTCTTTATCTTGTTTTCCTATGGTCTGTAATTCTTCGCAAGTGCGTATAAATTTTTCAAACGCATTGCATTTTGCTTTTATATATAAATCAATTATTCGTACAATTGTTTTACTTAGGTCATATTTTTTCTTTTCATACTTAATTACAATAAGATTCTTGTTTATCCAATATCGGCTCGTAGGAATATCTCTTAAAACAATTTGTTCATCTAATGTTGGAAAATATTTACGATATTCTTCATTTAAACGGTGATTTAATGCGTGGTTCTGCAATTTTGTTCCGAATGGAAGTTCACGTTGTCTTTTAAATAACTCTGAAAATATTGCTCCTTGATGTTTTGAATAATCATTATGTTCTTCAAAGACCACTTTTATATAATCTTCAAGTAAAACATAAATCGCATATAAATTAGCAAAACCACTTCTTGCTTTTGAACCTTTATTTGCTGATTTTGTTTTAATATTGATATATTCCAATATTGGAGTAACCTTGATTAATTCTTCTCCTTCAATATTAAAATCTTTTCTTATTTGTTCTATAATTGTATTAGTAAATTCATGCTTAATCATAATGTACCTTCTTTTCAAATAATCTCATTTGCCCATTAGCATTGACCGTTTCATAAACTTTAAGTTCTTTTCTCGTAGATTTTCCTTCATATTCTTGCATGTTTAATACACGACGTAAACCTATAGTAAAATAACCATCATCAATTTCTATTCCGATTGATCTTCTTTCCAATTCTTTACAAACATACGAAGTTGTAAATGTCCCTGAAAATGGGTCTAAAATTAGATCGCCTTTGTTTGATGATGCTTTTATAATACGCCTCAACAAGTTGATAGGTTTTTGCGATGGATGCGTTTCATATTCGTCCATTCTGTATCTAACACGAGGAAATTCCCAGACATTTCCTGGAATTTTTGTAGAATTATATTGGGTTGGAATTGATTTTCTATAGTCTATCAATCTTCTTTTTGCCCCTGTTTTTGCTTCCACGAGTATTTCTTTCGCATTAAAACAATAATCATACTTATTTTTAACACAAAACAAAATTGGTTCATATAATGAACCAAAATATTTTTTTGCTTGTACACCAGAACTGTCATAATACCAAATAATTCTTGATAAAATGCTCATTCTTTGTCTAATGTAAATATCAAAATATGGCATAAATTGAGTTGAAGTCATTATGTACATTATTCCATTGCTTTTTAATTTTCTTATACACGCATCTATCCATTCGTATGACCAATCCAAATAGGATTCCGCTGTCTTCCATTTATCTTTTGTGGTATTGAAATCTTTGCCTATATTGTAAGGAGGATCAATAAAAATCAGATCAACACTACCTTCTTCGACAGTTTTTAAACCATCAAATACATCAGCATTTATTAATTTCTGCCCATTTTGCTCATAAATTTTCATAAAAACATCCAAAGTTATCGAGGGTAAATATAGATTTTTAAATTGCAAAGAAATTTATGTATATAATTTCATTTTTTAGATATAGGAAGCTACATATGGAGGCTTGGTCGCTTCACCCCCAGGCACATACAAATAACTCACCTCCCCACCACAACACTTTACCGTTAAATCAACCAATTTTTTAGCAACATTAATTACGTAAGAATGTGAAGTATTCTTATTGCCCTGAACAATATAAAAGCAGCTTGTGGTATCTTCCGTAACTTTTGTTTTTTCAACTTGACGTACTTCCAGCCTGCATAAAACATCATTCGCTTCATCAACGTAACAATATTCCCCCGATTTAATAGGCATAGTTTTTGGGGAGCCAAGCGGCCAGAATTTTTCTGTTCCTGTTGTTAATCGAAAATCGATGTTGCCACTGATGAATTGCATATCGTGCGCTCCGAGCGCAAGCTCTGAAAAAAACGAAACATAGTTATAAATATCAACAATTAAATTTATTTTCAGTAAACTATTGTGAGCTAAAAAGAAATTATAGAGATTTTCAGGAGCAGACACAAATTTTTTACCGGAACAATTTACGGCATCATGAAGTTCTCTGAAACCGCAAAGTACATTGCTGAATTCCCAACGCTTTGACATCTGGAAAAATGTAGAAAACCTCATTTTATTCTACAACTCAACATGATCTATTAACCTGGTTTTCCCAAAATAGCAAGCGAGTAAAATAACCGCCTTTTGGGAAACTCTTGCCCCCACAGGCATCAAATCGTTTTTATCCACAATCTCAATATACTGGATTTTTTCGCCTGCTTGCTTTATTTTTTTCTCAACAACACCCTTCAGTTTTGCAACGGAAACCTCGCCTTGCATATACAATTTTTTTGCCTCTAAAAGCCCCGCATAAATTGAACTCGCAGCGGCTCGCTCCCTTGGGCTTAAATATTCGTTGCGGCTAGACATGGCAAGCCCGCTTTTTTCCCTTATCGTTTTTGCCCCTATAACTTTTACGGGAAAATTCAAATCATCGGCCATTTTGCGAATTAAGTGGAGCTGCTGAAAATCCTTTTCGCCAAAATACGCTCTGCCGGGCAATGCAATGTTGAAAAGCTTTGCCACCACACTCAAAACACCCGCAAAATGCGTGGGGCGATACTTGCCGCAATAAAAGGTTTCCAAAGCCGGATTGTGAACGAATGTTTGCAAAGGCGATGGGTACATATCCTTGGGTTGCGGCGCAAAAACAATATCCGCTCCGGCTTCGCTGCAAAGTTTTGCGTCTGATTGCAAACGGCGAGGATATTTTGCAAAATCCTCGTTTGCTCCGAATTGCGTTGGGTTCACAAAAATGCTCACAATTGTTATATCGTTATTCTTTACAGACATTTCAACAAGGGAAATATGGCCTTTGTGCAAGGCTCCCATCGTTGGAACCAAACCGATGCTCTTTCCCTGAGCGAGCATTCTTTTTGAAAATTTTTGCAATGCAAGCGGGTTGCGGATTATCTTGATTTTTTCTGCATTGTTTCCCATGTGCTTTCCAGAGGGCAAAATGAAAGAATGGCGGCGGCGAAAAACGGCATCCACAAGGCGTAGCATATATATATCGCCGCCGAAAGCCATAAATGCTCGGAAGCTAGTATCGGTAGCTTCATAAAATAAAAGACTATATCCAAAACGATTAGCAAAATAACGGAAAGCAAGCTAACGGGAATGGTTTTGCGAACTCCGCTCACTATGGCTCCGGCTAAAGTTTTTTTGTTCTTTGCGTCTTTGCGAATTTGATGGCCGATTACAAAAATCAGGTGAAAGGTATCGGCAAAGAATAGGGAAATAAGCCCGAACCATGCCAAATTTGAGACCCCTAAAAACAATAGCCATGCGGAAAGGGAATAAGCCAAAAGGATAAGAGGCAACATAGCCTTTACAAGCAGGCTGCGGATAAAAAAGAAACACGTTATGGCTATTGTAAATATACAAGCCAAAAGAATTTGCATTACGTTTCCGTATTCTCCGATGGCTATGAACAATAAGCAGTTAAAGAGCAAAAAGAAGAACCAAAGCAGGCCGCACCTGAAACCGAAGAACCCCCACCTGAAAACGAACAGGGCCAAAATCGCAAAAACAACCCCATAGTCCCCGGTAAGCGTATGGAAGTCGCATTGTATAAAAGCCACCATAACCTCTTCCACTTGCGCTGAAAGCGGCTGTATTGAGGTTAGAACGCCATCTATATTAGAGAGTGCTGCTATGCAAAGCAACCCCCACACGAAAATCTCTATAAGCCTGAAACGGATAGAATATTCCGAAACCTTCTGCACCAACGATACTTTTTCTCTCAAATCCATTTGCGTCATAAATGTAGAAAAAAATCAACGCTCAATTGCCCCGGAGCTAGTGCCTCGCCTATTGAGGCGTAGGTTAAATTTGCGCCCTCTTTCAAAGAGCGAACCCGGCTCTCTTTGCCATGCTCTCCCATTGCAAAGGCGGAGAACAATTCAAAGCTTTTTCCGTATTTTTTCGCAAAGTCATACAAGGGCAGCGCATCGTCTTTTGAATGTGCCATAGCCGCAACCTTGCAGCCGCAAGCCCCTAGCTCCAAACATTCCTCAGCGAATTCGCAGAGTTCCTGTTCGCTCGGAACCCTGTCAAATAAATGCCATGAGCATATTATTTTTGAGCGTTTTTTTAACTCGGAAAAATCTGTTCCCCTTTCCATGTCTATCCAGTCCAAAATCCTGCCATTGCTCAAAATATTTTCAAACAATTCGCTCCGCTCGTTTGCTCGGCAGTTTTCCCATTTCCCGCCATCCTTTTCCAGACGAATTGTGCCAAGCCTTAGAGCTTGGGGGTTAAGTTCAAAAACTTTTTGCGAAAGCCCGTTCCATTCGGCAATGTCTTTGAACAAATCATAACGAATTTCCAAAACTCCGCACTTTTTAATTGCAGAAGCCTCCACCCCAGCGTTATTTTCAAGAGCGTTTTTTAAAACTTCCGGGCTAATCAAGCCTGCTACAGAATATACTATATTCATCTTTGTGGCAAATCCTTTAGGCATATTTTTTTCACGGCTTGCTCCGGAAGATAAACGGTTCATAAAGAAGATAGGAATTTCTTTATTAGCTTTGCTTATTTTGAGTGGATTGGGCTTTTATCTATTTATGTATTTCGGAAAAGGAAAGATAGAGATACCGAATTTGACCGAACAAATTAAAACTCCAACGGATTCCAGCACAGCAGTTTTCGAATTACCGCCGGCTCCGGAAGAGGTTTCCGGCGGTGAGGAATTGTTTCACTTTGCTGTGCAAGAACAGGAAGAAGCTCCCAGTGAAAATTTTGATAATTTCGACAGAGAGGCGCACCTACAGTTAATGAGGCAAAATGTAAGCAAGTACAATTATAAAATAGCGTATAAACACGGAACTAGGATTGTAAGCTCCCTTCTTGCAAATCCGGAACTTAACGCAGAATGGGGGCATGTTTTGCTGGAAGCCGGCAAACCTCAGGAAGCGGTTTCTGCCTTGCAGAGAATAACCTCAAAAGATACCGTTAAAAGCGGGGCTGCCATAGATATGGCATTTGCAATGCTGCGTTCCGGCAATGCAGACGGCGCAATAGATTTTTTAGATGAAAAAATAAAAAACAGCAACGATGTGGATTTGCTCGCAGCAAAGGCTGCAATAATCGGAGAGCATCCGGACACAACGAGGCGTGTTGCCGCAGAGCCGATTTTTTTAAGATGCGTGAAAAGCAACCAGCCTTCGCCAGATGCAAATTATTGGTATGGAAGATTTTTAATGCAAAGAGGGGATTATCAAAATTCCAAAATCTATTTGGAGCGAGCGGCAAAGGCAAAGCCGAATGAGCCGCGCTACATAGCGAGACTTGGAATGGCGGAGTTTTATCTGAAACAGGATTCAAATGCCGAGACCCTTTACAAAAGGGCTTTGAAAATCAATCCTTACGACTACAACACATGGTTCAGTTTGGGTGAGCTTTATTTGAGCAAGGCAAACGAGAGCAGTTTTAGTCCGGATATTCGGCAAAAAACTCACCAAGCTTTGGAATCATATTTAAAAGCAATAGAAAACGATTCCCTGCACCCAATGGCGAACTATCGCATTGGGCTTATATTAAACGGAAACGGTATGAATAAGGAGGCTATTAAGCATTTACTCACAGCGTTGGAAAAGAAGCCCGGTTATATTCCCGCAATGCAACAACTGAGTTCCGCTTACATAAAAATCGGCGACACAACAAAATCCATGAGCTATTTAGAGACAATTTTGCAAATAGACCCTTTTGATAAAGTAGCAGCGAATGAGTTTAACAGGATTAAAAAATTGAGATAGGAGAATTTATGAAAGGCATTGGCAATGTTACAAAAAGGGATTTGGTAAGCGAAATCTCGTCTAGGACCGGTTTGCCGCAAATTGAAACGAAAAAAATAGTGGAATGTTTTTTGGACTCGGTTGCCCGTTCTTTGATTGAAGGGAATAACATTGAAATTCGCGGCTTTGGCCGTTTTAAAATTCGCAATAGAAATGGTTACAAGGCACGTAACCCCCGCACCGGTGAGCCGATAGAAGTGGAAGCCGGCAAAAAACCGGTATTTGAACCCAGCAAGGAATTGAAAAGGGTGTTGAATAGTCAATGATTTACAATCCGGACAGGTACTCTTCGCACTCAAGCGCAGCCAAACAGCCGGAACCTGCAGCTATCACGGCTTGCCTGTGGTGCGGATTTTGAACATCGCCGGCGGCAAAAACCCCCGGAATACCGGTTTTTGTGCTGCCCGCTTGCGTCATTATAAATCCCTGCTCGTCAAGTTTTAATTGACCGCCCAAGAATTCCGTGTTAGGGTTATGCCCTATGGCATAAAAAAAGCCGGAAATTTCGAGTTCTGTTTTTTCATTTGTTAAGGTATTTTGCAAGGTCACGGATTCCAAAAATTTGCTCCCTTTTAACTCCACAGGAATGCTGTTCCACATAACCTTTATTTTCGGGTTGCTTTTAATCCTTTCCTGCAAAATCGGGCTTGCCCTGAATTTATCCCTGCGATGAATTATCACAACCTCTTTTGCGAATTTTGCAAGATGTTCCGCCTCGCCCATTGCGGTATCGCCACCACCGATAACGGCTATGATTTTATTCCTGAAAATCGGGAGTGCGCCATCGCATACCGCACACGCAGAAACCCCTTTTTGCCAAAACTCTTTGCTGCCGGGAATGTCCAAGGTTTTTGCTGTTGCTCCCGTTGCAATTATAACGCTTTTCGCCTCCACCTTTTCATCGCTATCCAATGTCAACACAAACGGACGCTTTGAAAAATCCACTGAGCAAACCGTTTCCGTAACTATGCGAACCGAATTTTTCAATGACTGCTCACGCATTTGCGCCATAAGATCGTTACCGGTTATTCCATTTGCGAAGCCGGGAAAATTCTCTATGGTATCCGTGGTGGTGAGCTGCCCGCCTGCGGCAATGCCTCCGGCCATAAATCCCTCAAACATAAGGGGATTTCTCTCTGCCCTGCCCAAATAAATAGCCGCAGTATGGCCCGCAGGCCCTGAACCTATAATTACTGCATCTTCCATTCCAGCCACCTCTCTACCTCTTCCAACTTCACAATATCCTGTTTCATGGAATCTCTCTCTCGGATTGTAACCAAACCCTTTTTATCCTCGCCGTCTTTCCCCACGGTTCCAAAGTCCACGGTGATGCAATACGGAGTTCCAATTTCATCTTGGCGACGGTAGCGCTTGCCTATGCTTTGGGTTTCATCGTATTCAACCGGCCATTTTTTGATGAGTTTTTTGTAAAGGTCTTCTGCCACCGCCATAAGCTCCTCGTCTTTTGAAAGAGGCAAAATTGCGGCTTTAACAGGGGCTATGCTCGGGTGAAAATGGAACACAATGCGGTCTTCGCCTGTCTCGGTTTTTTCAACATCGTAGGCATCGCAAAGCAGGGCCAAAAGCAACCTGTCTGCACCCAGCGCAGGTTCAATAACAAAGGGAACATATTTTTCGTTTGCAATTTTGTCGTGATAGCGCAAGTCAACCTTTGAATGTTCAATGTGCTGGGTTAAATCATAATTTGTTCTGCTGGCTATACCCCACAGCTCTCCCCAGCCAAAGGGAAACTCGTATTCTATATCGCTTGTGCCGTTTGAATAATGCGAAAGTTCTTCTTTTGAGTGCTCCCTGATTCTCAACTTATCCTTGCGGAGTCCTATTTCGCCGAGCCATTCCATGCAGAAATTTTTCCAATAAGCATACCATTCCTGCTCGGTGCCCGGTTTGCAAAAGAATTCCATCTCCATCTGTTCAAACTCACGAGTTCGGAATATAAAGTTGCCCGGGGTTATTTCGTTTCTAAAGCTCTTGCCTATTTGCCCAACGCCAAACGGAATTTTTTGACGGCAATTATCGGCAATATTTTTGAAGTTTATAAAAATTCCCTGCGCAGTTTCCGGGCGCAAATACACCTGGTTTCCGGTTCCTTCTACAACGCCTATTTCCGTTTTGAACATCAAATTAAACGAGCGTGGCTCCGTCCAATCTTTGCTGCCGCATCTGGGGCATTGAATAGCATTAGCCTTCATCATCTCCGCAATTTCCGCAAAGTTTTTGCCGGCTGCTGCACCTGCGCCCAGTTTGTCTTCCAATAGATGGTCTGCTCTTGAGCGTTCTCGGCACACCTTGCAATCCACCAACGGGTCGCTAAAGCTCTTGACGTGGCCGCTCGCTTCCCAAACCCTCGGGTTCAGCAAAATGGAAGAATCCAAACCCACGATATCTTCCCTGTTTGCAATAAATTTTTTCCACCACAAATCTTTTATATTTCGCTTTAACTCAACACCATAAGGACCGTAATCCCATGTATTTGCCAAGCCGTCATAAATCTCCGATCCCGGAAAAATAATCCCGCGTCTTTTGCAAAGCGAAACCAAATCTTTCAGCGCATCTTGAACTTTTTTTGCCATGAGCGTAATCTAGATAATTGACGTGCCAAAATTTTCTATATTATATCCTTCAAATAGGAGGATATTTTATGAAAAACATTAAAGTTGGCGTCAAACTGATTGCTAGTTACGTATTTATAGCGACCATAGCCGTGTGCATAGGCTTTTACCTGACTTCCACTTTAGGAGAGATGGACGAAAAAGACACCATGATGTACGAGAATGCCGTAGATCCGCTAGGTGATCTAGCAGACTTAACCAAGGTTCTGCAAAGGATACGTATCCAAGTTAGAGATATGGCACTTGCAAAAAGCACAGCCGAAGTGGATAAATTAAGCGCGCAAACAATGACTTATCGAGATTCAATCAATGTATTGCTCGGACATCAAAGGAGCTCCATTATGAATCCCGCTAATTTAGCTCTATTGGATGCGATTTGGGAAAATGTGAAAAAATACGCATCCGGCGTCCAAGACTATTCAGAATTCGCTAAGAAAAATATAAACGACAAAGAGATTGTTTTAGCAAGCTTTGAAAAAACACTGGCAGATTTGAGAATATATTCCGATGCTTTTGAAGAAGCCAGCAGTAAATTCGCTGAAACCAAAATTAAACAAGCCAAAGAACTTAGCGATAGCAACACGATGTATGTCAGGAGGGCGCAGAGCATCTCAATAGTTCTTTTGATAATACTCTTCATCTTTTCCGTTTTGGCGGGCATTTACATGACCCTTGGGGTGACGAACCCCCTTAAGAAGGTAGTGGCTGCCGTCGAGAAAGGCGAGAAGGGTGACATGACCGCCCGCTCCGGCCTTGAGCAGAAAGACGAGCTAGGTGCCGTGGCTAAATCCCTTGATGCGTTTTTTGAGTATCTGCAAGGCATCATGAAAAACCTCCGTGCCAATTCCGAGACTTTGGCAGGAGCGAGCGAAGAGCTTTCCGCTGTTAGCAGGCAGCTTGCGAGCGGAGCCGAGGAAACCGTGAGCCAGAGCAACACCGTGGCGAGCACAGCGGAGGAGATGTCTGTGAACATAAACGCCATGGCAAGCGGGGCCGAGCAAGCCAGCGTCAATGCTAACGAGGTAGCCGGCGCAGCGGAGCAGATGTCCACAAATATGAACACGGTCGCTGCTGCTATAGAGGAGATGAGCGCAAGCATCAACCAGATATCCACCAATGCAGGCGAGGCCCGCCAGGTAGCGATAGCAGCCACTGAAAAATCCAAGGATGCAACCGACGCCATGAGCAAACTTGGCATAGCGGCAAAGGAAATCGGTCAGGTGACAGATGTAATCAAGAAGATAGCGGACAAAACGAATTTGCTAGCTCTTAACGCAACCATTGAGGCTGCGAGCGCAGGCGAGGCAGGCAAAGGCTTTGCGGTAGTCGCAGGCGAAATCAAGGAACTTGCCAACCAGAGCGCCCAAAGCGCAGACGACATAGCCCGCCGCATAGAAGGGATTCAAAACGGCACGGGCGATGCTGTCAATGTTATCAACGATGTGAGCGACATCATAGTTAAGATAAACCACAGCATAGAGGCGATAGCGGGCCATGTGAGCCAGCAGACCAAAGCCGCCAACGAGATAGCTAGCAATGTAGCGCAGGCTAACACCGGTTCCAAGCGTGTTGCGAGCGCCATCGGCGAAGTGGCGAGAGGGGCAAACGATGTGTCCCGCAATGCCGGCGAGGCAGCGAAGGGTGCATCCAATGTCAGC
Source organism: Candidatus Fibrimonas termitidis (assembly GCA_001462245.1). Lineage (GTDB taxonomy): Bacteria > Fibrobacterota > Fibrobacteria > Fibrobacterales > Fibrobacteraceae > Fibrimonas > Fibrimonas termitidis. The sequence continues at coordinate 13,487 of LIUG01000162.1, forward strand.
CAGAACATCGCTAGCGTGAGCAGCGTTGCGAAGGAATCCGCTCAGGGCGCAACGCAGGTGAACCAGTCCGCTGTGGATCTGAGCAAAATCGCCGGGGATTTGAAAAGCACGGTTAGCAAGTTTAAGGTGTAACGAAATATTCCGCATAGCAGCTTTTTATGCTGGTGAAGCCGGAAGAACTTATTACCAGGTGATCCAGGACAGGTATTTGCAAAATACGCCCTGCTTCACTTAGCCTTTGGGTTAAAATAAGGTCTTCCATGCTAGGCTCGTGGTTGCCGGATGGGTGGTTATGGGCAAAGACAACAGCTACAGCCCTGTCCTCCAAGGCCGGGGCAAAAGCCTCCCTTGGGTGAGCCTGGGTTGAATTTGCCGTTCCAACTGTTATGCTATGGATTTTGATAACCTTATTGCCACCGTTTAAAGTGACCAAAATCATATTTTCTTGCTTAGAATGCTTTAAAAACGATAATTGAGGCATAAGCTCTGCTGGGCTGCAAACCGCTTTATCCTGTGTTCCCAGCATAAAACGCCCGGAAAGCTCCAAACAGGCCAAAATTTGAGCAGATTTTGCAGGCCCCAGGCCACGGATTTCCAAAAGCTCGTCCATTACAGGCATTCTGGACTTTTTCTCCAAAACTCCTGCAATTTCCTTTGCAAGCTCAAAAACGCTCTTTCCGGGCATTCCTCTTCCCAAAATGACGCAAAGCAGCTCTTCCACTGATAATTTTGCCAGTTCCCCGGCAAAAATTCTCTCTCTCGGCAATAAATTTTCACTTTTCATGCCTATTAGACGGAAAAAATGAGAAAAAAAATATAAAAATATGCTTTTTTCAAAAAAAATATATACTTTTAGGTTTACCAACGAACATTTTGAGTTTTTAGAGGGCTATATGGAAACTTTGAGCAAAGAAGAACTGGACCGCTTCAAAGAGCGTATCACAAAAGAATACAATGCTCTTTTGGAAGAGCTTCGCTATCGCGAGCAATCTTCTATTATGGAAAACCAAAGGGAAACCGGCTCGGAGCTATCTTCTTATGCAAACCATCCGGCAGAGGCCGCTTCGGATTATGCAAATCTAACCATGAATCTGAATCTTGCGGAGCGCAATACCAAGTATCTCAAACAGCTAGAAGACGCTTTGGATCGCATAGAAAAAGGGACTTACGGAGTATGCATAGTTTGCAAGACCCTTATACCCATGGTTCGTTTGGAAGCCGTTCCAACTGCGAACAAGTGCGCGGAATGCAAAAACGAGGTAAAGAGGCGTGAGCAAGAAGAAGCGCGGCGTGCTGCCGGGTGATTTGCTATATTCCCCCAAAAGCGTTTGTAGCTCAGCTGGATAGAGTGTTGGCCTCCGAAGCCGAAGGTCGCGCGTTCGAATCGCGCCAGACGCATTACATATCCCGCCGTAGATGGCGGCGGTGGGCAGCAAATCTTTCTATTTTATCAGGGAAGTTCAATTTTATAACATAAAGGAGATTTTATTATGTTGGCATATCAAGGTTATTTTGAAAAACGGACAATTTGTTTCGCTTGATGCTGTGAAGGTTCCAGATCAGCGGCGTGTTATTTTAACTGTGCTTGATGAATTTGTACAAAAACCTTCGGAGAATAAACAAGCCGGAGCATTGCGGGAATTTTTTGATGCTATTAATTCCAGTGACGAGGAAGTTCCTGAAACATTTGAGCGTGTGAAATTTTCACGAGAAATTGATATATGAGTTCAGCACTTAGACCTGGGCAAGGCTCGCCTTGCCCCTACAGATATTGTGATATGCACAAAATGTGTATAAAATGACGATGATGTTCATTGAATTTCGAATTCATATTCGTATTTGTAGGGGCAATGGCGTGTGTAACTTTACCACACCTGAACATCATAAAAATCAATATCCAGCTGTAGATGATTTGGCGTGTGTTGGGGGAGGTGGGGTAGCAGACCACCATGAAATGCACCATATTTCGTCACAAAATCAGGGTAAGAAAAGATGGCTCCCAGTCATCTACGAGAATGTTATTTGCTTTGATTCTCCTCAGATTTATTTTTTTCTTCAGGTATAATAAAGCCGCTATGCTTCAATTCTTTTTTTATCTCTTTAGAAACTTCTTTTAGCTGTTTATTGAAATTAATAGTTATTATTCCACTAAGATCAGAAGGAACATATGCGCCTTTTTGCTTAAGAATCCTTACTCTACCTCGTCCATATCTGCCACAAAACCAGCCTAACTCAAAAAAGACGTTTGGCCTTCCTTGATAGTAAAGTTCTTTTTGTACAATATCATATTTATAAGATTCGTCCTCTTTTTGTACAAGATCATCTCTAGTCATAATTACAAATACAAAGCCTGAAGATATTGCATCATCTTCATATTTCTCTATGATAGTTCTTCCTTCATCAGGCGCTCTATATAAAACAACAGGCTTTATGTCGCATGAATCTTCCAAAAATTCTTTTAATTCGTCTAAAATTGCATAATTATGCCCATGAACAATGAACACTTTATTGCTTGTCGGTTTCATAAATTTTATCTGCTCATCAATTTCATGAGCATTAGCTCTATACAGATCAACTATTCTTTTGTCAAGAGTACTAATACTATCAAGATATTCATTAAATTTTTTATTATTAGTACGAACAAGAGTAGTATGCATCTTTCTAAACCATCCTGCTAAATTTCTAAACTTTTCTACTTGATTTTTCTTGGACTCCAATGTATTAGACGCATCTTCTTTTAAGATAGATGTTATTGAATGACAACATTCTAAAAAATCAATTATAGGAAAAATTGAAATAAACTCTTTATACGTTGTATCTTTATCTTTTTTAAATCCTTCCAAAGCAACATTACAAAAATTTTCAGCTTCTTTGTAATTGTCGAATGAGCTTTCTAATTTGTTAATCAAATTACAGTGTAATCCTTTTGCTACGTGGAATGGTATTTTTGCAAGGTACCGCAAAAACCTACTAAACTCATTATCTTTGTCGTAGTTCTTTGCGCATATCTGTGCAACTTCATTGTGCAATTTCCCTATACTATCTATATCCTGCAATGGTATCAAACTCCATGCATTTAGGATCTTTTTAAGTACAGTGTTAAGGTCATCAATAATTTCTGGTGAAACTATTGCATTTGCCTTTTTCATGCTTTTTGGCTGACTTTTTGTCATAAAAACCTCCATTTTCCCCTGATCCAGTTTACCCTGCCAAACCGGGGGAAATTTGGGTCTGGCTGGTTCGTGCCACCATGGCACAATTCTTTGCATTCACCGCTTGCTCCGTTTCACTTCGCTAGCGGCGGCACTCCGTGCTCAGTCCTTGAGACAACGAACTGAAAACAACCAACTCTTATTGCTGGTGTCCCTGCCCACGTAGCTGCCGTAGTAGTACATGCCCCGGTACCAAACGTAGCTGCTATTGTCCTCCGTGGAACTCCACCAGTTGCCGGCGTCGCCGGCATAGTTGAAATTGCCATCAGAGTAGCCGCGGCCGCCCGGCAGGGTCGAAAAACCATACTCGTCCGTGCCATTGCCGTTGTTATTCCAGCCTGTCGTTGCCTTCAATTTAGTTCCTGCTGTACTGGTACCGCCAACGTAATTCGTCAATGTTGTCCATTCCGCATTGCTTGGCAAATGCCAACCAGCGGGGCAAATGCCCTGATGCTTTACATCGCTTCCGTTCCATGAAGAACTATTGTAACTTGTACTTATACTCATCGCCGTTGACCAATCATACAAACGACCGTATTGAGCACAGTTGGATGAGTTGTTGTCATAGCAAGCGGAATTGCCCGGGCCGGGGTCGTAATTCAAATTCTCAGCCATCCAAGTTTGAGTGCCTATGACAATGGTTTTGTATGTCTGACCGCCGTGGGTCACGGAACCATATGGACCGCTATAGCCAACGGAAGAACTGGAACTTGATGTTTCAGAAGATGAAGATGGGATAATTTCCGATGAAGATGACGGCAGTATTTGGCGCAGATTTATCTCCTGCACCGGCGTACTCCCCCGCCCCGTCTCAGGAAAAAACGCATAAGAGGTATCCAAATACCCCTCAGCCGAAACAGTAATGGTCCAATTCCCAGCAATCGCTTTCTCCAGCAACGAACCGGAATTCCCATTCCCAAACCCAACATCAATACTCAGCCCCCCGCCGCTATGGGCAAAGCGGGCAGTAAAAACACTCCCATTCCTTCCCCTCACCGAAAGCAAATAAACACCCATAGCAAGGTTAGGGTGTTCACCGCTGCCACGCAAAACCTGCTTACCGTTCAGCGAATACAAAGCAATATCCGCACTCCTAAACTGCTGGGACAACTCCAATGATATTCTCCCTCAGGAGCTATGCATCATCACCGCCCCTTGCGTCTTGCCCGGCCTAGCCAAAAGGGGATCCCCCTCAACAATAATGTGCAGGGTATCCGTATAACTCGCCCTCACCAACTTTTCAAACTTGTCAACGCCGTCAAGCTGTGCCGTGGCAACGGCGTCAACGTTAACCGTGAACGGCACAAATGCCGTATCCTTGTCCTCTGCAAATGCGCTTATGACAAAAGTCGAGGCTAGGAAAATGCTTTTAAGCATTATTCTGAACTTGTTCATAATGAACTCCTTGATTTAATTGGGAATTTTGGACTTATGTATGGAAAAAACGGGACAGAATATACATTTAATTTGATGACATTGTTAACTTTTATGTCATAAGCAACAGGCATAGCCTGCACCGCAAGCTCCTGTATTTCGGGTATTGTACATCATCATGAGTATAAATATAGATTTTTTTTGAGAAAAAGTCAAGGAAAAAATATTTGGGTATAAGGTAACCTACACCGCCAAGCAATCCAAAAATTTCTTTTTCCCTTTTCTCACCCACTTTGCGCTGGGTTTCTTTGCCCTACGCTTGCGGAAGTCAAAGGTCAGCAGGTAGCCCTCATTCTTGTTTTTGGAGTTCAGATATTCTATAAGCTGCTCGTGGGCCTTTTAGTGCTTCTGCTCGCCTTTCCAAAGTTTCAATTCAACTATGAACTGCTCACTGCCGTAATCTATAATCAAATCCGTCCTCATTAAATTTGCGCATACAAAGAATGTAGTAAACACCTACCTAGGCCCCAACATCTCCAAAACCCTGTTCACACTTGAATTGCTTTGAGCGAGTATTGAAGCGGCGGCCTGTTGCTGGATTTGCGCAGTGAGCAGGGTAGTGGATTCCCTTGCATAGTCCGCATCCTTGATTTTGCTTATATGATCGTTTACGGTTATGCTTCTTTCCTCTAAATGCTCAATTTGCATATCCATTCTATTTACCAAAGAACCCATATAAGAACGAACAGTGCCAATAGAGCCTATCGCAGCATCCAAATCATCTATGGCTTTGCTTGCGCCATTCTGATAAGTCAGGCTAAGGGTGTCTAGGCCAAGATGTTTTGCGGAAAGTTCCGGAATGGAAACCTTAACCTCGTTTACATCGTGGTATTTGCCGGGACTTGCGCTTGGGCCTATATGCAAAATTCCCGCTCTTACTTCATTCCCGTTCGCATCTCTCTCTCTTATAAACGGATTCCAGTTTTTTAAATCTCTCGACTCGTCGGAAAAAGAATCCCCTTGGTTGCCGAAAACCTGTTTTTTGTTATATGTTGTGCCGGCTGTGATGCGATCTATTTCCTTTAGAAGACCATTGGCTTCTATGTTCAAAAAATTCCGCTCCGAGCTTGATAAAGTATCGTTTGCGCTTTGAATGGAGAGTTCTCTAATGCGCTGTAAAATGTTCTGCACTTCGCCGCACGTTCCCTCTGCAATTTGCAAAAAAGCAAAACCTTCGGATGAATTTTGCTTTGCTTTCCCGCTAGTCCCCAATTCGCTGGCCGCATTTTCTGCCTCGTAATTCCCAAAGGGGCTGTCTTTTGCATTGTTTATGCGACTTCCCGTGGCAAGCCTTTCGGTTGTGCGAGTTAAAGTCTTATTATGCAAACTCAGTTTGCTTTGGAGTATCATAGACGAAACACTGAACAGAGTATTTGGCATAACTCACCTCACTTTATAAATAGTCCATCAAATTTCTTTGCATCAAACTTGCCGCCGCCTGCAAACTCGCATTGTAAACCGCATCTGCCATAGTCCACTGCGTAAGAATTTCCGCTAAATCAACATCTTCTATCCTGGCTCTAGCATCGGTATTGTCAATGTTGAGCTGATCATTGCGGTCGTAAGCCATTGAAAGCCGGCTTTGCCTTGCGCCTTCAATAGCCTGCTGTTCCAAATTTCTTTCACGAGCATTGTCCAATCGTTCTATGCTCCGATTGATTTGCGGCTGGTCATTATACCAAAGTCCCTGCATAAGCGATATTATTTCCTTGAAAGAATCGGTTTGCCCGTCTATTCCGAACAGATCATCCGGGTTGGAATTTATTTTCATGGTTATGCCGGTTTCTATTTCCCTGTAAATCTCTCCGCTCATATCTATTGAATTGCGGTATATGTAATCAAAATCAATATTTGGTTCGGTGTTCAACCGAGCGCCTGTCGCAGGGTCGTAAAAAGCCTCTTTTGCTCTTTCGCTAAGCAGCGTAATAGTGCCGTTCGCATAATCCACTTCGTAATCAGGCTCGGTGCCTTCGGGGCTATGGCTTTTCTCATACCAACCCGGTATATTAACAGAACCCGGTATAATGCGCTGAACCATGGGATTATTATTAGGCTCCGGTAAATTGGGGTCCAAGTATGCGCCATCGAAAAGCTGTATTGTAACAGGATTGGTATTTTCAAAAGGCCTTGGGTCATCCGGGAGAACCGCCGGCAGATTTACGGGAACGGTGGCTGGGGCCATTCTATAGTCCGCAGCGCCGTTTTTAATTTCATATGGAGGCTGATTTGTCCATTTGCCGCTGAATACATAGTCATCTTTATGCTTTGTTTGCGCAAGGGCAACCATTTGCTCCAAAAGTTCACGAACTTCCATATTTGTAAATAATCTGTCTTGATGTTTTTCAGGGTCATTTGCAGATTGAACCGCCAGGTCCTGGCTGCGCTGAAAGATATTATTCATGCTTTTATGAGTTGTTTCCAGGATGTTCATGTAAATTTCGCCATCATCCATATTGGTTTTCTGCTGCCCAAGCGAATTGAGGATATTCCTGTAAGTTAGGGCGTTGGAAAAGCCAACAGGGTTATCTGAGGGGCGGTTTATCTGCCGCTGGCTGGCAATCTGCTCTTTGAGCTTATTGAGGCTACCCGCGTTGCGTTGCATATAGCGCATCGTGGTATCATACATAGTTGAAAACGTGACTCTAGACATACTTATGAGAATGCAAAAACCATGCCATTTGTTTTTTTTGCCGGTTAATCAGCGTTTATTTACCGCCTATCAAACCCAGCATTTCCTTCACCGCTCTTTCCATTCCTACCAAGGCGGCGCGGGCTATTATGCTGTGCCCGATATTTAATTCCTCTATTCCGCTGAGTTCGGCAATACGCCTTATATTGCGGTAATTCAAGCCGTGCCCCGCATTCACTTTTAAACCGCTCTTGAGCGCAAAGTTGATTTGCTCCTGCAATTTCGAAAGCTCCAGCTCCATTTCGCTTTCATCGCGACGTTCAAAAGCATCCGCATAATGCCCGGTGTGAAACTCCACATAATCTGCCCCTGCCTTGCGTGCGGCCTTTACCTGCTCCGCTTTAGGCTCTATGAACAAACTGACCAAAATACCGGAACTGCGCAAATTTTGAACAGCAGATGTGACCTCTATAATTTTGGCTTCAACATTTAAACCACCCTCGGTTGTAAGCTCGTTTGGACCTTCCGGAACCAAAGTCACCATATTGGGAAGCACGGTTTTGGCAAACTGCACCATCTCTGCCGAAGGTGCCATTTCCAAATTCAGGGAACCGCTAACGGTGTGCCGCAACAGATGCACATCTCCGTCATTTATATGGCGGCGGTCTTGCCTTAAATGCACCGTTATACCGCTGCAACCCGCAAGTTCCGCCAGCATTGCCGCAGCAACAGGCACCGGTTCGTGTACCTTTCGCGCTTCCCTAATTGTCGCAATGTGGTCTATGTTTACGCATAAATATTTAGCCATGCCGAGAAATGTAGAAATTTGGCTAATCAAACCTCAGCATCACCGCTATCTCAAAAGAAAGAATTTCACGGGTGTGGGTATAACCGTCACTGAGTTGCTCAATCAATCTGCGATATTCTATATAAGCGCCTGCGCTTGCGACTTTGTTAAATGTATAACCCGCACTCGGACGTACATACCATTCATGGGCGCGATTAGGGATATAGCGGGCAATTTTTTCAAGAGTCGGAGTGTAGCTGGTTACCAGTCCATCGCGCCCGGGAAACTGCAACTCATAATGCACACCATCCGAGCCTTCCGAACTATAGGGATCAAAACTAGCACCCGATACCGGAGCATAATTTTCCTGTATTATTTTTCTATAACTATAACCGCCTGTGAGTTTTAAGTCTATGTCGTTATCCAATTTTACATACCAACGCCAAAACTGAAAACCTCTTTTGGTTTTAAGAGCATAGGCTATTGAAAGCTCATCGCCAAAGGCATAACCTCTATCCACAGTCAAGTCCATATGCAGCCAGGGAACTTTTATGTATTCCTCTTCTTCCCATTCTTCCGTTCCGGGCAATTCCATTTTAGCGCGCCTCCTCCTCTCCTCTATTTTAAACCTTACGCTGTTATCTATGTTTACATTGCTCTGCGTCAACATGGTTGTGCGAATTATCGGGTTAAAATCTATTGATGTTAGCCATTCGTCTTCTGCGGTTTGATACGGGCGAACAGTACGCTGTTCCTGATAATCAAAACGATGCGAGGTTGAGAAACTGCGAAACAATCCGTTTAAAAAGTCAAAGCGTTTTGCGAAATTCGGTATATTTACCCCGATTCCTATTTTCGGCCATGTTATGGTTGTGTCTATGAAAAGAGGATTTTCCCTTGTTTGCCTGAAAGTTTGAGTCCATGTTAATTCGCCCTTAATACCTATATCCCACCAAGGCAAGGTCAATGCGGTGCTATTTGTTAAATTGCGCCTAACAGCATGTTCAAAACGGCCCTGATACACCATTGAATCCATTCTTTGGTTCCTGTACTCCGCAAAACTTTCATAATCATTCCGCGAATCCAAACCCATATCGCCGGTAACCAAATTCCAAAAACCCCTATTGCGGTACCCGTTGCCCAAACCAAGCCCAAACAGATAATACTGAAGCGGTTTCACATCCTGTTCCTCATATAATTGCCACAGAGTAAAATCTTCGCCGGTTGTTTGCAAATCAACGCTCCATATACTGCGAATTTCCCGCCATTTCCATTTTTCAAAAAATTCGCTAACGGCGTTTTTGCCCGCTATGCCCGCAAGCTGCGGCAACCTAAGGCTCGGAGAAAATTCAAAACGATTATTCTGCTGAATTGTCCAAAAATTTTTTGAGAGCATATCTTCATCATAAAAATCAAAATTATCGGGAATGGACTTATCCTGCGTAAACCCGCTGTTGAAAGAAAATCTCATAGGCAAAAACGGAATCCATTCGGGTGAAAAATTTATTCTAAAATCTTGCTGGCGGTTGCGTTCATTGCGCAAAATTCCATAAGTCTTGCCGTATTCCCTTGAACCAATGCTGTCTATCCTGTATGAACGAGCAGTTTGATTTTCAAAAGAATAATCGGTTGAATCGTCATACGGGTTCTCAATTTGGTACTCATATGCTGTAACATAAACTTTTCTATCGGAGTGGTCATGGTCGAACATGAAATTTTTGGCAAACAAGCCGCCTTGCCCATCCGGGCTGAAAAAATCCTCTTTTGTGAAGGCTTGCCTATCGCCGCCGCCGTACATATCGCGATTGATAGATAACATATAGTTAACGCTCAAAAACGGAAGAAGGTTCCAGCGGACATCTGCCTTGTGCCGCAAATCTGTTGTGAAGTTTTTAATTTTTTCTACCTGTGGTTCCAAAAAGTTCGGGTCTCGCTCCTGATAGATGTTTCTGCTGTAAGCCAAATCCATCAAAGTTAAATCAAAAGTACTGGGCCATAGCTCAATCGGTAAATCTTTATTTCCGAACAGGTGAACGTTGCTCCGTTCAAAAGTTCCCAGTTTGTATTCAAAAACCGTGTTGTATTGGTAAGTGCTGTCTGCAATTGTTGAAGCACGCCGCTCGGTTTCGCTATAGGAATAATTTAAAGCCGGGCGTTCCAAAAATATTTGGCTGAAAACTTCCTGAAGAATATTATCGTCTTTTGTATAACCCTTGCTGAAACCCATTGATAATGTTCTTGTTCGTGAAAAACTCTGGTATCCTTTTGATTCCAAAGCCAGCCGCAACGAATCTTCTTCCTCTAAATTATTCATCTCCAAATCAACGGTGGCCATATCTCCGAATAGGTCAAAAGCGTTATCGTGGCTGAGATTTATATCGTCTCCGGGTTTTAAATATGGGCGAAGCGTGGTGGAACTATAGCTAACTCCAAAGGGTAAGTGCAAACCGTAGTCATCCTTGAAAAATTTATTTACATTCAAACTTGCGGTTCCGTTTATATCCAGCCTTGTATTAGCTTCGCTGGGTGTTGGCTTGGGGCTTTTCTCATCGCTTTTGAGAGTTGCAAAATTTCCATCCTGGTAGCGCAATTCGCCGGAAACCGAAAATACATCCGAAAAATCGAGTTGGCCGTGCAGCCTTGTGGCATAGCCCCACGCATTGTTTATGCCGGCCAGCCGCAAATCGTTTATCCAAAAAATTCCTTCCAAATCTTCTAAAGCCGCATCGTTATCTGCTATAACAACCAAACGCATCCAGTTAACACTGCTGTTTGAGGGATTTCCGACTATCTTTATTTTTTCTTCCCTGGTGCCTCCCAAATTTCTTTCAATAGGTTTCAAGAACGGAGGGCTTCTGCCGATTTTTAAATTTGAAAATTCGGCAAGCGGCAATGCAAACTCATTCGCCTTCCAATTTCTTTCATGGCAATCCTGCATTCTTTCTGATGCCTTGCACTCAATTTTAACCGGCTTAAAAGACCATTCATAATAATCCTGGCTGCCATCCAATCCGCCGCGCCCAAACTGCAATGCGAATCTAATAGGCGTTTTTGGGGCTTTGGTTTCGTAGTGTATTTCCAGCTTAATGTTGTTATAAGCGGTAAAGTCTTTAACCTCAGTGTCAAAAAATTTGGTTGCGCTCACTTCCTGCCCCGGATGCAAACCGCCATATTCCAGCAACAGGCTCTGTTCTTTTAAAACCGCATTTGTTTCCGAATCCCTTTCTGTTGGAGTATTGGGAGAGGTGAAATAAAAACCGGCATTATCGCGGTTGTTTATCACATGGATTCTCATGTAATTGCTATCGGGTTGAACCACTGAACCGGGCGCATAAATTTCTCCGTTCACCCCACCGGTTACGTTTTCAGTAATTGGATTGGAGATGATGCCGAATTCATTGCTGCCGGGGCTTTCCAGCCACTCGTTTCCCACAATCTTAAAATCCGCTATTTGCGTTCTGCCTTCTGCTATGCCATTGCCTAAATTTCCATACCAAAGCTTTGTGAATATGGCTTCTGCTAAAATATTGCTCAAAGTTGCCCCTGTGCTTGAAACTATGGTATCAAACTGGTCCAGAGGAATGCGAAATCTGCGCCATCCGTTTTGCAGTTTTTCAAATTTAGTCGGGTCTTCCGTGGATAGATCTATTTTGTAGCGTACAAAACGAACATCCGTATCCAACTGTCCGTTGCGGTTTATGTCTTCGGTGTCAAATTCCCTTTCGCCAGCATTGCCTCTTGTTCCGTTTATTTGGGGAGGCGGGTCGTTTAAATCGAGCAAATTAGGGTCAAATCTGTCCCTTGATATATCCGTATTTCTACCGGAAACGCTTGAACTATTTACAATAGTTGAGCGACACTCGGCATAACGGCAATCCCAAACCTGCAACCTTCCGTCCACTCCGGCTGCATAACTCAAACCGAGATCGTTAAGAGGAGTTGTTGTCCCCGGGTCGGCTTCGGAATCCAATCTATAGTTCGGCTCAAAACCGTTTATGCTTATATCTTCGCTTACGGAACCGAGGTCCACATACAAAGACCCGACATTTCCCCTCACAACCATTTCTATATATCTTTTTTGCGATAAATCCTGATAATAAATACCGTTTGGCCGCATAACTCCACCCCAGCTTTTTCCTGTTAAATTATCATTGGGTCGCAAGCGGAAACTCAGAATTGAGATTTCACTGTTATCCACATCGCTGTTTCCAATCGGCGTATATATTTGGCGGTAAAGCATGGTGGTATTGCTATGCCAAACAAATTCCCCGGCATGTTTGTAGTCTTGCTGTTCTATATATGTGTTCCTATTGGTTTCAATACCGCCGGGCGGGCTTGCTCTGAACCACATAAGCCTGTAAAGCGGATATTGCAAATTCACAGTGCTCGATTCGAAATCGTCTATTAAAGCGGATTTTCTGTTGCTTGTATTTATGTTGTGATAACTTGCGGCAAATTCACCCTCAAAACTCCATCTTGATTTTTCTTTGGAATCTATAAAAGGCACCGCATTTATGATTTTATCCATTGTTTTGGAACTATCCACCAAGCGTAAATTTGTTCCTAGCAAAAGCCCGGAAAAAGGCTCTCCGCCAAGCCTTGGGTTTTCCGTGCTAACGCTTTGGTTTTTGTAAAGAACGGTTAAACCGAAAAGCGAACCTTCGGTGAATCTTTTTAAGGGATACTCCGCTCTAGCTCCCAAAAGCAATTTGCTCTGGAGCTGAAAAAGAGGTTCACATTCAAAATTAACCGTAATTTCTTTGTTCGGGTCCAAAGCGCGATCGCTTATCAACTCGATTTGCCCAAGCTCATAATTCACTTGATAATCAACATCTCTTACCAATACCTCCGAGCCTGCCTTTAGTTTTTCCGAATCCGGAGCAATGTCCAAACATCCGCCGCCGCTCACCGAATAACTGCTGTTTGGATCCCTAACGCTTATGCTTGAACGCCTGCGTTTTCCCATTGCTTCAAAATAATAACGATACTGATAAAGACTTCTTAAATTATTGATAGACATTGTATAAAGCGAAGCCATTGCCGAAGAAGAATCCACATTCCTAAAAGGTTCCAAGCAACGCTCCCTTGCTACGGCTTCAGGATTTGAAAACCCGTTTCGCCTGTACCAGTTTACATCCCGGCAAGGCAAGCGCATATCTCCGATATATTCGCTGCCGTCTTTCAGAAAGATAGATACATCGTTTGTTAGAATAACTCCTGTTGAAGAATCCGCAACTCCTAAAGTTTTTAAAAAATCAACGGCGTTTCTCGAACGATCTTTCATTTTCAAAACAAAATCACCGGAGTTTTCCGAAGAAACCCCAACGCTGTAAGTATTTCTAAGCATCAATTTTTCAATGTCTTTTAAATTATCGGTAGAACCGTCATATTGAATCAGCACAACCTCATCTCCGTTTCTAACCGCAGATGTGGGGCGGTTTGTACCGTAAGCATTGTCTCCGCTCCAAGATACCGCTACAAGCATTCCGGGAACCCCGCTTTTGAACCGCAAAATTCCGGTATTCGCATCAAAAACATAATCGGTTCCGCTTTGCATTTCCGTGAGCGGCAAGCCCTGGATTTTTACGGGAGTTCTGCTGCCGGGAGGCAAATACACTCCGACTGCGTTTTGTATTGTGGTGCTTTTATTGTTGAGCGGGCTTCTTTTATAAACTTTTAAGCCCGTCAAATTCAGGCGAGGCGGCGCACGGTTATATATTTTGGCATTTATATAAGCGCTTCTCATATTTTGCGTTAAAAAATAATATCTGTAATCGGTGAAGTTTTTATCCTGAATTTGAAATTCCGTACTTTCGTCTTTGCCTTTTATGGTATAGCTTTCTTGGCTGCCGGCATCCTGCGAGGCTATTGTGGTTAATCGCCAGTTGCCGAATTTCCAATCCGCTTTTATACCGAATAAACCTTGGTGCTGTTCCGCATAGCCTGTAAGCTCTGTGCCGCTCAAACTCAAAGAGGTGTTTCCGGCTTCCAATCTTTGCAAAATGTAATCTTCAAATTCTCCGGGTGTTTCTTCTGCGTAAATTACGCGAATTTTATTTCTCACGCCAAGCCCGCCCTCGGTGTAATTCAATTCAACCGTAATGTTCCTGCCTATTTTTCCCTGCACAATAAAGCTTGGAATATAAGAGAGAGACGGCGATGGCCACAAGCTGTTTTCCATGCTGCCGGGAGCATCGTCCACAACGCCTATGCCGTGAAAGCGAATATCCATTGTACCTTGCAATAGCAACTGTGGGCGGTCAAAACCGTAATCTTTCATCCAGGCCGGAATTTTCATGGGGAGCGCTATGTTATAGAGAGTTCCTTCTGCCAAGTCGCCCGCTCCGCCGTCTCCTTGCCCTATAAGGGAATTCAGCCAAAGCCTGTTAAATCCTATGTCAAACATATCCATTGAATAATCGGCAAGTTCCGTGTAGTGAGCATTCCAAAGCGGTAAGGTATCTTTGCTTAGACTATTTGCAACTCCGGCTTGCACAACGCTGGCTCTGCTTTCAAAATCTATTCCGTGTTCATACACAAGCACAGGCTTGGAAGCCTTCAATGGCGTTCCGTCTGAAATTCCTTTTTGCGGGAGCAAGCCTTTAAGCGGTTCTGTTTGCGGCGGCAGAGGGATGTATTGAATCTGGCTTTTTACAATGGAATCACCGGGCTGCTCTGCAAAGCAAAAGCCAGCCAACAGCAGAAGCACTGCTACCATCGGCATCCGGGGAAACATTGTGGGGGGAATTTAGAAATCTGGTCATTACGCAATATCCATAAATAATTTTTGTAAACTATTTGTAAAATTTTTGTCTAATCATGTAATTTAATATAGGATACACAGAAAAAAGAGCCTTAGACACACTCTGCACATAAAAGCCCACAAGTCCGTTGCTGCTTTCGCCCTGGCGATTTGCCCGCAAACAATCATTGCAAAGGGTCTAAGACCAATGTAAATATAGAAAACTCAGGGCAAAAATTTCCTATATTTCCCAAAGTTTTTCAAAATAGGAGTCCTATATGTCCACTTTTAAAAAAATTGTTCTTTTAATGATGACAGGTTTAGCTGTTATCGCAATTTCCTGTTCCAGCGATGATGAGGAGGATGTAAAAAAAGATGAGCCTAAAGATAAGATAATTCCGATTACTAAAAAAACATTAACTCCCGATATTGATATTGATGGCGATGGGGTACCAGACTTGGCTTATGACGGCTCTACAGTTTCTGCTGCCGGAACTTCACTTATTGCGCCTTTATCTGCTTTCGTTGATCGAACAACAGCAGATATGGCTGTGGCTTTAACAATGACGGACGAAGTTTCGGAAAAACAGTTGAAATCGGTTCTGCCTACTATAGATTCTTTTAGGAATATTGGGCAAACGAATCCCGAAGCCTTTACTGCCGGTTCCATTGTTTTGGAAACAGATAAAACATTTGTAGTTCTTATAGGAACTAGATGTTTTGTTGTTGCTATTAATGGTGAAACAGTTGGATATTTGGAGCCGTTTGCTACTCCATAGCCGCTACAACTGTCAATTTGCAAGCATCCGCCTCATTGGATTCTTTTTCAAAAAGGGTCCAAAAGTCGGGTTGCCAGCCGTAAACGTCTTGGGTTAAGGCATCGCCAAAGGCGATTTCGGCTTTTTCGCATTCCTGCCAGTCAAAATTCGGTGTGGACTCGTAATAGCGAAGCATACCCTTTGCGGCGGTGAGTTCGGGAAATTCATCCAATAGATTATATACGCATTCCTTAAATGTTTTTGCGCTTGTTTTACGCACCTCAAAGGTCTTGTTTTTCAAAAGTTCAATTAAATCGCGAATATCCGTTTTTATTAAGGCATTATCCGAGTAAAACTGCAAAATGGCCTCGTAAACAATGCGATTTTCCACAAGTTTCGGGCAAGCCTCTGCCACAAGCTCTTGGGCTTGCGAAATTTTATCAGAATACAAACATCCCCCGGAACCCAAATTCTCCCATGCCCTGCCAAACCGAATCATCCAACTTAGACACATCTTCTTGCAAAGGCGTTGCCACTCGGTTCAAACGCAACAAACGATAGCGAATTGCCCCTTCCACCGCGATATTCTCCGTGAAAAAATACTGCGCAGAAAGCACAGCATGAGGCCCATTGCCTGTAAAGTTCGCATGGCCCCACTTACCTTCCTTGCCACTGCCCGCCTCGCCTACAGAACCATTGGGAAACCGCATGGAAGAAAATTCATAGCCAAGACCGGTACCTATTCTAAAAGGCTCCGGCCACAAAAAATGATACTGGTACTCCAAGCCCAGCCTAAAATACCTCGCATCACCGCTTTGCTGTTTATGTTCGTATTCCGGGAAGCCAATCCCAAAATTGAATGCTATGGAAGAGGCATTTACAAGTGCCCTAGCGTCAAAAGCGTAAACTAAAAAGAACGGAACATCCGGCAATATAACGCTCTCGGGCACCAACTTTTTATCGGAGCCTACCCTTGAAACGCCATCCAAATCACCTCTGGTTACGGCAATATCAATGCCTGCCGCAAAAGCATACTTTTTTATCCATTCCTCCTCAAAGTCAGCGTACAAATACGCTGCAAATAGGAGGGTTAGGAATACCGGCCGGAACACGGTTTCGGTTAACCTTCAGCCGGAGGAGCCGGAGGAGTTCCCCCTTCTCCTTCTTTCGCAGCTTCTTCAGCAGCCTTTTTTTCCGCCTCGGCAGCGGCAATCTTATCTGCTATTTCTTTGAGCTGCGCGTCTTTTTCCGCTTTTGCCGTAGCTTCCCGTTCTGCGACACTCTTTTTCACCTCTGCAAGCACATCAAAGCGGGAGGGCTTTTTAGCTGTGGATGTAGCTTCAGTCTCTTTTTCTTCTTCTTTTCCATATTTAGAAGAATTGTTCGCAACGTTCATGCGTATAATCTGGTCGGTAATGCTCACTTTTGTAGCCGGACCAAATTTTGAAGCGGAGCTTGAAGCAGAACCGGAACTTTCACCGGATTCTTTGTCCGCTTCTTCCTGTTTTTTCTGCAGAGCGGCGCGAATCTGCGGAGTTATAGCCTTATTATCGTAGAATTGATACATCAAATCTGCGCTAATAGGCGAATTGCCACTTAAACCCGGTAAACTGATAGCCATAAAAATACCTCTCTTTATGAGTATATCGGTATAAAGATAGAAAAACTTTAGCGGAATTGCATTAAACGCTGATAATATATATTTTCCCCTTATTTTTGCGGCGAATAATTTCTATATTCTCCGCATGATTAAGAAATTAGCCATTCATAGCCGCAAAAATTGGACTGAGTTTTCGTGGAACGAAGATTTGGTTATTCCTTTGCTTAACGAAGTTATTCGTATGCAGGGCAAAATATCGGGGTTAATGCTTGCGCTTGGGTTTTCTAAAAAAGAAGAAGCCGTGCTGAATACCCTTACACTGAATGTTTTGAAATCATCTGAAATTGAAGGGGAAAATCTGGATTACGCTCAGGTTCGTTCTTCAATAGCTAGGCGTTTGGGTTTGGAAATAGCCGATTTGGTGAAATCCAGCAGGGCGGTGGATGGGGTTGTGGAAATTATGCTGGACGCAACTCAAAATTATACAAAGCCGTTAACCGAAACACGTCTGTTTGAATGGCATAAGGTTTTGTTCTCAAACGGATATGGCGGAAAATACAGAACAGAAAGAATGCAGATTGTTTCCGGTAGAATAGGGCATTTGAATGTTCATTACGAAGCACCGGAGCCGGACAAACTGCCTGAGGAAATGGCAAAATTTTTGGAATGGTTTAACGATGAAAATAAAATCAATCCGATTTTAAAATCAGCAATTGCGCATTTTTGGTTTGTCACAATTCATCCCTTTGATGACGGCAACGGAAGAATTGGCCGTGCCATATCGGATATGCTGCTTGCTCGTTCAGATAACAGTTCACAGAGATTTTACAGCATGTCTGCACAGATTTTGAAGGAAAGAAAAAGATATTATGATGTTTTGGAAAAGGTTCAGCATGGCAGTGGAGATATAACATTGTGGCTTTTATGGTTTTTGGATTGTTTGAAGAAGGCTTTGCTTGAAGCGGAAAAAATAACGCACTGCGTGTTATTCAAGGCAAATTTTTGGGACAAGCACAAAGATACCCCGTTCAACAGCCGGCAAAGATTGATGTTGAACAAACTGCTGGACGGTTTTGAAGGAAAATTGAAATCTTCAAAATGGGCAAAAATTGCAAAATGCTCTTTAGACACCGCGCTCAGGGATATAAAAGATTTGGTTGATAAAGGAATTTTAAAGCAGGCCGCACAAGGAGGCAGAAGCACGAGTTATGAAATTTTGCTTAACATGACGTAGAGGCTATATCCCCTTGCTATCTTTCACCGTTTTGAATTTGTCTTTGATAGCGAGAAATACATCTACTATTTTAGGGTCGAACTGTTTTCCGGAGTCTTCTGTAATTACTTTTACAGCGTATTCGTGCGAAAATGCTTCTTTATAAGGACGCTCGGAAGTGATGGCGTCATATACATCCACTAAGGCCATGATGCGCCCCTGCAATGGGATATCCAAGCCCTTTAGACCTCGATGATAACCTTTGCCATCCCAGTGTTCGTGGTGGTAGCCGGCAAAATATTTCGCATGGCGCAAAAACATCCCTTCGCCCGTTCTAGCGATAATCTGCTGGATTATGCGTTCCCCTTCTTGGGAATGGAGCTTCATTATCTCGAACTCTTCTTTGGTCAGTTTGGACGGCTTGTTCAAAATCAAATCCGAAACGGAAATTTTGCCTATATCATGCAATCTGGCTGAAAAAACCAGCATATCCTTATTCCAACCATTCATCTCTTCCGTATATAAACTATGATCTTGCATTCCCTCGATGAGAATCTTGATGTACTCGGAAGTGCGATCAACATGCCCGCTTGTGACCTTGTCGCGGTTTTCAATCATGTCGGCTAAAACAAATACAACATTGTTTTGCAGTTGTTCTATGCGCTCTGTGCGTTTCTTTATCAAATCGCTTACATGCAAATGATTTGCTATTCTGCGGAGCACTATAGGTACGGAAAAAGGTTTTGCTATAAAATCCACCGCACCCAGCTCCAAGCCGTGGGATTCCCTAGCCTCGTCGCTAAAGGCCGTTAAAAATATAACGGGGATCCTCGCTGTAAGTTCATCTTCCCTTAGCTTTTGCAAAGCGGCGAAACCATCCATTTCCGGCATTTCAATATCCATCAAAATAAGGTCAGGCGTAATTCTTTCAAGCAAGGCGAACATTTTAGCGGCAGAAAGCATTGTAAAAACGTCATAATGACCTTCCAAGGCCTGTTTAGCCTTAATAAGGTTAACCGCACTGTCATCCACCACAAAAATAATTTTCATTGTCTGTTTGGGTAATATAGTAAATGCGATTAACTAGCAGTGGCTAGTGGCTAGTGGTTAGTGACTAGCCACTAATCACTGACCACTGACCACTAGGAGCAAATCAGCGTTCATTATAAATAGCCGCTGCTATTGTGCTTCCCATCTCCTCTGTTCCCACCTTTTTGCAGCCCTCGACCCAAATATCTCCGGTACGAATGCCCTTTGATATGGTAGCCTCTACTGCAAGCTCTATGGCTCTGGCC
This sequence comes from Candidatus Fibrimonas termitidis, assembly GCA_001462245.1. Taxonomy (GTDB): domain Bacteria; phylum Fibrobacterota; class Fibrobacteria; order Fibrobacterales; family Fibrobacteraceae; genus Fibrimonas; species Fibrimonas termitidis. The sequence goes on from LIUG01000162.1 coordinate 33,157, forward strand.
GCTTCTTCTTCTTTGAATGTGTAACGGAGCATAAGAGCAACCGAAAGTATTTGAGCTATGGGGTTCGCTATGCCTTTGCCGGCTATGTCCGGAGCGGAACCGCCTGCCGGTTCGTAAAGCCCAAAAGAACCCTCCGCTATGCTTGCGCTGGGTAAAAGCCCCATGGAGCCTGTGAGCATGGCACATTCATCGCTTAAAATATCCCCGAACAAGTTTGGGCAAAGCATAACATCTATGTCTTTGGGTCTTTTTATCAGTTGCATTGCGGCATTATCCACGTAAATATGCTCAAGTTCAATTTCGGGATAGCCTTTTGCGATTTCCTTTACTATCTCGCGCCAAAAAACACTTGTGGTCAAGACATTGGCCTTGTCCACGCTGACGAGTTTTTTTTTGCGAAGCTTGGCGGCTTCAAAGGCAAATTTGGCAATGCGTTCCACTTCCTTTCTGGTGTAAACCATTGTGTCAAAGCCTCTTTCCGTTTCGCCCTCGCCATCACGGCCCTTAGGCTGCCCAAAATAAACATCACCCGTAAGCTCTCTGACGCAGAGAATATCAAATCCGTCACCTACGATGTCTGCTCTTAGCGGGCAAGCGGAGGCGAGTGCTTTATACACTCTTGCGGGGCGCAGGTTGCAGTATAGCTTAAAATATTTGCGGAGGGGCAAGAGCGCACCTCTTTCGGGCTGGAGTTCGGGCGGCAAATTTTCCCATTTTGGCCCGCCTACCGAGCCGAACAGTATGGCTTCGGCAGCTTCAGCCGTTTTAATTGTGCTTTCAGGCAAAGGATGCTTGTGCAAATCATAAGCTGCGCCGCCAACCGGTGCCCATTCCAAATTCAGGGAAAACCCAAATTTTTCACCAACGGCTTCTAAAACCTTAACCCCTTCTTTCATTATTTCCGGGCCAATACCATCTCCGGGGAGAACTGCTACGAGGAATTGCTTCATAGGCGGAATGTAGAAAATATCACTTAATATCGGGCATCCTATGCTTTACCCTGCGATATTCCTCGCTCTTCAGTTTTTCCTTCCACGAGTTCTCTTCGGTCATCTTGGATAAATGCACAACGGCGCACCAGTAACGAATGCTGTTTGGAGCCGTTTTTGCGTAAAATTGCTCGCTTTGTTTGTATATCGCAACCGCTTCCTCAACCTTGCCCAGTTTAAAAAGCATATCCGCTTTGGTTTGCAGAAATACAGGGTGCTCAGGGTAACGCTTTAACAAAGTGTTGACTATATCCAAAGCTTCTGCGTATTTTTTTTCCTCGTAAAGATACCATATAAGGGAATTTCCAAAAACGGGGGAGAACATTTTGCTCTGTTCAAAACCGGTTCTCAAATCAGCCAGATAAGTATTTTTGCTAGACTTGGAAAAGGATACGGCATATCCGTAAATTGCATAAAAGGCTTTTGAGTCTATGTCTGTGCGTTCCTTGAAAACTTGCGCTGCACCCCTTGCTTCTATAAAACTCTTTACTATATTGCCCAAGATGGAATTTATCAACCCGATTTGATAACGGCGAAGCGGCTCCCAAAAATCATTTGACTTGCACGCTTTCAAAAAATACGAAGCGGAATCCAAATCCAATGTATCGCCTAAATCATCAAAACGGCTCACATAAATAATTCCCTTCAACACACAAGCGCTGGAATCATTCTCCGAAATTTCGCTAAACGCTTTATCGTACTCCGCTTTATACACATACTCCAAAACGCTCTCCACGTTTGCGGAAAACGAAACCGAAAAAAAAAGCAAAATTATAAAACTCTCAACTCTCAACTCTCAACTCTCAACTAATCACCAAAAGATGGTTTTCAATTCTAAAGCAAAAGCTACAAAAAAACGCCTTCCACTTAGCCTTTTTCTTTTCTTTTTCGCTTTTAACCCAACCGTCAATATGAACTTCCTTTCCCATTTTGCTTATCTTAATGAAATAATCACTCTCATTTATGGTTTTTATCGTTTTTATATCCGGACGCATCCTAATATCCAAATTTATCTTTTTTATGGATAATTTCTGCAAGGCCCTGTAAATGTTTTTCGGAGTATCCTTGGCGGAATAAAAACCGGTGATATATGCTTCCTGATTTTTCAATTCAATATTGCAATGGCATATATGCACGCATTTCCTCATCAATTCCCTATATATATCATTTGAACTTACATCGGCTTTTTCCAAAATCACGTGCATAATAAAACAACGAACTTGCGGAATTGAAAGAATTATCTTATCCAATTCGCATACAGCGTTAAAATTCGGAAGCCAACAATTCACATGCAAAACTTTTGAATGCGAAATAATTTGCAAATTCTGCGAATACGGCAAATCCCTGCACCGCCATCTTGTGTTTAGTTCCAAAATTTTATCCGTTAAATAATGCGGACTTTTTTCACACGGGCATTTCGCAAGCTCTCCGTTCTCAAACCTGATAATAATAGCTTGCCCGCCGTTAAATTCCAAACCCGCCACCACACCGACACGCTTCGTTTCCGTATGGTAAATTTGGTCTCCTATACGAGCATTCACCGCATTTTGCGGGAACAGCCTATAAAAAACACCTGCATTTTGCTCGCCTATTGGCAAAGCCCCAAGCTGAATTTCAATTTTTTCCTTATTTTGCTTCCTGAGCGTTGCTTGCGGCGTTGAGGAAATTCTATTTACGCTCTCAACCGTGCACAAATCTTCCGTTGGATGAAAAACCAGATCGCCCGCTTCCAAATTTCCGGTTCCCCAAATTTTGCAAAGCCCAAGCGTTGGCTCTTCCTGCAATTCCGCAAATTCATTTGTAGCATAAATCACTGTGTTGCTGCATTCTTTGCACTTGCAGAACAAGGGTTTATTCGGCGGGATTTCACTTTTGCTATAATGCTTATTGTATTTTTCCTGAGAGAATATTTTGAATTCTCTCACTTGCGCGCATTTCTCGCAGAAAATCTCGCCGTCAAAAAAGTGTATGGGAAAAAGTGAAGCATCAGTTGACACGGCACAACCTTAAAATACATTCTTCCTTGCCAAGACATTCCAGAATTTCCCAAAGCCCCGGACCTGCGTTAACACCGCTGATCGCAAGCCTCACAGATTGCGCAAGTATTCTCAGCTTAATTTCGTGCTTCTCGCTAATTTCCACAAAAACTTTTTCAATGCTCTTTGCACTAAAGTCATCGTTTGGAATTTTTTCAAGCTCGGGCACAATCAGATTTACATTTTCATCTTCAATTTTTTGAGGCCGTTCAAAAAAGTAATTGGACATCGCTTTGAGTTCTGTTATGAATTTTAAACGAGGTTTTAACAGAATAGCCACTTTCAAAAATTTGCTTTCATCCGTTTCGTTCGGATAAAGTTTTTTCAATTCGTCCGCAAAAAACAAATCAGGCAGCAATCTAATGTGCATACCGTTCATCCATTCCAGTTTTTTTTCGTCAAAGGCCACCGCTTTTGGGTGTATGCGTTCAAGAGAAAATGCCTCTATCATCTCTTTTAAGCTCATCACTTCTCTATCGTCTCCGGGGCTCCAGCCCAAAAGTGAAAGGAAGTTCACAAGGGCATGAGGCAAGTAACCCAAATCCCTGAAATCCCCTACGGATGCGGCTCCCTTGCGTTTGGAGAGCTTCCCCCCTCCGGGTGCCAAAATCACGGGCAGGTGACAAAAAAGCGGGGCTTCCCAGCCAAAGGCATTATAGAGCAAAATATGCTTGGGGGTGCTGCTTATCCATTCATCGCCCCTCAACACGTGGCTTGTTTGCATATAGTGGTCGTCCACAACGCTAGCCAAATGGTAGGTCGGGAATTTATCCCTTTTCAAGATTACAAGGTCATCCAAATCTTTGTTCGGGGTTTCAATTTCCCCCCTGATTAAATCGCTGAACTTAGTTATGCCGTCCGGCGGGGATTTGAACCTTATCACAAATTTTTCCCCGGCTTCAATTCTTTTTTTCGCTTCGTCCAAGGGTAGATTTCTGCAATGGCGGTCATAGCCGTGTTCCAATGTTTGCAGGCGTTCTTCGGTGCAAAAGCAGTGGTAGGCATTTCCGCTATCTATGAGTTGTTGTGCTGCCTTGCCGTAAATTTCCAGCCGTTCGCTCTGAAAATACGGACCTTCGTCCCAAGCCAGACCTAGCCATTCAAGGTCTCGCAATAAATCTTTTAAAGCGTCTTCGTTATATCTTTTGCGGTCGGTATCCTCTATCCTCAGGTAGAAGGTTCCTCCGGTGGCTTTTGCGAAAAGATAATTGTAAATAGCAGTACGGGCGCCCCCAACGTGCAAATAACCCGTTGGGCTTGGCGCAAAACGGACTCTAACAGGTTTTACCTCACTCATTCTATGCGGTTGAAAGGACTTGAACCTTCATTCCCTTGCAGGAGTCAGCACCTCAAGCTGATGCGTCTACCAATTCCGCCACAACCGCTAATAGCCCAAATATACAATCTTCACCAAGTGTGGCGGGCAACTTAGTCCGCCACAACCGCTAATAGCCCAAATATACAATCTTTACCAAGTGTGGCGGGCAACTTAGTCCGCCACAACCGCTAATAGCCTGAATATAGTAAACTTTCTCCAATGCTTTTTTGATTGTCTGAACTCCGATACCCCCGATTTTTAGGATTTTTCCCATCCTTTCCTTCGAAGGTATCGGGGTTCAGACACCGTATTATATCAAGAATAAATATCCTTTCGCATACTTATAGTTTTACGGTTTTTGTTGTACAATTCTTCATTTACAAGAAATCCGTTCTTTTTATAAAAATCCAAAACACTTGCGTTATGCTCAACATCGGCATCTACGGTAAGAAAACGGCAAGCCATGTATTTTTTATTGCATTCGCGAGCCATGGCACAAGCGGAATAAATCATAAAGGAGCCTATGCCTTTATATTTTTCTTGAAATTCGCTGTTCGTAGCAAGTTTGGCAACTTTCATTGCAGGAATGGTTTTAAATGGATAATCCAAAAGATGCAAAGATTTTTCCGTAACAGATAATTTTATTGCATCTGCTATCAAAGACATATAAGCGATAATCCTGTTAGTTTCTTTTTCTCGCAACAATAGTGTAAATGCTATATGGTCTTTTTGTGAACGTAAAGCGTCAATTTTTAAATATTCGTTATATTCCGCCACTGAGCAATCAAATTTTGATAGTTGGTTTAATTCAAATAATCTTTCAAAAAAGAAAAATGTAAGTCCATTTTCGGGTGTAATTAAAGCGTGGCTATTCATACTATCTAATCATACTCAAAATAAGTTTATCGTTTTTTTCAAACTCGGCTAATTTTTCTGGGCGTGGAGAGCTACGGACCTCGGCTATGACCTGCCGAATTATATTCTTGTCCCGAATAACAGTTGCCTGTACAGGTTTGACTTTGATTGCCATAAATACCTCCAACTAAAATCTATTATAAATATAGTAAACGAAATCTCCTTTGCGTGCCTCACCCCGTTTCCCCATCGGGAAAATCCTTTCCTTCGGAGGTATCGGGGTTCGGGCGAAAGCAACTGTATAGACAAGGGAGAAGGTTTA